>DASROJ010000001.1:0-5889 GCA_035646975.1 Patescibacteria group bacterium
GTCATGACGGACACTCAAATCGCTCAGCGGTATCGCCACCGCCCCGCTCGACGCTTTTTCACCCGGCAGCTCGATCTCGTGGGAAAAAATCGGAGGCCTGAGCCCCGCGTTGGCGGTCCGTCCGCCGTGCATGTAGGTCACCTCGGCCAGCAGCGCCCCGGGCTGCGTCGAGTGCTCTGGCTCGAACGCCGACCATTGCTCCTTGAGCGCCTGCACGATCGGCTCCCCGTGCAGGTGCGCGAAGCGCGCGACGGCGAGCCCCGCGCCCGAAAACAGCGCGTTGAGCACCACGCGATACTCTCCGGCCTCGATCGCCTCGACGTCCCTACCCGCCACCTGGAACAGGACGCCGGCCGACCAGCGTGGCGCAGGCTCCGACCCCGCCAGCAGCGCCCAATCCTCTTCGGTCAGGCTCACCACGCGCTGTCCCGATGCCACCGCCTGCCGCGCGCGGCGCGCGAAGAACTCCGCCGCCGGTCCGGCCGGCGCGGGAAACGACACCGGCCGTTCCACCGCGCGTGATGGCTCGAAGAGGCCATGGTAGAGATCGAGCAGCTCGACGTCGGTTCCCGTCGGGTATCGGCTCAGGAAACGCTTTTCCCATGACGCGAGGTGCGCCCGCTGCGGGTACATCGTGCTGAACAACCGGGCATAGCGATCCATCGCCTGCCGCAGATCGTCCACGACGCGTCGCGGAATCGAGACGCGCAGCCCGGCGGCCGCATCCACCCGGAAGAGATCGTCGGACGACAGCGCCCGGGCGCTGGGCAGCTTGTTCAGCCGCGACTCGATCCGGTTCATCGCCTCGATCCGCTCGATCGATCCACCATCGGCCGCTCGATCGATTTCTTTTTCGATCTGTTCGATCTCGTCGAGCCAGGGCGCCGCGCAGCCGGCCTGTCGGCAGACACCGGCCAGATGCAGCAGAGGGCGTCTTGACGTGTACGGGATCTCGACCTCGGCCAGCAGGATCCCCCGCTCGGCCAGGTCGGCCAGGAACCCGCGCAGGTCATCCGACTCCAATCCACTGAGCCGGGCCACCTCGGCGACGAGCGCCGGCGCGGACAGGCTCTGACTCGCCGCCTGCTCGAGAAACATCCTGAGCACCGGGTGATCCTTGACACGTGAAAGAACTTCATCGTCGTCGGCGCGACGTGGCGTGACCGGCCTCCAGAAAGTCCATCCCCCGTCGGCCGGGCGCAGCGTCGGGTTGGGCCGTGGAATCACAGCCGGCTGCGTCTCGGGTGACGCGGCCAGGCAAGAGGTGATCTTGCGCGCCTCCGGTACGCTCAGCAGCATGTCGATTCTCAGCGGCACGCACTCCCCTTCCACGCGGGCAGCGCCCGGCCCATCGGCGACACGGGCCAGCGCCGTCGCGCAGAACGCCCCGTTCGGGCTCGTCTTGGTGGTGAACCGGCCAAGATAGGCGGTCGCCTTCGCCATGGCGTGGCGTTGGTCGTGACTCAAGCGGTCCATTCGCGACGGATCGACCGATGCCGCCGCGCGCACCGCGCCGAGCAGTGACCGGCCCGTCAGCCTGAGTCCTTCTTCGAACAGCGGCTCGCGGGCGATCTTCATCGCTTCGCCGAGCGCGTCTTTGCTGTCGGCCGCGAACGCGTCGTGATAAGCGCGCATCAGGCCATCCCGGCGACGACGCCGCTCGAGCCATCGCTCCAGCCGCCCGGCCAGCTGTTCGCCCAGCGTGACGCGCAGCCGGTCGCACCGATCCTCGGAAATCTCCCGTGAGTTGAAGAGATCCCGCCGCAGCGCAAGCAGCTCCAGGCGCGCGCGGGCGTGTTGCCTTTCGAGCCCGGCCGCGGGCCCCGCCAGCCGGTGCAGGGCATCGCAGAGAAAGCGGTTCTCCGGCTCGAGGAACTCCTCCTCCAGCATGGCTTGCTCGAGCAGCGGCGTTGCGCTGCCTGCCCGCAGAGGCTCCACCTTCTCGAATGGCAGGGTGGCCACGCGCAGCAGGAGCAGCTGGTCCATGGCCGGCGGGTTCAGGCCCGCGCGGGGGCCCTCTCCTGCATGAGGCGGTGCATCAGGTAACGCAGGATGGCTTCAGCGGTGGGATCGATCCCGAGACGGTTGCAATGCATGTGGGTGTAAGACCAGGCCAGACGCACGAGGTCCTGGTCGATGCGGCCGGCGGCCCGGCCCTCGAGCACCGCCGCCAGGACAGGGCGGCTGGAATCCAGGCACCTGACGGCGATATCGGCCACCGCCCGGCTGCCCCAGAACGCCACCGGGTCGGCGCTGGTCTGCCCGAAGAACAGCTCCTCGAGACCCGGCTTCAGGTCGCGGAACCGCGCTTCGAGAACGTCGAGCTCCGCCCGTTCCCAGGTCTTCATCTCGAGGGCCCAGCGGTATCCATAGGCATAGAACGCGAGCCGCTGTTCGCCATGGAGCTGCATCAGGTCGAGAAACCTCTCGCTGAGCGCGAGACTGTACTCCCGCCGGGAGATCGACGCCTGATCGCAACGCTCCGCCTCCATCATGTCGAGGCAGGCCAGCGTGTCGTGCAGGAAGATTTTCTCCGCCAGCCGCATTCCCTCTTCGCCGCCGTAACGCTCGTACTCGCGCTGGTAGACGGCGAACTCGATCGCGCGCACGATGCCGCGCTCCCTGAGCGCGGACAACTGCCGTGACAGCAGATCGCGCACCGGCCCGGTCACCCACGCCGCTGACCCGAGCACCCGGAATCGCAATTGCCACTGCGGCTCGTTGTACCGCGCGAAGAAGAGCGACTCGAGCTCGGGATTGTCACGCAGCTCGCCGGCCACCGGCGTCACGACCTCGCGCAGGATCTCCTCGTGGTGCTCGCGTTCGGCGTAGATGAGGGTGTAGAGGCAACGCTGAGGTATCGACATGGGCCGCCGCAAAAAAATGGGGCGGCATGGTCCTGTCCAGCCGCCCCTTCGATGAAAGATCGAGTCGTCCCGTGGCTACTCGGAATCGCTCGACAAGATGACCGGACAGGTGCACAGCGGGCTCGTGCTCGAAGAGTTGCAGCCCGGCTTCGTCCTGTGCTCGATTTCCTCGATTTCCAGATCCAGACCGATGTTCGATTTCATGGGCCGGTCTCCTTTTACTGGGCTCCATTGAGCCTGTTTGTGGCGCCACATGAACGCGCCCGAGGGTTGCTTCGTACGACTCATACCGCGAAGCACCCGCACTGTCAACCTTGAAGTAACATGGGAGGACATCGACAAAAGGAAGAGCGCGGGGGGAGTGCCGACCCATCCGCCCCGACGCTCCTTGTAACGATGTGACGTTGTGACGTTGCTGCCTGTTACGGCTTCTTGGCGGGAGCCTTCGGGGCTTCGGTCTTACCCACGGTGATGTGGTTGGCCCAGGCTTTGCCGTCCTTGTCCTTGGTATACATCAGGCTCACCGAGTCACCCACCTTGGGCGCGCCGTTGAGCTTGGTCTGCTCGTTCCAGGAGAAATCCCATTCCTTGCCGTTCTTGTCCTTCACCTTGAAGGTCTTGCTGGCCTCGTCCCAGGCGGTGATCGTGCCGTGGGCATGATCCGCCTTTGCGGCCGCCGGCTTCGTCTGCGCGGCAAACGCCGGAATGCCAAGCGCGAACGCCGCGACGACTGCAAGCGCTAGAAACTTCTTCATTCGCACCACCCTCCTCGAAATGCGCCGGGTCGGCACCGGCGATCAGTGTCGGCAGGACCATAGCATAGGGTTTCGGGACCTCTCTTAACGGTCACCAAACGTTCGCGCAGCGCGCGTCGCACGTCACGATCCGGGCCATTGCGATGAAAGGCTCCCGGTACTGTAGAATCCCAGCCCATGCCAGCCACCCGGTACCGCTTCGGCGAGTTCCTCATCTCCCCCGCCCGGCGCGCGCTGCTGCGCGGCGACCAGGAAGTCCCGCTCATCCCACGGTATCTCGACCTGCTGCTCCTGCTGATCGAGCGCCGGCACGAGGCGGTGGCCCGGCAGGAGATCTTCGACCGGGTCTGGAGCGATGTGGTGGTGTCGGACGGCGCGCTGAGCCAGGCGGTTCGCACGCTGCGGCGCACGCTGGGTGACGATCCCCGCGAGCCGAAATTCATCCGCACGATTTCCCGGCACGGATACCGGTTCGTTCACCCCGACGTCTTCGAGGAGGCCGAGGATGGCCCGATCGTCGCGCCTCCCGCGGCGGTTCCGATCGCCGCACCACCGACCGAGGACAAGTTCGACAGCGCCCTGGCGCGGCTTCTCGTCTCCGGCTCACGGTTCGACGACGATCGCCGCGAGGCCGCCGAGTCGCTGCACGCTCTGGGCACGGCCGAAGCGTTGCGACGGCTCGACCGCCAGCCAGGACACGAAGCGGCCCGCGCGCTGATGCGCGACACCCGGTGGGACGTGCCCGGCGCCACCGACGTGCCGCTGCTCGGTCAGCCTGGCGCGGCCGTCTCCATCCTCTCACTCATCATGCTGCGGCTGCGCCGCGCGGCCCGGCTTGCGGGAGGCCGATGGGCTGCCGCCTCCGCCGGCGGCGCTCTGGCCGGTGTCCTGGCGGGGCTGCTCGGCGGGCTGGTCGTGAGCCAGGCGCCCGGCTCGGCGGCGCCACGAAGTCTTCCGGTGGCCTTCGCGCTGGTCGGCGCCGTCATCGGCGGGTTGGGAGCCGCGGGGGTCGGCGCCGGGCTCGCCATGGCCGAGGCCCTCGCGAGATCGTTCCGCGGCCTCGCTCTTGTCCTGTGCGGCGCGCTCGGAGGCGGGGTCATCGGCGCGGTGGCGAACGCGGCGGGCCGCTCGACGCTGGAGGATGTTTTCGGCCATGACCTGACCGCCGTCGGTGGCGGCTTCGAGGGGCTGCTGATCGGCGCCGCGGCGGGTCTCGGCTACGCGCTGTCGACTCCGCGGCCGGGCGGCGGCGGCATGGCGACGCCACGCGGCTGGGCGAGGGTTTCCGCTGCCGGTGTGACGGCGTTTTGTTGCGCGATGGCCTGTCTCGCGCTTTCGGTGTCGGGACGAAACCTGGGTGGAGGCAGCATCGACGTCATCGCGCGCAGCTTCCAGGGATCCCAGGTCGGGCTCGCGCCGCTGGCGCGTCTGCTCGGCGAGTCGGAGGTTGGCCCCATCACACGCGGCGTGCTGAGCGTGTACGAAGGGCTTCTCTTCGGTTTCGGGCTCGTGCTGGGCCTCACGCACCGGCCGCGTTGACGCGTCGCAACCGCCTACTGGTAATGCGTGGTGGCGGTTTCGAACGATTCCCGCAACTCCCGCCAGGCGTGGTCGAACCCCTTCGTGATGTCCTGCCACTCCCGGTCACCCGGCTGCGCAAGAGCGTGCGCCTTTTCCCGGGTCTGCTGAATCTCGTCGCGCAACGACGTCATCTGCTCGTCGAATCGCGCAGCGGTGGCACCCGTGACCTGAAACAGCCCCTTCTTCAATGTCGCGAGCCGGGACTTGTAGTCATCGAGTCTGCCGCGCATTTCTTCCAGAAGGGCGTCCTTGTCTTTCATGCGGAACCTCCATCGGAAAATGCGGGGGCATTCGTGCGGGGCGGACATTCGGGGCAACGATTCAAGCATAGGTGACCGTTTCCGTGCTGTCAACGCCGGGCTTCAGGAGAATCTCATCGCCTGCTCATCCCGATCTCATGTCTTCGAGCCGGCTTCGGGGCCATGTTGAGTCGAGCGGCCGTGGCAGGGATGGCCGGCGGCGACGGATCGAAACGACCGGGTCATTGGGACCCATTGGCAGCAATGGGGACGAGTGGGACCAGTGACGACCAGTGTAAACGAGGAGGACGACGATGCGAGGATTCGGGATGGGGTGTCTGGGCATCTGGGCGCTCTGCGTGCTTTCCACGGGATGCGGCATGCCACCGGCCGACACACCGCTGACATCGGCGGTGGAGAAGGCCGACGCCACGGGCGTGAAGGACC
>DASROJ010000002.1:0-2678 GCA_035646975.1 Patescibacteria group bacterium
GGATGTGGGAGCGAACACGCTGGTGCCGCGCACGCCCGGTTTCATCGAAGCGGTCCGAGCGGTTCTGGCTGCGCTGGAGGCCGGGCCACCTCCAACACCCGGCCCCGATGCCCGCGCACTGGCGCCGCATCATTTCGGACGTTTCCTGCGTCAGATCGAGATGCAGGGATCACGCAACGCCGCGCTGGCGCAGCGCGCCGCGCTCGATTCGGTGCTGCTCGCCATCGCGACAAGCGCCTCGAGCGTCCTCACGAGGAAACTCGACTTGCAGCAAGTGCTCGAAGAGACGCTGGCCCATGCCCTGGACGCGGGGGGAGTTTCAGCGGGTGTCGTGTATCTCGCGGATGACGCCGGCCGGCTCCAGCTGAGGGCTCAGATTGGACATCGGACCACGGCCGCCGAATCCCTGGGGAGTTACCTGATACGGTCCGGTCTGCTGGAACGGATCACCGCCCAGGGTCAACCGATCCAGTTGCCGGGAAACGAGCCGGCTGCCGTGGAAGTATCGGAGCTGCTGCTGGTCACCGGGGCGAAGTCGCTGGTGATTGCGCCCCTCGTTGCCACCGGCGAGATGCTCGGCGCGCTGGTCATGATGACGGGCGAACGGGTGGCCGAGACCCGCTGGCTCACGTCGATCGGCGTGGTGGCGGCCCATCTGGCGCAGGCCGTTGCCCTGTCCCGCATGGTCGAAGCCACTGGCGTGCGGGCGCGGCTGGCCGAGCTGAACGCCGACATCTCGTCGGCGCTCGCCCGAAGCGAGACACTGCCGGACATGCTGAGCCGATGCACCGAGGCGATTGTGCACAATCTTGGTGCGGCCTTCGCAAGGATCTGGACGTTGAACGACGCCGAGCAGGTGCTGGAGCTGCAGGCCAGCGCGGGAATCTACACCCATCTCAACGGCCGTCATGGCCGGATTCCAATGGGTCAATTCAAGATTGGCCGCATCGCCAAGGAGCGGTTGCCGCACATCACCAACGCGGTCATCGGGGATCCCCGGGTCAGCGATCAGGAGTGGGCCAGAAGGGAGGGCATGGTCGCCTTTGCCGGTTATCCGCTCATCCTCGAGGATTGTGTCCTCGGAGTCATGGGGATGTTTGCAACTCACGCGTTGACGCCATTCGTCATCAGCGCCCTCGGCTCCGTAGCCGAACTGATTGCAGTGGGGATCAAACGCCAGCGCAGCGAAGACCGGATTCGCCAGCTGAAGGTCGCGGTGGAGCAGAGCCCGGCCGCGATGGTGATTACCGATATCACGGGATCGATCGAGTATGTCAATGAAAGTTTCACGCGGGTGACGGGCTACACCCCCGCCGAGGTGCTTGGCAGGAACCCCCGGCTTCTGCAAACCGGCAGCACCCCGGTGGAGGAGTATCAGAAGTTGTGGGCGACCATCACCGGGGGAGGAAAGTGGTGCGGTGTGCTGCAGAACCGGCGAAAGAACGGCGAACTCTACTGGAACGAGATTTCGATCTCCCCGATCAGGGATGCCTCTGGAACGATCGTCAAGTTTGTCGCGGTGGAGCAGGACATCACCGAACGCAAAGCAGTCGAGGACGCGAGCCGCGAAGCCGCCGATCGGTTCATGCAGGTGACCGAGCACATCAAGGAAGCCTTCTACCTGGTCGACCTGGCCACGGGGAACAACCTGTATGTGAGCCCCACGTTCGAGGAGATCTGGGGGTTCAGCCTGGCGGAGGTCTACGCGAGGCCGCAAGCCTGGTTCGAAGCGGTGCATCCGGAAGATCAACCTCGAATGCAGGTCGCGCTGGATGCGAACGCACGCGGAGAGAACACATCCACGGAGTTCAGGGTCACCCGCCCGGACGGCGGCGTGCGGTGGGTCCGGGCGCGGTCATTTCCGGTTCGCGATGCCACCGGACGGGTCTATCGGCTGGCGGGGGTCTCGGAGGACATCACGCAGGAACGAAGTCTCGAGGCTCAGTTCGCCCAGTCCCAGAAGATGGAGGCGGTCGGCCGGCTCGCCGGCGGAGTGGCCCACGACTTCAACAATCTGCTGACAGTCATCACCGGATACGCTGATCTTGGCATGAAAGGCCTCCCACACGAGAGCCCGCTGCGGCGCAACCTCCAGGAGATCCGCAAAGCCGGTGAGCGCGCCGTCACGCTCACACGGCAGCTGCTGGCGTTCAGCCGCCAGCAGGTGCTGGCGCCACGGGTGCTGGATCTCAATATGCTGGTGTTGGGCATCGAGAAGATGCTGCAACGCCTTCTCGGCGAGGACGTGGAGCTGGTGTCATCGCTGTCGCCCGATCTGGGCAGGGTTCATGCGGATGCCGGCCAGCTGGAGCAGGTCATCGTGAACCTCGCGGTCAACGCCCGCGACGCGATGCCGAAAGGAGGCAAGCTCTCGATCGAGACCGCCAACGTCACGCTCGACGACGGGGCGGCGGCACTTCACGCGCCGGCGAAGGCGGGCGACTACGTGATGCTCGCCGTGAGCGACGACGGCTGCGGGATGGACGCCGAGACGCAGAGGCGCGTGTTCGAGCCGTTCTTCACGACGAAGCCGCGCGACAAGGGCACGGGGCTCGGCCTGTCGACGACCTACGGCATCGTTCAGCAGAGCGGCGGCGCCATCTGGCTCTACAGCGAGCCGGGGCGCGGCACCGTCTTCAAGATCTACCTCCCGCGGACGTCGGCCCCGGCGGACGAGG
>DASROJ010000003.1:0-2406 GCA_035646975.1 Patescibacteria group bacterium
CCGAGCGTCTCTCTGTGCATCTGCACGATGAACAGGCCGGACGAGCTCAACGAGGCCCTGCTGTCGCTCAAGACATCACTCGCGCAGCCGCTCGAGGTGATCGTCTCGGACGACAGCCGGGAGGATCTGGCCGAACGCGTCAGGGGGGTGACGCAGGCGCACCCCGGGGTGATCTATCTTCGCGGGCCGCGCAAGGGGCTGTCGGCCAACAGGAACGCCTGCCTCAAGATCGTCCGCGGCGAGCTGGTGTCCTTCATCGACGACGACCAGAAGCTGCATCCCGAGTTCCTGTTGCGTGGGCCCGAAGAGTACATCCGTCTTCGCGAGCTGCACGGTACCGAACGGATCATCGTCACCGGCAACCAGACCCTGCCGGAGGGGCCGCTGGATCCATCCAACCTGAATTTCCTCGGATTCTTCACAGGGCAGCTGCCGCGCGAAGGGCAGCCCAACGCGATCTGCATCGGCGCGGCGCTGATCCCGGCCGGCCTGTTTCGTCAGGCACAGTTCGACGAGAACATTTTTTTCGGCTCCGAGGAAAGCGACATCAGCTTTCACGCCGCCTTTCTGGGCTACCGGATCATCTATGTCGGCAGCCTGACGAACTATCACTATCCATCCAGCGTCAACCGCGACCTGTACGAGGGCAAGGTGCTGCAGAGCCGGCTCTACTTCGGGCTCAAGCGCTACTGGATCTACAAGCGTTCGCTGCCGCGATTCCTGCTGTTCAATCTCTACGCCTTCGTCAACGCCGTCGGACACTGCGTCAAGCAGCTCAGGTTCCGCGAGTCGATCGCCGCGGTGTCGGCCTTCCTCAAGGCCTGGAAGCAGTTCCGAGGCAAGCTGCTGGAGCTCCGGTCGCGGACATGACGCCATCCGGTCCGCTGGACGACGTCACCGGCGAGCCGGGCTCCGGGCTGCGCCCGCTGGCCCGGCTGCGATGGGTCCTGCAGGCGCGCAGCGGAGCCAGCGCGACGGCCCTCACGCTGGCGAGCAGCGTCGCCATTCTCGGACTGAACCTCGGCACGGGTGTCATCTCCGCGCGGCTCCTCGGACCGGGGGGGCGCGGCGAGCTGGCGGCGATCGTGATGTGGCCCCAGTTTCTCGCGTTCATGCTCACACTTGGCCTGCCCTCCTCCCTGCTCTACAACCTGAGATGCTACGAGGACAAGGGGCGCCAGCTTTTCTCCGTCGCGCTGCTGGCCGGCACGATCATGGGTGGCGTCGCGATAGCGGTCGGGGTCCTGCTCATCCCCTACAGGCTCGTTTCCTATTCACCCGAGCTGGTGCGTTTTGCACAGCTGGCGATGGTCACGGCCCCTGTAGCCCTCATGTTCGTCGTGCTCAATTCCGCGTTGCTGGCGCGCCACGAGTTCTTCCTGTACAACTTCACGCGCGTTCTCAGTCCTCTGATCGCCCTGATCGCCATGCTGGGGTTGATCGCCGCGGGCGGTCTGAGCCCGCACACGGCCGCGATCGCCACGCTCGCGGCAGCCGTCCCGATCGTCGGATGGATGGTCCTGCGCTTCTGGTGGCTCTACCCACCGACGACAAAGGGGCTGAGGTGGGCCTCGCAGCGACTGATTTCCTACGGGCTTCGCGGATACGGAGCCGATCTGCTCGGGACGCTGACAGAGCAAATCGACAAGGTGGTCGTCGTCGGACTGCTGGACCCGGCGATGATGGGCATCTATGTGGTGGCGGTGAGCTTTGCCCAGATGCTGAACGTCTTTCCCACCGCGGTCGTGCCGGTCCTGTTCCCGAAATCCTCCGGCCGATCCACCGATGAGGTCGTTGCGGTGACCGGCAGGGCGGCGCGCCTCAACGGTATCTCGAGCGTCCTTGCGGGCGCCGTCGTGGCGTTGCTGGCTCCGTGGATCGTGGGACGGGTCTTCGGGGCCGATTACCTTGGCGCGGTGCCGGTGCTTCGCATCCTGCTGCTGGAAGGGGTGCTCCGGGGGACGATCTGGATCCTCGTGCAGGCGTTCATGGCGCTGGACAAGCCGGGCCTGGTCAGCGCCCTGCAGGGCGCCGGTCTGTGCGTCACGGTGCCGTTGCTGCTGGCCCTGGTTCCCCGCTACGGGCTGCTGGGAGCCGGCTCGGCCCTGCTGCTCGCCACCACGACGCGGCTGGTCCTGGTGCTGGCCTGCTTTCCGCTGATCCTCAGAACAAGCCCTCCGAGTCTGCGGCCACGATGGGGCGAGGTCGATCTGCTGATTCGCCAGGCCCAGTCGATGGACCGGTAGGGGCGTCGGCCATGCCCGCCGGGAGCAAACGAAGTCTTTCAAGCCGCGACAGTCGGCGCTCCAGGATGCTCATGGTCGCCGCCCTCTCAGTCATGCTGACGGCGGCCGCCTTGCTGCTCACCGATTGGGTCCCCTCGATGGCAACGCGATGGCTCCTTAC
>DASROJ010000004.1:0-9201 GCA_035646975.1 Patescibacteria group bacterium
CGGGGTGCCTCACTCGTTCCAGAACCTGGATGACCAGGTCGCCGAGCTTGTTGTCATCTTTCCCAGCAACGTTTGGGAGTATGATGTCCTGGACTACTTCCCGTTTTCCACTCCACAAGCCCGGGAGATGGCGGCGGAAGCAAGACGCGCCACGGCGCAATCCCGGGGCAGGTGAGGTCTCCTCGCGGCCGATTCATCCTGTGACATTGCCCGAAATGTCTCCAGGCAGAACATCTCGACGTGGCTGGATCGAGAATCTTGGCATGACCATCAACTCGGGGAAGACTCGATGTCACTGACCGACGATGGATTCGCGCTGCTGGTGCCCGAGTCACAGAATTGGCGCGAATCGAACATCATGAAAATCCCGAACGCCAACCTGCTGGGAGATCTCGGTGGAAGCGAGCACCTCGGGGGGCGCCTCTGGCGTCTTCCTCCCTACTCGGCGAACACCTGGCACAGGCATGTCGACTCATGGGAGTTTTATTTCGTGCTCGAAGGCCTCGGGCGGATGCGCATCGGCGGCAAGACGGTCACGGTGCCACGGTACGGCAGCGTCCTGGTGGCTCCCGAGGCGCTGCGCCAGATTTTCAACGATTCGCCCGACGACGCGCTCTGGTTGATCGTCGCGGCGCCGCAGGAGGGGCGATCCGGGACGAAAGTGGAGCCTGCCCGCTTCTACCCGGAGGATCCCAGGTCTCTTCCTTCCGAGCTTTCAGGACGGGTCTGGCCGCGTGAATGACGGTTGCATTGACTGCCGCACGGCCCGCGTGCGTTTCAATTGGAAAGGATGACGAGACCGAGCCGCTTCGCCTCGGTGGCGTTGCTGGACAACGCGCGGGCGGTTGGGAACGTCACGCCGATGTTCGATGGCTCGGCCGCCCCGGACAGGATCTGGTTCACCAGCCGGCCGGCATAGACACCCATCTCCCGGAAACCGGGCGCGTAGGAGAATGTGCCGCCCGCCTCCACGAGCGAAGGGTCGGGGGCGATCAGCACGATGTCCGTCCGGGCGGTGAAGCGCTTCACCCGGTCGAAGTCCCCTGCGCCGAACAGGGCAGGATCCACGAGATAGTAGTAGGCGTCGAACTGGCGCGGGTCCAGCGTCTGCAACGCCACGGTGAGCTGGCGGACATCGCGGGCCGGCTTCACCTGCAGGGTCATGCCGTGGTCCTGGGCGGCACGCCGCAGCTCCCCCACCGCGCGGGCCAGGATTCTCGGGTCGTACACGGTCACGAGTCGCTTCGCGGAGGGCCTCATGCGTGCCAGGGTCTCGAGCTGGTCGCCATAACCGCCGTTGAGCGCGAGTCCGCACAGGTTGACGGTGGACAGATCGTCGCTCACAGGGTCGGGCTCCATCGCATAGACAACGGGCACGTCCTTGATCTCGCGGCGCGACAAACGAGCCGGCTGCTGGCCGATGGCCATCACGACATTGGGACGTGAGGCGAGCTTTCCGGCGAGCTGACGGGATTCATTGACCCCCCGGCCCGTCACCTTCAACGTGACGATATCGGCCTTGATGGTCGACCGCGCTCCTTGCAAGGCGATCTCGTGATGCTTGTATCGCGGATCGTACAGGATGAGCACTTCGTGTTCATCCACGCCGCGCAGCTTGAAGTCCCTGCGCGATCCGGACGACTCCCTGACGGTGACTCCGAAATAGACCACGGGCAGCTTGCCTGGGAACCCGGCGCGCACCTCGAGAATCTCCTGCGTCGGCAGACCCATGAACTGGTAGACCCCGGCCGCGTTCGTCCGGGCATCGTAAATACCCACGGCGCCCGGCCCGGTCACACGGATGACGGCCCCGGCGATCGGCTTGCCCTCCCGGTCCCGCACACTGCCGAACAGACGCCCGACGGGGGCGGCGTGGCTGTCGAGCATCGTGCAAGCGATGATGGCCAGAGCGAGGGCGAGATGCGCGAGCCGCAGCTTGCCGGTCTGCATGGTGGGGCTCCTCAATGAGAGTGAACGAGTGCATGGTATCACGCTTGCGCCGAGTGGCAGTAGAAATTGAATGTCCAATTAGCAATCGGGCGGGGAATTATGGACGCTGCTCAATTGGTTAATTTTGGCGCACAGTCTCCCCGAAACGAGTGAGAGTGCTGGGGATTCAGGGGTATGGGCCATCACTCCAATGGGTGATGGCCGCGGAAACCTTTGAACGGCGCCGCCGCACTCAACGTGGGCGCCGATTTCGTCAGTCCGACACAAGTGGCCGTTGGGTCACCACCGCGCCGACTTCAGGCGGAGACAGTCGAGTTGCCCAGCCAATCGGGAGCCCGATTGAAAGGCTGGCTGGTGCGTCGGTCACCCGGAATGGGTGCGCTCGAGAGTCGTGATGCGCGAGCCGCCTGCGCGTCTCTCCAGTCGCGCCTGCCGAAGGAGAAAATCGGATGCACAGGATTCGACGTCGGGCAGCGAGGTCCGGAAGCAGAGGGCTACAGGCGTTTGTTTGCCTTCTCGAACGCCGTCTTGAGCTCCTGCCAGGCCTTGTCGAACCCCTCCTTGACGTCTGCCCAGGCGTCGGGGCCCGTCTCGACGACATGACCCAGCTTGCCCCGGGCCTCCTTGAGCTTTGCCCGCAGAACCTGCACTTGCTGTTCGATCTCCGCGCTGGATTGCGTCGCCGCCTCCGACAGTCTGGCCGTGAGCGCGTCCAGCCTGGCCGCGTAGCCGTCAATCTGTGCCTGGAGGTTCTGCTTGAAGCTGTTCTTGTCGTCCATGGTTTGCCTCCCGTCGATGACGATCCTATCACGATGGTGACTTTACTGACCCCAACGCCGAATCATCCCGGCTCCCCGCACGTAATGGTAATGCGCCTGATAACGCGACACCGCGCGCGGTTCACGACTCCGCCCGGCAGAGTCCTTGCTCTGGGAGGACCATGTAATGTTCCGACGCTGTTTCCGAAATGTCGTTCTTGCCACGCTCCTGCTCGGCTCGGCGGTCACTGCGCAGACATCCAAGACGGTGTCGATCCCACCCGACTCGCCCCGGTGGGAGCTGGAAGGCCTGGCCAGGACAGCCGAATATCTTGGACGCCGGTGTCTCTATCTGGACGGGGGAGCGGCGATCCTGAAAGATCTCGAGATGCGCGACGGCGTCATCGATGTCGACGTCGCCACGACGGCCGCCCGGGGATTCTTCGGCATTGACTTCCGGATCGTGGACGACGGCGCCAACGGTGAAAGGGTTTATCTTCGCCAGCACAAGTCCGGGGCTCCCGATGCGATGCAGTACACGCCGGTTCTCGGCACCGGCGCCGACTGGCAGATCTACAACGGGCCGGGTTTCACGGGCGCCATCGACATCCCCAGAGATGTCTGGTTCCACATGCGCCTGGAGGTGGTTGGCGCGCAGGCAAAGCTGTACGTCAAGGACATGGAACGGCCCGCGCTGGTCATGAACGACTTGAAGAGCGGTGTTGAGAAGGGTCGCGTCGCGCTGTATGTGCTGACGGGTGCGACTTACTATTCCAATTTCGAGGTGCGCGAGACGCCCGCGGCGCCGTGGGAGCGACATTATCCCCCGATGCCGCCGGACACGCTGACCAGGTGGAGCCTGTCGCCTTCCTATGACGCGCTGGCGCGCCATCTCGAGCGACCGCTATCGCCGTCCGAGCGTGACGCCATCCAATGGCAGGACGTTGAGGCCGAGCCGCCCGGCTTCGTGGTCATCAACCGCTATCGGGAGAGCCCGCACTTGAATGTGACGTTCGCCACCGACTTTTCGAAGCGGCTGGATCCACAACCCGGCATGAAGGTCGTCTACGCGCGCACCAGCATCGACTCCGATCGCGACCAGGTCAGGAAGCTCTACATCGGCTACAGCGACGATGTCAGCCTGTTCGTCAACGGGGCGATCCTCTACCGCGGTCGCAGCGCGCAGAACTTTCGCGACCCTGGCTTTCTCGGAATCGTGAACCCCGAGAACGACGCGATCTACATCCCATTGAAAAAGGGCCGCAACGAGCTGGTGCTCGCCGTCAGCGAGCTGGGCGGCGGGTGGGGATTCATCTGCCGTCTGGCGGACCCGGAGAGCTGAGACGCGGGTCAGCGCCGCTTCCTGCGTCGGCTTCGTTTGGGCGCCGGCGGGACCTTGGCGCCTTCCCGCCGCGCCTCGGAAAGGCCGATGGCGATCGCCTGGCTGCGGCTCGTGACCCGCTTGTTCGATCGGCCCGACCGCAGTTTTCCGCGCTTCATCTCATGCATGGCCCGTTCGACCTTGCGCGACGCCTTTGGCCCATATCGCCGCTTCGTGGTATTGCGTCTCATGATGTCACCTCATGTCACCTCATGCTCAAGGTGTTCCGGTGCGACTGCCGCACTTATCCTTGATATTCTTGATAAGAGCAATCGACATGCCAGTCGATCCGGCTATCAGGTCTCCATCTCCTCGAAGTGGTGAGGCAGGGCAACCTGAGTCGGCAATGTCATGAAATGCCGCGCTGGCCGGGCATGACGCACCCTGGCGCCACTCACGGAACACCGGGCGCCGGCTTCTAGTCCAGGGAGATTTGCATCGTTCGAGGGCTGGTCATGTCGAGGAAATCAGAAAGCTGTGTCACACAGGTGAGAATCTTCTGAACGTCCTGTTCGGCAGCGGCTCTTTCGAGAATCGTTCCGAACTCCGTGACAGCGTCAAGTCCGTAAGATTTCCCGGTCCCCTTCATGTCATGACCGCGGACTTCAATCGATTCGAAATCGGACCGGTCAAGCGCCAGCAGGATTTCCTGGTTCCTCTCTTCGAGCTCCCGTTTGACTTCCAGCAGCTCCTGTTCCCGTGCCATGCGCGTGTCCACTTCCGCTTTCAGCTTGAACAGTGATCAGACACGGGCCAGCAGCTCGTTCCGGCGGACCGGTTTCTCGATGTAATCGAGGGCGCCCGCGGCGAAGGCCGATTCGAGAACCTCGGCCTCGTTCCTGGCGGTCACGACAATGATGGGAATGTCACTCAGGTGGGGCGTGGCCCTGATTCGAATGCAGGCCTGGATTCCATCGATTCCTGGCATCAGGAAATCCATCAGGATGAGATCGATGCGAGGCCGTGCCCCGGGTCCTTCGGAGATCCCCAGCATCTCGTAAGCGGCCTGGGCCGAATCGGCTTGAAGCACTGTCAGCTTCCCGGTGGATTCCAGCAACCGGCAGTAGAGGGCTCTCGCATCGCTCGAGTCGTCCACGGCCAGAACCGTGCTCGAACATTCATTCGAGTTGATGTCGCGCATCGCAGCCTCCCTGGTGCGACTCCCGCGGGGCGGCCAAACGGGAGTGATGGGTCTTCTTCATCGGCTCAGTGAATGTGAAGCTTTCCGTCCGAGTCCGGCCCGGAAGGAAGCGTCCTGGAAGTCGGCTCCACCGGCTCGCGATAACCGTCGAGCACATGCCTGACCTTCCAGGTGAGATCCGCCGGCGTGAACGGCTTCTGCAGGAACTCGGTTCCCGGCTCCAGTACGCCGTGGCGCACGATGATGTCGCCCGTATACCCCGACATGAACAGGACTTTTGCGGATGGTGGTCGGCGCCTTCTTCGTTGTCGGCGGATTCTTGGCTTGTCCCTACTGCGGAGGGGGGGCATGGTCCGAGACCTTCGAACTTGCCAGGAGCCGGGCGACCATTCATACTCAAGTCATGAAGTCGGTGTCAAAGCCAGTAGCGCCAACCGCCGGTCGTGCATCGATAAAGCTCCTGCTGGTGGAGGACGATCCGGGCGCTGAGCACCTCGTCCGCAAGGCACTCACCGGCCCGGGGTCCAGAGCCTTTGAGATCACCCACGTCGCAAAGCTCGATGATGCCCGCAAGAAGCTCGACGCCCACTACTACCACGTCATGCTGCTTGGCCTCTCATCCCCCAATCGGCGGGGCCTCGACACGCTCAAGAGGGCGCGTGCGGCAGCGCCGATCCTGCCGATCGTCGTGATGGTCGGGGCCGACGATGAAGCGCTGGTGCTCAAGGCGATACAGGCGGGCGCGCAGGATTACCTGATCAAGGGCAGCGCCGACCCCCGCAGCCTGAAGCGCGTCGTGCGCCATGCGATCGAACGGCAGCGCATCCTGATCGATCTCGGGTTCTCTCGAGCCCGGGAGCACTACCTGGCGACCCACGATCTGCTGACCGGGCTGGCGAACCGGCACCTGTTCGAGGATCACGTCAATCTGGCGCTGGCGCATGCGAGGCGTTCGGGAAGAATGCTGGCGGTCCTCTTTTTCGACATCGACCACTTCAAGGCCATCAATGACAGGCTGGGGCACGCGGCGGGAGACGAGCTGCTGCGGCAGTTCGCAAAGAGATTGACCGCCTGCCTTCGTCAGGATGACGCTGTCGCGCGTCTGAGTGGAGACGAGTTCACGGTCCTGCAGAGCGACGTTTCCTGCCCGCAGGATGTCGGCACGGTCGCGCAAAAAGCGCTGAACGCCGTCGCGCAACCTTACCTGCTGATGAACGCCGAACTGTCCATCACCGCCAGCGTGGGCATCGCCGTGTATCCAGCCGATGGAGAGGATGCCGACACGCTCATCAAGAGCGCGGACATGGCCATGTACAACGCGAAGGGGGAGGGACGAAATCGCTATTATTCATCCGCCTGCGCGACGGATGCCGCAAAGCCGGAGGAGCGAGGCGCGATCCAGCCCCTGCGGGCCCCATCGCAAACCGGGGTCTCGCATGGCCTGGGCAAGGCCTAATCAGGCAGGACAGGCCGGACAGGACCGCTGAGCCCGGCTACTTTTTCACCCGCAGGCTCTCGACCCACTCCCGTGAAAAATCACGCTGCTGCCGCATGTTGATGACCGCGGCGATGACCATGGCGATGAGCGCGCCGAGCGACGCCAGCATCATGTCCTTCTGCGCGTCCCACGGATCTCCCTGGGTGCCGAGATAGGCCACCCCGAGGTTGCCGCCGAACAACTCCGCGGCCGCCCATTCGAGCAACTCGAACACCATCGAGCAGGCCATCGTCATGTCCAGTGGGAGGTAATAGCTCCAGAAGCCCCTGGCATCGGCCACGCGAACGAAGATCTCCCGTATCGGATAGGCCAGCAGCAAACCGAAGCAGAGATGCACCAGACGATCGAAATTGTTCCGGGTGGCTCCGACCAGAGAGTTGAAGCTGCTGCCCGCCACGGCCCGGAACCAGTCATCATAGGGAACCTCGGCGTAGGTGTAGTGAGCCCCCACCTCGTGCAGGCAGAGGAAGATGAAGATGAGCGTGTACGAGGCGCGCGAAAAAGGAAAACGCCGGTAGGTCAGGATGAGGAGGGGAACGATAATCAGAACCAGGCCGTTTTCCAGAAGCCAGTCCGACCGGTCCATGGGCTTGATAGCCAGGAGCAGCCAGACCAGGCCAAACGCGCCGGTCAGGAATGACAGATACCGCTGATACGGATGCTTCACACGCAAATCATAGCAGTCATTCGCGCCGCAGATCGTTCCACATCGTGGCCAGGGAGGCGCGGCGATCGGTGACCAGGTCGACCCACGATACCGGATCGCCGGTGGTGCCGGCATTCAGCCGGATGCCCCACAGCGGAGAGAACGAGGCCACCTCCAGCGAGTAGCGCATGTCACCAAGGACATCGGGCTGCCGCGGATCGCGGGCCATGAATCCATCGGCGAACTGATCGAACCGGGCAACGACGTCGGCCACACGTACCTCGCGGGGGTCTTCTTCAGCGGATTGCGCCAGCGTCCCGGGCCGATAGATCGCCACCGAGACACCCTGCCGCACCCTCGACGATCCCAGAAGCGGCACGCGCACGCCGTCCGCATGGATGCGGCCATCGGCCACATACAGTCCCCGCCAGACGACGAGATTGCCCGGTGTCGGCATTGCGCGGGCGCGCAGGACGGTATGACCGCGACTGGCGGCCGTCTTCGCTACCGCGTCGAGAGCCACGGCGTGCTGGCGAGCGCCCAGCGCGAGGTAGCCGGCGCAGATCAGCAGGGCGAGCAACGCCGGTGCAACCCGGGCTCGCCATACCGTGGCCGCGATACCGGCGAGCAGGATGGCGGTGAAGAGGGGATCGATGATGGCGATGATGTCCCACGACGTGCTGCTCGTCGAAAACGGCAGCAGCAGATGAGTTCCATAGCTCGTGCAGGCATCGAGCGGGCCGTGGCCCGCATACGCGAGGGTGGCAGCCCCCAGGGTCTTCTTCCATCGCCCGCGCCACCAGGGCCACATCAGAAAAGGCAGCGCCGTTACGAGCCCGCCCACCGGCGAAAAGGCCAGGGCGTGCGTGATGTGCCGGTGCGCCTCCCAGGGAAGCGCGGGATCGCTGAGCGGCCTCAGAAAAATATCGGCGTCGGCCAGCATGCCGCCGACCGCGCCGAGCAGCAGGGGCCGCCGTCCCTCCGAGGCGGGAAACAGCGTCTGCGCCATGGCTGCGCCCAACAGGGCATGGGTGACGGGGTCCACCACGGGAGCATAGCGGATTGGAGCGCAGGGCGTATTGTCGTCGACCGTCGACCGTCGACCGTCCGCCGCCCGCCGTGGCGCGAGGAGTTCGGAGCCATTAGCATGGTGCGCCGGATCAGGAATGGTCCGAGCGGAGGGGTGGCGATGACAGCCCGTCAAGCACTCGCATTCATTCGTAAACAGGGTGTCGTGCTCGAGTCAGCGCAGGGGCCGGCGCCGTCGCTGGCCGAAGCGATAGCCGGAGAACCGATTCGCGGCGGCTGGTGGTCCCATCCGAAGAGTCGGGAGATCTTCGCTGTGACGCGGGCCGTGCGCGAGAACGAGGATGTCCTGGTGTGCCGCCTGGTCAAGGGCAGGATCACATTCGTGCATCGGCGATTGTGGCCCGCGCTCGTCCGGGCGGCGAGCCGATTTCCATCGGATCATCTGTCGCAGGTGCGTGAAGTCCACACGAGCTCGGGGCGCCACGTGACCAGGAAGGTCCCCTTCCCCGATTGGGTTTCGCCCGGCGTCCGGGCGAATGCTCGAAGGCTGTCGGAGGAAGAGGCGGTGGCCGAGTTTACCCCCTGGCTGGATTAGCGAGAGCCGCACGGTCGGCATGTAGCGTGATCAACGCGATGATCGGCGCCCGCAGGCCCCAGCAGGTGGAAGACCTGTATTACGGACAGGCCGCGGCCGCCTGGATGTCGGCGTCACAGGATCCCATCTGCGCCGGGTCGTCCGCGTCGTAGGAGTCGTCGCTGGTTCCATCGACCCATCGCGCCAGGAACCAGAACGCTTCG
>DASROJ010000005.1:0-5334 GCA_035646975.1 Patescibacteria group bacterium
CGATTGCACGATCTTGCCCACCTCTTCGATCCCGTCGACCAGTCTCGGGCCGGGATGCTGAATCGAATCCGAGATGACGACCACATGGTGTCCCGCAACCGCCGGGATCCCGAGCCATTCGGGCCTCCGCGTCAGCCCGAGCGCCCAGCCGCGGTTGGGCTCCGCCGTCAGGAGCAATTCCGGTTTCATCCTGATCACCTGCTCGAGGTCGTACTGACCCCAGCTTGCCGGCGCGTCCTTCGTGACCAGGTCCGCTCCGGCGATCGCGAGCGCTTCGCCGAGGAACGTCCCGCGGCCAGGGGCGATGAGCGGATCGCCCTCGATGACGAAAAGGGTCCGGACGCGGACGTGCCGTCCGGCGGATACCCGCACCTGATCGATCCGCGATCGAAGCTGTCCTGAGAGCGTCCGCGAGCGAGCGGGCTCTCCCACCAGGTCGCCGATGGTCTCGAGTGTTTTCAGCATCGATTCGACCGTGGGTGTGTTGATGGTGTAGACCGGGATCCCCAGTCGTTCGATCCTCTCGGCGTCGTCGAGATAATTGCCGGTCGTCGTGGCCATGGCGAGGTCCGGCTTGAGGCTGACGATTTTCTCGAGGTCGGGGTTGATCAGACCGCCGATGCGGGTCCGTGATCGCGCTTCGGGCGGAAAATCGCAGTAGTCAGTGACGCCCACGACGCGCTCGCCGGCTCCCATGGCGAACAGAATCTCGGTGACGGAAGGGGCCAGCGAGACGATCCGCGCGGGGCGCGCGGGCACCTTCACGTCGCGGCCGGCCCCATCTAGCACCCGCGGCCCGGCATCGGCCGAATCGACGCAGGCAACTGCCGCTGCCAGCCAGGAGAATCCCACGACAATCGCAACCCGTAGGGAAAAAGAAAATGCCCCCGATGCGTGTGAAGGTCCCGAGTTAAGTGCTTGTCTGAGCATCGGATGGAGGATTCCGGTTCTGGATTTTGAAGAGCTGCTCGTATCCGGTTTGAAATGAGTCGGTTATGAGCGCACCTTCACACGCATCGGGGGCATTTTCTCATGGAATACATCATGACGTTGCTTGCCGCCTCCTTCAAGGGTCCCTATATTCACGCCCCGACTCGCCGAGTCCTGCATCAGGCGAGCCTCGGGAGGTCGATGACGCTGCCCGGCGAGCCCCGCTGCGATCCGCGCATCCGTCTCTGCGTGGCGATCGATGCCACGCCACGATGGAAGGGCGGCACGCGCGTCGCGATGGAAACGATCGACATCAGCGTGAATGGCGCGGCAGTCCTGAGTCCGATCAACCTTCCGCTCAAGACGCAGGTGTCGATCTGCATCCACATTCCTGCTTATGCCGGGCAGGCGCCCATGGATCTTGGGTGCGAGGCCGTCGTGGTGAATGTCGAGGAGATCGGGCACACGAGACGTCAGTGGCGGGCGGGTATCTACTTCCTGGACATGCCAGCGGCGGAACAACGGTTCCTGAAACGGTTCGTCTACACCGCCCTCGAAGCGTCCTCCGATCCGGAGGGCGTGGCTGTGGCGCGGGGATGAAGGAGCGCGCGATGAACAAGGCATCCACTACACCGACAAAGCTCGCACTCGCGATTGCGCTGGTCACGACGGCCGCCCTGTCGGGCGGCACCAACGCCAACGCCTACACGGTCGTCACGCGTGATGGTCACATCATCCAGACCCAGGCGCGCCCGGAGATACGCGGTCTCCAGGCGCTGATGAGGCTCACACCTCATGGGCAGCTCGCGGTGATCCAGGAAGAGATGATCGACTGGGCCCGCACCGACGCGATCAATCCGATCAGCCCGGCTCCCGCGGCCATCTCGCTGCCCGACGACGTCAAGACAACTCAGCGCGCGCCCGAAAGCGCGCCCGCCCGGCCAATCCGGATGAAGATTCTCGGCAACTCGCCATCCAAGTCGACGAGCGAGACACCCACGACGCCTGCCGAGACTCAGAACGCGCAGCAGACGGCGACGACCGAGGGTTCCGCCGACCAGAAGAAGATCAATGCGCAGGAAGCCATCATCAAGCTGCAAAAGGAGTATGCGCAGGTCAACGGCCTCCGTGCCAGCGCCGCCGAGAAAAAGCAGGTCCTCGAAGCCGAGCTCGCCGACCTGCAGTCCAAACAGGTCGGGTATGCGAGCGAGGACAGCTCTTCGGCGAAGAGGATCCGGGAGCTGCAGCAGGAGATCTCCGCGGCCAGCGAGGAGATCGGCCGTTGCGAGTCGCGTCTCAATGACATCCGCGCCGAGGCGGTGCAGCTCGGTGGATCCATCGACTGAGGCTTACGGGCCATTCCGGGGGGCGCTTCCGCGGAGGGGCGCCCCCCGCAGCATCTCCATTGCACCTCCACTGCATCTCCACCTCATCCCCACCGCGTCTCCAGGTCGCATCCCGCCCGTGACAATCTCCATCGGAATACCTGGAAGACGCGTGCCGGTGCGGGTACCCTGAGAAACGCAGGCCGGCGGCTCGAACAGGGTCGTGTCGCATCGGCCCGGCGCCCAGGGGAAACGCTCGCATGATCCCGGGATCCATCGATGTCCGGCCGTTTGAACATCCTTCATCGGGCCGCGTTCGCACCGGCACCCTTTATCGATCGACGGCCCCGGCCGACTCGTCCCGCGCCGCGGTGATCGTGGTTCACGGGCTCTTCGTGGACAGGACGATGCCGGAGATCGTGGAGTTCTGTCGTCGCCTCGCCGCCACCTGCGACGTGGTCTCGGTGGACATGCGAGGTCACGGTGAGGCTCCGGGCGCTTTCACCTGGGGACGCGAGGAGCATCGGGATCTCGCGGACCTCGTGGCCTTCCTGCGGGCGCTCTACGGCGCGGTGGGGGTGGTGGGTTTCTCCTTCGGCGGCGACGTGGCGATTTTCAGCGCAGCACTGTCCAAGGACAGGCACGATGACGCGGTCCCCGATGCCATCTGCACGGTCGGCGCGCCGGCGCACCTCGACCTGTGGCGCTACCGTCTCCGGCTGCGGGGTTCCCTGCGCCATTTGAGAATGGTGCTGCGGCGCCGGCGTCGACGCTTCGTTCCGGGATGGCCGCACCTCCGATGGAAGCGCGCGGTGGATGTCGTGGCGGGGGTCTCACCCGTGCCGCTGATGATCCTGCACGGCACGAGCGACTGGCTCGTTCACCCGGACCAGGCGGCGGAGTTGTTCGCGGCCGCCGGGCCTCCCAGGGAGCTGGTCATGATTGAAGGGGGGCTGCACGCGGAGTTCATCGTCGCGCAGGATCCGGACCTGCTGCTGATACCCATCACGCGTTTCTTCGGTGTGTGGCTGGCGCCGGATCCAGGCAGGGCCTCGCCGGGCGACGTCTCGCTCAGGCGCGAAGGATCGTGACCACGGAGGTGCGATCGTCGCCCCCCATGTTGGCGGTCAACCCGACGGAGGGGCGTTTGGCAACCTGGTAATCTCCCGCCAGCCCCTTCATCTGCCGCCAGATTTCAACGGCCTGCTTGACGCCGGTCGCGCCCACAGGGTGGCCGAAGGCCATGAGCCCGCCACCGGTATTGACCGGAAGCCGGCCCGTCAGCAGGACGGTGCCGTCCTTCACGATGTCGAGGCCCCGGCCAGGCCGCGCGAACCCGAGAGCCTCGTACATCTCGATCTCCGCGATGCTGAAACAGTCGTGCACTTCGGCGATCTCGATGCCGGTGGGCCCCACGCTGGCGTCGCGGTAGGCCTCGCGCGCCGCGGCGGCGGTGGTGTCGAGCGCCGTGTAGTCGCGATCGCCGTCGAGCGCAGCCGTCGCGTGGCCATACGCCGCCACTTCGATTGCCTGATCGCGCTTCAGCCCGGCCTTCGACATGCCCTGCTCGGACATCAGCACCGCGGCGGAGGCGCCGTCGCTGACCTGCGAGCAGTCGCTGACCTTGATCCAGTTCTTGTACTGCGGGTTTTCCAGGAAGTTCGGGTTCCGGTCCGACGCGGTGGCGGCCTGATCGGGCGACATCCTGACCATGCGCATGTGGGCGTAAGGATTCTTCGACGCGTTGGAATAGGCCTTGACGACGACCGCCGCGACATCCTCCGGCGTCACGCCGTACTTCTCGCAGTAGGCACGCATCCTTCTCGCGAACATGCACGGAAAGGTGAACGAGTCGAGCTGCCGTTCGGTGGCGTAGTGCGCCGCGCGGGCCAGCGCGTCGGCCCCGTCGCGGGCCGAAAGGGTAGTCTGCACCTCGACACCGGTCACCAGGACCACATCGTACCCGGCGGAGATCGAGTCCACGCCGGCCACCAGCGCGAGCCCGCCGGAGGCGCAGGCTCCTTCCACGCGCGAGAACTGCTTGAGCGCCAGGCCCGGGTGGGCGGCGGCCAGCACGGCTCCGAGGTGCCCCTGGTGGGCGAAGATCTCTCCGGTGAAGTTGCCCACGAACCCTTTCTGGACCGCCTCCGGAGGAACGCCTGCCTTGTCGAGCGCTCCGAGCGCGGCCCGGTGCAGATGCTCGTCGATCGTCGGATTGCGCCTGCTGCCGAAATCGGGATGTCCCTTCCAGATGAAATCTGGATGGTGCTTGCCGATGAATGGGGTGTGTTCACCACCGACGATGAATACCCGTCGCGCTGGCTTCAATGGATGAGCCTCCTGAAGGAATGCCACATGCTACCGCCTGTGGGGCGGTTCCTCAAGCCGACGCAGGTCAGGGCTTCGGTTTTCTCTTGAATAGATAGGAGCATGGGTAGGTCCGGCTTGCGCTGCCGTCGTGCACCGTGTAGACAGGTCCGCTGCGCATCGAGGCCCCCGCATGCCTTCCCGATTTGTCCAGGACGTAGAAGTTCACGTCGAAGTCGGGGTGGCCGTCGGCATCGAGGAGACGCGCCAGTTTGGTGTGATCGACGATCCATTGCAGGACGTTGAGGGCCGCCTGCTCGGGGGTGGCTCCGCGCCTGAGCTGCTCGACGACCGCATGGCTGCCGTTGGAAAGAATGACCGCTTCACCGCGGCCGACGGAACCGCAGGAGCCGTAGTCGTTGTCGACGTACAACCCGCAGCCGATGAGCGGCGAATCGCCGACCCGGCCAGGCATCTTCCAGGCGAGCCCAGAGGTCGAGGTAGTTGCCGAAAGATTGCCGTTGAGATCGATTGCGCTGCAGTGGATGGTGCCCGAAGTGCGAAGGTATTCCTTCACTTCCTGAGACCACTCGGACTCGGGCGGAGCGATCCAGTCATCCTTGTCCGAGAGAGTCTGCTTCCAGTGCAGCCAGATGCGGCGGGATCTCTCGGTGAGCAGGTTCTCCTCGGTGAACCCCTGCGCGCGCGCGAACGCCAGCGCCCCCTCTCCGACGAGCAGCACGTGATCGGTCTGCTCCATGACCAGCCGGGC
>DASROJ010000006.1:0-9993 GCA_035646975.1 Patescibacteria group bacterium
TCACGCGAGACCGGCGGCGTGCCCAGCAAGGAGGATCTGCGCCGGACGCGGTCGTCTCCGCTGGTGCGCCGGATCGCCGCCGAGCACAACATCGACATCTCCGCGCTGGAAGGCACGGGCATCTCGGGGCGTGTGACCAAGCAGGACATCCAGGCCTACCTCGACAGGGGTGCGGGAGCCGCCGCGACAACCGGGGCCGCCCCGGCGGCGGGCCGGGCGGCCGTCCCCGCCGCGGTCATGACGCCGTCGATGTTCAAGCCGGGCGAGTCGGTTCGCATCGAGCCGATGACGAACATCCGGCGCAAGATCGCGGAGCACATGGTGGCCAGCAGGCGCACCTCGGCGCACGTGACGACCTTCTTCGAGGTCGACATGACCGGCATCGCGAAGCTGCGGGAGAAGCACAAGGCCGCGTTCGAAGCGCGCGAGGGGATCAAGCTGACCTATCTTCCCTTCATCGCCAGGGCGGCCGTCGACGCGATCCGCAGGTTCCCGATCATCAATTCCTCGGTGGACGGCGACAACATCGTCTACAAGCGGGACGTCAACCTGGGCATCGCCGTCGCGCTGGACTGGGGGCTCATCGTGCCGGTCATCAAGAAGGCCGACGAGAAGAACCTGCTCGGGCTGGCGCGTTCCATCACCGACCTGGGCGAGCGCGCCCGCACGAAGAAGCTGTCTCCCGACGACGTGGCGGGAGGCACCTTCACGATCACGAACCCGGGCAGCTTCGGCGGGTTGATCGGCACGCCGATCATCAGCCAGCCGCAAGTGGCCATCATGGGCGTCGGCGTGGTCGAAAAGCGTCCGGTGGTGATCGACGACGCGATCGCCATCCGCACGATGTGCATCCTGTGCCTGTCGTTCGACCACCGGGTCATCGATGGAGCCGACGCGGACCGCTACATGGCCGCGGTGAAGGAGACGCTGCAGAAGGCGAGCTTCACCGACCTGGGGGCCTGATGCCGCAGACCGAAGCCCGACCCTGCGCCGCGAGATGGCTCGGCCGTGTCCCCTACGCCGAGGGACTCGGGCTGCAGGAACGACACGTGGCGGGCCTGGCCCGCGGTGAGGCGGCAGAGCAGCTGCTGCTGCTCGAGCATCCCCATGTCATCACGCTGGGCCGCAACGCGAAACCGGCGCACGTGCTGGCGGGGGAGGCGGCCCGGCAGGCGCGCGGCGTCGCGATCTATCCGACCGGCCGGGGCGGCGACGTGACGTATCACGGGCCCGGCCAGCTGGTCGGCTATCCGATCCTGAACCTGCGACCGGACCGGTGCGACGTGCGACGGTACGTAAGGGACATCGAAGAGACACTCATCCTCACCGCCGCCGATTTCGGCGTGACGGCGGGGCGTCTCGAGAATCTGACGGGGGTCTGGGTCGATGAAGGCGGCGGACGCAGCGCGAAGCTTGCGGCCATCGGCGTGAGGATCTCCCGCTGGCTGACGAGCCACGGGTTCGCGTTCAACGTCTCCACGGACCTTTCCTATTTCGACCTCATCGTCCCGTGCGGGATCACCGATCACGGCGTGACCTCTCTGGAGCGCCTCACCGGCCGCGCCACATCGGTGGAGGAGGTCGCGTGGCGCGCCGCGGCTCACTTCGCCGCGGTGTTCAACCGGCGCCTGACCGGGCCGGCGCAGGAGGCCGCATGAGCGGGTTCACACCGCGGCTCGCTCCGACGGGGAAGAAGCCGGACTGGCTGAAGATCCGGATCTCCACCGGTGGCAGCTTCAACGCGGTGCGCGAGATGGTGAAGGACCTCGACCTGCACACGGTCTGCCAGGAAGCCCGCTGCCCCAACATCTTCGAATGCTTCTCCAACCGCACCGCGACCTTCATGATCCTGGGAGACAACTGCACCCGGAGGTGCGGTTTCTGCGCCGTGGGCAAGGGGGCGCTGTCGGCGCCGGACCCGCTCGAGCCATTGCACGTCGCCCAGGCCGTCAGCTCGATGGGTTTGCGTCATGCCGTGGTGACCTCGGTGAACCGGGACGATCTGCCCGACCAGGGAGCGTCGCAGTTCGTCAGGACCATCGAGGAAATCCGGCGCGCCAACCCGCAGACGCGCGTCGAGGTGCTGATCCCCGACTTCCAGGGCGACAGCCGGTGCCTGCAGCTCGTGCTCGACGCCAGGCCGGACATTCTCAATCACAACATGGAGACGGTGGCCCGTCTCTACCGGCGTGTCAGGGCCGGGGCGGATTACCGCCAGTCGCTCGAGCTGCTGGGGCGCTCCGCCGCGTTCCGCGACGGAGGCGCGCCGGCCATCGCCACCAAGTCCGGCGTGATGGTCGGGCTCGGCGAGACGTTCGACGAGCTGCTTGTCGTGATGGACGACCTTCGCGCCTCCGGTGTCGACATCATGACGATCGGCCAGTACCTGCGCCCCAGCATGCAGCACCTGCCCGTGGAGCGGTACTACACGCCCGAGGAGTTCGCGCGGCTCAAGACCGAAGGGATCGCCCGCGGGTTCCGGCACGTCGAGTCGGGGCCACTGGTGAGATCGTCCTACCACGCCCATGAGCAGGACGTGCAGGCGGCGAGCGCAGGCTAGGATCATGTCCGCACCTGCCTCTGCGGCCACATGCTGAAACCGCTCGCGGAATTCATCGACGCCTATCGCATCTGGCACAAGGTGACATTCCAGCGCGGCCGCATCCTGACGACCAGCGGGTCCGCCTGGGAGCGGTTTGACGACGCGGAGAACTACGCGGACCCGGCGCGCTTCTACGGGAACGGATGGCGTCTGCCCGACCTGAAGATGGTCAGGCAAAGCGCGACGGAGCTGGCCGACGTGTCGAGCTTCAGCTTTCCGACGCTGCATCCGATCGAGGGCTACCCTTATACCGAGACCAATACCGCGTGGGGGAGGCTCTACAGGCGCAGAGCGGAGCCGGCGTCCCCCGTCATCGTGCTGTCGCACGGCTGGGCGCACGAGGGGATGCGGGGGATCGAGATGCTCTATGTCGAGCCGCTCCTCAAGGCTGGTTTCTCGGTGGCCGTGCTGGCCCATCCATTTCATTTCGAGCGCACCCCGGCCGGCACCTACAGCGGCGAGCTGATGGTGTCGGGCGACGTGGTGCTGACGGTCGAGGCGTTCCGCCAGAGCGTGGCCGACATGATGGGACTGATCAACTGGCTGCGCGACACGGGCAGCCGGACGGTCGGACTCATCGGTTACTCCCTGGGAGGATATCTCGCCGGGCTGGTGGCCTGCCTGCGCGAGGACCTGGAGTTCGTCGTCATCGGCGCGGCTGGCGGGTCGGTCGTTTCGCCGATTCTCGACACCGGTCTGGGTGTCAACGTTCGCGAGGATCTTTCCAGATCGGGAATGCACGAGCGCGGCAGCCTGCGGCGGGCGTGGGGGATCATCTCCCCCGATCGATTGACGCCGCGCGTGTCCGGGCACCGGCTGCTGATCGTCGCGGCCGCATACGATCGGATCATGCTCAGCGACTCGGTGTCGGATCTCTGGGAGCGATGGGGGCGTCCTCGAATCCTGTGGGAGGACCAGGGGCACTACACCCTGCTCGCCGTGCCGGGCCGCCTGGTGCGCAGATGCCGGGGATTCCTCGACGAACTGGCGTTCGCCTAGATCTTCGATGCCTCGAGATCCGCGAAGACCGGTTCGCCGGGCGTTCGGCGGGCCGGCCATCTGCCCCGCACGATCTGGCTCACCAATGCGAGACCGACGAGGATGATCAGGATCCCCGATTCGCCAACCCAGAGGGAGGTCCCCGTGGTGGAGGCGTCGAAGGCTCCCTGGATGATGGCGTTCCATGCGCCGTGCGCCACCACCGCCGGCCAGACACTGCCGGTGGTGAGCCGCAGCCAGGCGATGAAGTAGGAAAAGACGGCCACATCGACGATGAAGATGCAGGCAGACAGGATCGGATGCGGCCCCGAGGCATACTGTCCGCTGAGAATCAGCGGCGTGTGCCAGAGCCCCCAGATCAGACCGCCGGTCAGGACCGGCCGAGGCACCCCCGCGTCGATGAGACGGGTCAGCATGTAGCCGCGCCACCCGATCTCCTCGCCTGCCGCAAAGACCATCGCACCGAGGGTGCCGGCGCTGGCGGTCAGCGCGAGCAGGACGAAGAACCGCGTCATGCTGGAAGCCTGCTCGAGCCCGGCCTGCGACAAGGGGGGCGGCCGGAACTCTGCCAGACCCGTCCACCAGGCGGCTCCATATGCCAGCGCTCCGACCGCCACCGGGTAGAACCAGGCGATCAGCATCCCCTTCAGGCCGTCGAGTCCACCCGGCCGGAACGAGACGTCGCGCATCCCTTCACGCATCATCAGACGCGCGACCAAGGAGGCCAGCGCGGGGGTCCACATCAGCAGGAAAACCAGCCCGCGATGCTCGCTGATAGGCCCGCCTTCGCGGTACAGCCTCCATTCGATGACACCGGAGGCGACCATCACCGCGGCGAGGTAGATGCAGAGTCCCCGGCGCGCCTCCCCGACGTTTCGTGTCCTCGTCATGAGCGTGAAGGCCGCGGCGATGTCTCGTTGCGGAAAGCGCGGGCCGCTTCCGCTTCCGCGCCGGGCGTGGCCGCGGCGATCAGGCGGGCGCATCGATGCCCCGTGCGCACCGCGGTTTCGATGGTGGCCGGCAGCCCGCGCTCGGTCCAGTCACCGGCCAGGTGAAGATTGTCATAGGGGGACCGGTGCCCGGGACGCAGCGGCTCGGTCTGCACCGTGGCGGAAAAAGTCGCGGTGCGCTCACGCACCACCATCGATCGAACGAGCTGGGCCGCGCGCGCCGCCGGCAGGTGCGTCCGAACGTCGTCCCAGGCCATGGCGGCGAGCTCCTCGTTGCTGCGCCCGACCTGATCGCGCGCCGCGCTGATCACCGCGGCGAGGTGGTGGGCCTTTCCATCCAGAATCCGTTCCTTGTTGAACAGCCACTGGATGCGCCCGTCCACGATGCCGGCGAAGTCGAACGGTGCGATGCCGGAGAGCGGCCGGTCGATCCAGAGGTTTATCGAAAGGATGGGGGACGAGGCGAACCGATCGAGCCCCGCCACCGGCACCCCGATCCGGGCGAGCGCGGCGGGCGGCAGCGCGCTGACAAAGGCATCCGCGTCCACCGCGCCTCCGTCGCGGATCTCGACGCCGGTGACGCGCGGGCCGGCGCAACGCAGGGCCGTGGCCGCCGCGCCGAAGCGGACGGCGCCGCCCCGCTGCTGGATGAATCGCGTGGCGGCCTCCGTGTAGAGTTCGGACAGCCCGACGGTGGCCACGCCGAGCGCCGAGGATCCGGAGTCGTGGAGGAACCCTTCCACCAGCACGCTGGCCAGCAGCGAGGCCGGCGCGATGTCGGGCGACTCGTTGAGAGTCGCTATTGCCAGCGGGTGCCAGAGCCAGCGGCGCAGGGCGGATGTCTGCCCGAGCCGGTCGAGCCATTCCGTGACCGTGAGAGCCTCCAGGGACTCGACACCGCCGGGCGTTCGCAGGCGGCGCAACGCGGGCCCGGCGCGCAGCACCGCCAGCCGATCGGCCAGCGCGGGTCCCTTGAGCATCAGCACTCCGGCCAGCAGGTGCCAGGGCGCCGGCAGCCCGGGGCACTTCAGGCGCGAGTGATGGCCGTGATGCAGGTAGTCGACGGTGAGGTTCTTCTGGAAGCGCAGCAGATGCCCCGTGCCGATCCGATCCAGGAACGCGCGCGTTTCCCGGTAGCAACGCATGAAGAGGTGCTGGCCGTTGTCGACCACTTCGCCGGTGGCTTCGTCGACGAAAGAACCGGCCCGGCCCCCCAGCGCACGTCTGGCTTCGAGCAGCGTGACACGTGCCCCGCTTTCCGCCAGCGCCGTGGCGCACGACAGCCCGGCGAACCCGCCACCCATCACCACGACATGGGGCGGTGTGGTCATGCGGGCGCGCGGCTGCGGAGGTAGCAGCGGGTGGCTATCAGGAGCTTTCCCGGTTTCGAGAGGGTCACTTTCTCCCTGAGCACATCGTAACCGCGTCGTTCGATCTTCTCGAGGATCGCGGCATAGATCGAGCCCATGATCTCCGCGGCGAACAGGGTGGAGCGGTCTTCGCGTGGGAAAAGGCTTTCTGCCTTTGCGAAGAGCCCCTTGGCACGCTCGACCTGGAATCTCATCATGGAAACGAAAGCAGGGGTGGGGCGGCCGGCGAGCAGGTCCTCGTCGGGGCAGCCGAATCGCCGTGTCTCCTCCGTGGGCAGATAGATTCGCCCCCGCAGGGCGTCGGCGCGAACGTCACGCAGGATGTTGGTCATCTGGAATGCGAGACCGAGGGCCGAGGCATACTCGCGCGCCTCCGGCCTGGTGTAGCCGAACACCTCGATGCAGACCAGCCCCACCGCCGAGGCGACGCGATAGCAGTAGCCCTGCAGCTCGTCGAACGTGGCGTACCGCCTCGGCGTGACGTCCATCGCCACCCCGTCGATGATCTCCTCGAGGTTCTGTCTGCGTATGGGCCAGGACCGGAGATGGGAGGCCAGCGATCGGGCGATCGGATGTGTCGGCACGCCCCCGTAGCAGGCGGCCAGCTCCCCGCGCCAGAACGCCACCCTGTTCGCCGCCTCCAGGGCGCTGCCAGCCGAGTCGACCGAGTCGTCCACCACGCGGCAGAAAGCGTAGATCGCATGTATCCCTTCGCGCTGCGCGCGTGGCAGGAAGAGAAACGAGTAGTAGAAATTGCTTCCGCTCGCGCGCGTGACGCGTGTGGCGAAACGCTGGTCGATGATCTCCTGTCGCGCCCGTTCGCTCACCATGGCCCCGTCACCGTGGCCCCGTCACCGCGGCGCGTACCAGCAGCCGCCCCCAGTCCTGCGTGGTGAGCGTTGGCCGACGGTTGAAGACATCGAACCCCGCCGCTTCGATCAGATCGAGCACGCGTTGTCCGCCCATCAGCACGAGACGCAGCTCGAAGCCGAGCCTTCCGCCCACCTGCCCCGGCAGGCCGGCGCCCCGGGCGAACAACGCCCTCGTCCGTCCCACCTGGAATCGCATCAGCTCGACAAAGCTCGGTGAGACCTCGCGGCGCCGCAGATCCTCCGCGGGGCAGCGGAATCGATCGAGATCCTCGCGCGGAATGTAGCAGCGCCCTTTGTCGAGATCGATGCCGACGTCCTGCCAGAAGTTCGCGAGCTGCAACGCGGTGCAGACGGAATCGGACTGCAGCATCAAGGCCTCTTCCTTCTGATCGAACAGATGCATCAGAAGCCTGCCGACGGGATTTGCCGAGAGCCGGCAATATCCGAGCAGCTGGTCGAACGATTCGTAGGAGGTCACCGTCACATCGCGCTCGAAGGCCGAGATCAGATCGTGCAGGAGCTCCACCGGCAGACGGCGCGTCGCCAGCGTGTCGGCCAGCGCGATGAAGACCGGGTGGTCGGCAAAACCCGCCGCGGCGCGATCGAGCCTGCGCCGCCAGTCGGCCAGCAGCTCGAGCCGGCGCCCTTCCCACTGCGCCTCGTCGGCGAAGTCGTCGGCCTGACGCGCGAAAGCATAGATGGCCGCGACGTTTCGCCGTTTGTCCCTGGGCAGCAGCAGCGAGGCCACGGGGAAGTTCTCGTAGTGATCGCGCGCGAGACGCTCGCAATGGGCGTACGCGGAGGCGATTTGTGAGGGCGAGAGTGTCATCGGTGTGCTAATTTTGCCGCCGTCATCCCGGCACGCGTGGTGAAATCCCGCATCGAGCCCGCGGCCCGCATCGAACCCGCGGAAGGATACCATCATGAAGCAGTGGATCGAAGCCGACGTCCGGCGGTTCGGCGCCGAGGTGGCGGATCTCATCGCCGATTACTTCGCGGCGCTCGACACGGTGCCGATCACGCCACGTGAGCCCGGCGGGCTGGCCGGCATGTTCGACGGGCCGCTGCCCGAGCAGGGAGAAGACCCCTTCAGCCTGCTGGCCGAGGTGCGGCAGAAGGTGCTGCCCAACTCGTTCCACCTCGGCTCTCCGGGCTATTTCGGCCTGTTCAATCCCACCCCCACGATCATCGGGGTGTTCGCCGACGCCATCGCGTCGACGATCAACCAGAACATGGCAGCCTGGAGCCACGGGCCGGCCGGCGCGCAGATCGAAAAAACGGTGATCCGGTGGATGTGCGATCTCATCGGGTACCCCCGGGGAGCCTTCGGCACGTTGACGAGCGGCGGCTCGCTGGCCAACTACACGGGCTTGAAGATTTCGCTCAACGAGAAAGTTCCCGAGGTCAGACGGATCGGTGTGGCCGCCGCGGAGGGGCGGCCGACTTTCTATGTCTCGACCCAGGCGCATTACTCGATCGATCGCCTCGCCGACCTGCTCGGCATCGGCACCGACGGCATGCGCAAGATCGATTGCGATGCCGAGGCCCGCGTGATCCCCGAGGCGCTCGAGCGCCAGATCCTCGCCGATCTCTCGATGGGGCGCCTGCCTTTCTGCGTGGTCGGCATCGCGGGCACGACCACCAGCGGGGCGATCGATCCGCTGGGCGCGCTGGCCGACATCTGCCAGCGTCACCGGCTCTGGTTTCACGTCGACGCCGCCTGGGGCGGCGCCGCGCGGCTGGCGTCCGGCCGGGCGATGCTGCTCGACGGGATCGAGAGGGCCGATTCGGTCACGCTCGACCCGCACAAATGGTTTTCGGTGCCTTTTTGCGCCGGGGCGATCGTCGTGAAGGACGGCGAGGCGCTGCGGCGCACGTTCGAGGTCAAGCCGCATTACGTGACCGACCGTGTCTTCACCGAGCACGAGGATCTCAACTGGTTCCAGTTCGGCGTGGCGGGGTCGCGGCGCTTCGATGCCCTGAAGGTGTGGCTCTCGCTGCGACAGCATGGACGTCGGGGATACGAGGAGGCCGTCGAGCGGCAGATCGCCCTGGCGGAGTACCTTCACGCCCGTCTTTCGGAATCGGAGGATTTCGAGGCGATGTCCAGGCCGAGCCTTGGCGTGCTTTGCTTTCGATATGTGCCGGCTCACCTCAAAGGCAGGGACGCCGAGCTCGATGCGCTGCAGATGACGATCCAGGACGAAGTGCAGCGTCGGGGCACCTCGTGGATCTCGACCTCGATTCTGGGAGGGCGGCGCGTCTTCAGGTTCTGCGTCACATCCTATCTGTCGCGGGAGCGGCACGTCGACGCGATGCTCGAGCAGGTGAGGCAGGCGGCGCCGCGAGCCTGAGTCCCCGCACCGCCGATTGCGCTAGAATGCCCGCCGGAGGCAACGCCACGTGACCACGCGCGCGCCCAGAATCGGCATCTTCGGATGGGGACTGGTGGCGCCTCGCTCCGGCAACATCGACGAGTTCCGCGAGAACCTCCGGTCGAACCGCACCTGGATGGAGCCGTTCGAGGGATTCGGCCCGAGCAATTTCCTCGTGGGCATTCCGCGGTTCGACTTCACCGAGTACCGCCCCTGGATCGAAGATCGATTCAAGCCGGCCCGGTTCGCCCAGCTGACCAAGCACAGCGGCGACCCGGTGCGCTACGCCGTGGGCGCGTTCATCCAGTCGCTGGAGCAGAATCCCGGCATCGAGAAAACCCTGCAGGACCTGGGCCAGCAGGCCCACATATATATAGGCACCGGGGTGGGGGACCTGCCCACCATGTACGACACCAGCATCGCCTACTACAAGGCGCAGCGCCGGTGGAACCGGTTCTGGGGCGACCCGGAGCGATGCCGCATGAGAAGGCTCTACCTGTCGGCATCCGGCGCGGAACGGGACCGGCTCCGCAACGAGTTCGGCATCCCCGCCGAGCCGGAGGGAATCGCCGAAGAGGAGCCGCGCGAGACGGCAGCCGAGGCGTGGGAGGCGTTCTGGTGCGCTCGCTCCGAGGCGCTCAAGGAGTACCTCGACGAAGCCAGACGGATCCAGTCGGAGGAGATCCGCGGCGACATCGAAACCGCCAAGGACAAGGTGATCAAGCGCAAGCTGACCGAGCTGCGGAAGCTCAACGCGAGATGGGGCTGCCCGACCGAGCCATGGAACGCGGTGCATCCGAATCTGATCTGGAACATCCACAATTC
>DASROJ010000007.1:0-10995 GCA_035646975.1 Patescibacteria group bacterium
ATATAGCTGTTCTGGGTGGCCCACGGGATGCTCTCCGGGGCCCGCGACTGCAGCTGCACCGCGCTGGTCGAGATACTGGCGTCGAGAATGGCCGTGGTGGCGCCCCAGTGGACGTTGAATGCGCCATTGGTGCTCAGGTTCGAGCACGACTGCAGCGGTCCGCCCGGGCCCGGGTAGGGGGCCTCGTTGAGCACCATCTTCACCACCCGCTGGGACATCTGTCGGGAGGTCGGCGTGGTGACCCAGGTGGAGCCGACCTTGGCCATCCCGCGGAACTTGGCAGCGGTCACCTTCACGGTGGCGATGCCATAACGGGTCGGCACGCCGTTGACCATGATGACCGGCGGGGCGTAGATGTCGATCCGCTGGATGCGCCCGGTATTGGGCTGATCTGTGAAGAGGGACGCGTTGAGCTGGTCCAGTATGTCCACCGTCCCGGATGTGTTGGGGTCGAGGCTGTTGCTCTGCAGGATCATGTCCGGTCCCGCCTCCGAGCCCATGTATGCCACGACGCTGTTGCCACGATACGGCTTCTCGAAGAATGAGAGATACGCCGTGGCGTTCGGGTCGACCGTCAGCCCCTGCCTGAAATAGGGCCTGCCGCTCGTTCCGTCGGCGAGGACATCCACCGTGTTGGGGTCGTTGTCATGGTCGAACAGCCGCTGTGTCCGATCGTAGTAGGTGCTGTTCCTCAGGTCGTACGTATTGAGAAACTTGAACTGCAGGGTGGAGATCACCGACGGCAGCCCCATGGTCGGCCGGTCGAAGACGGCCTTGATCATCTTGGCCCCGGTCTCCGACACGAACAGGAGCTGGTCCGAGTCGCGCTGATTCTGCGCGATCAGGTTCTCCGTGTCGGCCATGAAGAGGTAGGACAGCCCGAGCAGCGTCAGGATCACCATCACCATCATGGAGATCAGCAGCGCCGATCCGTTTTCGACGTTCGGATTCCTCGTCATTGGTCCCACCTCACAGTATGCAGTTCGGATCGCTGGACGGATCGCACGAGACCAGGCTCAGCGGGTTGGTGACCACAGTGATGTTGCACCGGCCCGTGCCGCTGGTTGACGGCAGCGTGTAGAAGAACCCGGTGTCGATCGATTCACCGACGTTTATGCTGCCGACCTTGTTGAGCATCGGCTTGGTGAACCTGTACCGGAGCCGCACGGGATTGGAGTTGTTGTTGCCGGCCAGCAGCTGGAGCGCCGGCGCCAGCGGGCTCACCGAAAAGTCCATCGTCGCGATGGGATTGGCATTGGGACTCAGATCAAACACCCGGTTCGACGTGAGCGCGTCGAAGATGTTGAATTCGAATACGTCGAGCTGCGCGTTCTGGCCGGCGTTGTTTGTCCAGTCGACCCCAATCTGGGTGATCGACACGTCGGCGCCGCAATTGTTGATGATGTCGAAGAACAACTCGTTGTTCTTCAGCGAGCCGGTTGTCGGCGAGATGCTCGGAGTGCTCGAGCTGATGCAGCAGGCGATCGACCCCGTGACAGTCTTGGTCGTCGACACGGTGTCGGTGCAGCCGCTGGCATTGGTGACATATCCGTCGAATACATAGCTCTGACCCGGCGAAGCGGACGAGGCGTTCCAGGTGTACTGGTACGGCGACGTGTTGTCGGTCTGGTTGGACATCACGGTCCCGGTGAGTGCGTTCTTGATGACGAGCTGAGTGGACGTCACGGTGACACCGCCGCTCGCCGACAAGGTGATCGTCTGCGTGCCGGTGATTGGATTGCCGCCCGGGCTCACGCTCATCGAGGAGGAGCCGCCGAAGGAGCACTTGTCCGCCTGGTCGGGCAGAGACAGGGCGCTCTCGTTGCCCACGCAGTCGTCCAGAGCCGAGACCCTGTAATACCAGGTATTGCCGGGCGGCGCGTTGGGCACATTGGGGTCCTGGAACTGCGGCGACGCGGGATTCGAGACCACGCCGCTGAACACCACGGAGTAGAGCGCGAGGTTCGGATCCGCGGCGGACGGCACCGCGGCGCGGTACACCTTGTACTTGTCGATGACGATTGGCACCGGCGTGGACGCGACATTCTGCGACACACGGTTCCAGGTCACGGTCTGCAGTCCCAGACCCATGTCCGTGGCGTTGACGGTCGTGGGGGCTGCCGGTTTGGCGCTGGCGATGGAGGCGCCGTCACCGGCCGCCGACACCGCACCGAGCTTGGCGCAGAAGTCTTCGCCGAGCGCCTTGTAATAGTAAGAACGACAGTTCACGATGTTGGTATCGCTGAGTGTGTTCGTGGTGGCCGTGATGGTGTTGGCGTCCCATGCCTGGATCACCTGCCCCGGGACGTTCGGATCGAAACCGGCGGTAGCACCCTTGAAGACGCGATACCCCTTCAGGTCGCGGATCGGATAGGGAGAATCGTCGCAGCTCAGGTTCGTGGTGTTGCCGGAGATCCCGGCCCAGACCAGGTTCACCTGGTTGTTGACCGCGGCGCGCACCGCGCCCGCGTCACCGGTGGCTGCCATGCCGGTCACCTGCGCCGGTGTCGTCGTGTCCGTGGGCGTGGACGGCCCGACCGTCACGTTGGCGCTCTGGTTGCCGGTCATGTCGATCGATCGGACGGCGTAGTAATAAGCGCCCGTGAGCCCCGAGATGTAGTAGTTGAGCCCCGTGGTCGAGATGACGTTGGTCAGGTTGGAGAGGGAGGTGCCCCAGCTCACCGTGTAGCTGTTGACGTCGGGTGAACCGCCGGTCTGCCATTTCAGGTAGGTGCCGTTGCAGTGCCCCTGGCAGGCGGTGAAGCTCGCCGGCGCGTTCGGGTCGGTCAGGTCGATGTCGACCACGCCCTTCATTCCCATGTTCCGGGGTGTCACGTCGGTGGCCAGGGTGAACTTGCGATAGTGCCTGGTCAGCACGTTGGGATCGGTCGGGTCGATGTAGGCCAGATCGGGGTCCTCGGTCATGCCGACGACGTTGATGCCGATCTTCGAGACACTGGCTCGCTTGTTGATGCTGTTCGGATCGTCGGCGCCGCCCACCGCCGTCAGCACGTTGCCCGCACCGTCGTAATAGGTGAAGCTCAACGACTTGATGTTGTCCGCCACCGGCTGTTTGATCACCGTGGTGCTGTTGGGCGACACGATGTACCGGTAAAGGGTGTATGGAGCGGTGACCTGCGCCAGGTCGACGTTGCTCACGGTGACCGTTTCCTTGGTTCCGTTTCGGGGCACGCCCACGACATCGGCCACGAAGCTGATGCTGGTGCCGCCGGTGCCGGATGGCTTGCCCAGGGCGTAGGTCACGATCTCGTCATTGCCGGTGCTGACCGTGCGAAACGTCATGCTGGCGCCGCCAAGCGTCGACTCGGGGGTAGTGCGCGCTGTGGCGTCTTCGAAGTCGTAGTCGCCCCGCACCGTGATGGCGTTGTTCCACATTCCCTCGAGCTGTTCGTCGGGACGGTTGGGGTCGCCGTCAGGGTTGTAATTGAACCCGGCCATGCGCACGTCGGCAACCATCCGGTCGAACGCCACGCGCGTGTTCTGCTGCTCGTTGGCGGCGTTCTCGCTCATCTTGAATGAGTGCTGGAGGCCGTCGTAGACGGAGAACACCACGATGAAGACGATGGCCATGACCGTGACGGCCACCAGGATCTCGGCCAGGGTAAAGCCGCGCTCCGATCGCCGCCGCGCTTCGAAATTCGGCGCCGATGCTGTTGTGCCCGCGTGATGTCTCATGGTTCGTCTCACGTGCTGTTCCTCCTGTGCTCTTGCCTCGTCCGGGCTTCGGGGTAGGGTCCCGCGGCACGGTGTGGAACGGAGGCTCCTCTTCTCACAAGCGTCGCCATGCTTACCGATGGTCACCAAGGGTCACCAGCGGACGTTCTCGAGCTTGACGCTGCGGGTCCTCCGCAGCTCCTTCCAGCCCAGGGTGATGCTCACCCTTATCCCTTCGCCCGTTGCGAAGGTGGTTGGCGTGGCCGTTCCCCCAATCGGGATCATCGTCACGACCGCGTAGCCCTGGTAGAGTTTCGAGCGGATGTTTCCGCCCCAGGTCGTGTTGGCCACGCTGCCCGACACACGTGTATCCGATGTGACCGACGTCGCGTTCGGGTCGGGGCTCGCGCCCTGCAGGAAGAGATAAACCCCGGAGTACGACTGCTTGTTGATGTCTTCCATCATGTCCTGGCCCAGCGCGGTCGCCTGCGTGAGCTCCTTGCCCGACTTCACGTAGGTGCCGCCGAGCACGAACATCGAGCAGACGGCCACCATGACGCCGGCCATCAGGCCGAGAGCGACGAGCACCTCGATCAGGCTGAATCCGGCTTCCTTGTTACTCGCCATGCTCGTGCCCTCCCTGGTGCCTGCCGGCCGCATCATCGGACGAACTTCACGCCGACCTTGCCGGCGACAGAAAACGTGAGCGTGTACTGGTCGGTCCTTCCGCTGCCGATCATCCGGGTCATTCTCACGAAGTTCGATGTCGGGTTCAGATCGTCCGGTGTCGACGGATTCGCCACCGTGCCGTTCTGATTGAGCGTGAAGGTGAGCGGCCCCGTTGGCGTGGTGGCGACGGTGATTTCCTTGTAGAGCTTGAAGGTCTGCGTCGTGGCCGGCTTGCCGGGTATCGTATAGTTGAGCGTGTAGCTGTTCGCCGGTGACGGATTGATCGTCAGAGTGACCGGCAGCCGCTGCGACACGGCGATCTGCCTTGCCGTGCGCATGTGGCCGGTCAGCTGGTCGGCTGCGCTGTGGATCCGGTAGGCCCTGTAGAACGTTCCGACGTTGGGCACGAACACCGCCGCGCACAACCCGATGATCACCACGACCACCAGGATTTCCGACAGGCTGAAACCCGCCTCTCCCCTGTATCTCGTTTTCAGAGTCATCTGGCGCTCCTCAGGACGAGGAGGCTTAGTGCAAGGCTGCTGCCACGAGGCGGCGCGTTGTCGGCTTTTCGATTTGAACCGGTTGTCCGTCAGCGGGTTGGAGCGCTTCGTCGGAGGCGAAACCTCGCGGTGACGGCCTGTCTCCGCCGCCGGGGGCAGCGGAATGTGCCACCAAAAGCCTCAGACCGGCAGTCCACGTGTCTGCGTCGGCAGCGTGATCGCGAAACGGGCGCCGCCGGTTTCCGCGTTGCCGGCGGAGATCGCCCCGTCATGACAGACCACGGCCTTCTGCGCCAGCGCGAGGCCGAGCCCGGTGCCCGATGCCTTGGTGGTGACGAACGGCGTGAAGAGCCGGCCGAGCACCTCGGGCGGTATGCCGGTGCCCGAGTCGGCCACTTCGATGCGCACCTGCTCGCCTCCTTCTTCGATCGAACCGGTCACCGTCACCAGACCGCTCTGGGATGGGATCGCCTCCACGGCGTTGCGCAGCAGGTTGCCGAAGGCCTGACGCAGCAACCCCTCGTCGGCGCGGATGGCCGTGGGCCACTCCCCCTCGATGATGATCGCCACTCCCGGGCGGCCCAGATCGCGCGTGGTTGACAGCGCCACGTCGGTCATCACCGCGCGCGGGTCCCAGTCGGTGGCCTGGATCGTCGCCGGTCTGGCGTAACGAAGGAACTCGTCCACGATCCGTCCGATCGACTGCACTTCGCGCGCGATGGCCGTCGCGTGCTCGGAGTCCCCCTGACGGGTGATCAGCCGCGCGTACCCGAGAATCGTGGCCAGGGAGTTTCTGAATTCATGCGCGATACCGGCCGACAGCGTTCCGAGCCCCGCGAGATTCTCCTTCAGTCTCACCCGATCCTGCAGCCCGCGTATCTCGGTCAGGTCGGAAAAAAGACAGAACACGCCACCGCGCGCTTCGGCGGTGCCGGGCAGCCTGGAAATCGTCACGCCGAGGTGGGCCAGCTCGTTGGATCGCCCGCCGGCCGCCACGTAGGGGACGACTTCGCGCGACCGGGCGTGGCCCGACTCCACGCCGTCGCGAAGGATTCCGAGCAGCTCCGGTGACGAAGCGAACACTTCCTTGTAATCGCGGCCCACGATGCGATCGCGCGTGGCCCCGAGAATCGCTTCGCCGGCGGGGTTCAGCTGCCTGATTCCGCCGTCCGGCCCCACGATCAGGACGCCGCTCGTCAGCCCGTCGAGCATCTCCTGGCTCAGCGCGCCGGTGTCTTCGTGGCTGGAGAGCGCGCGCATCCTGTCCAGCTCACGCTCCTGGTCCTTGAGTTTGTCGATCACGCCGCGAAACGAGGAGATCAGGTCGGCCGGATCATCCAGAGGCCCCTGCGTCTCGCGGGATTCGATCCGAAGCGCCGTCTCCCGCAGCGCCCGGTACGGCCGCAGCACCCACCGCACGAAGAGAAAGACCAGCCCGAGCACGACGAATCCCGCGATGGCCTGGGTCCAGGCGAGGAACCGAATCTGCCGGGCCACGGTGCGCACCCCGATGACTTCATGCCCCGTCTTGAGCAGCAGCCCCGGGCCTGCCGGGCCCGGCTCCAGCGGAAGAAAAAGAAGCACTTCGCCCCGGTCGCTGCCGTACTCGGAGTCGTCCTCGCCCTGCGGGACGGGGGCGGTGGGCTCGCGCATCACGGCGCCGCCGCCCGCCATCGCTCCCAGCCCGGTGAGCGCCACGCCGGCCGCCTGCGGGTCCACCACCCCGAGGCGCCACTGCTGCGTGGTGGCCACCACGCGCCCCTGCAGGTCGACGATCTCCACGGAGGCCAGCGAGTAGGCTCGCGCCAGGTCGCGCAGCCGCGCGGTGGACTCGGCCACTGCGGCGGGGTCGATCGCTCCGTCGGGGAGGCGCAATCGATGCGGCAGAGCCGACTCGGTCACTTCCCGCTGCACGGCGTGGGCCGACGCCGCCACGCGGCTTTCGGCCTCCTCGATCAGCAGCGCCCGCGAGCGGTACAGGACGTTGAGACCCACCACGCCGGTGGCGACGAGGAACAGAACGAGCAGCACGAGGAACAGCTTGACCTGGTTCTCGTATCCCTGGACCCGGATGTCCATTTCTTGTCCCCTAGGAGCCGCCCAGAGGCAGCGCCAGCACCAGCGTGGTGTACCAGTCGATGATCTGCCGGCCCCAGAACATGCTCAGGATCGCCGCGATGCCGAGAAATGGCCCGAACGGCACCGCCGACTTCATGCTGCGACGTCCCACCAGAACGAGCGGCACGACGTAGAGCGAGCCGATCACCGAGCCGAGCAGCATCGTCAGCAGCACGTTGGACACCCCGAGAAAGGCGCCGACCATCATCAGCATCTTGACATCGCCAAGACCCAGCCCTTCGCGGCGCTCATCATCGCCGTCCGGTTCGTCCCCGGCTGCTTCATCGCCCTCGCCCTCGCCCCCCGGGGACTCCTGGCGCGTTGCCGGAGTCGGCTCCGGGCCCGCCACCGGCTCCACGGCACCGGTCAGCGTCGGGCCGGAGGTCGTCGCCGCGGCGCCGGGCCAGCCGGGCATCCGGACCCCGCCGACGCGAAACGTCCTGATGCGAGCCCAGGCCATGTACGCGGCGCGGATCATCAACGGCACCAGGCCACCCACCGCGGCGCCGAGCATCGCATCCACGCGGCCCGGCTCGGATGTGAAAAACGACAACACGAGCCCCACGACGGTGCCCGGTATCGTGACCAGGTCTGGCAGGATGCCGTGTTTCCAGTCAATCGGCACCAGCACGAGCAGCGACAGCGCCAGGTACGACAGGGCGACCCACCGAAGCGTCAGCCCGTGGCGCAGGCAGAGCTGCACCAGCATCAGCGCCGAAGTCGCTTCCACGACCGGGTAGCTCCAGGGGATCGGCGCGTGGCAGGCGCGGCAGCGGCCCCGCAGGACCAGCCATGAAAGGACCGGGATGTTGTCGAACCAGGCGATCGGAGCGCCGCACTGCGGACAAGCCGAGCCGGGCCACGCCACCGAGCGGCGCTCGGGCATCCGATGGATGCACACGTTGGCGAACGAGCCGAAGATCAACCCGAGCGCCAGCGCGGCGGCGAGGTCCACCGCCGTCACCGGGCGCTCCTTCGACGAAGCTTGAACGGGCTGCGGCAGGACACCTCGCCGGTACTCCTGTCGTAGAGATAGGCGTTCCCCTCGGGGTCCACCGGCACGGAATCGATCAGCCGGCGCCGCGCGAGGGCCCCGAGGTCGGCGGGATTGGCGCCGGTTTCCGCGCGCCACGCCTCCACCGCGTGCCGCAGGGTCTCGAGGTCCACCTCGATGGTCAGGTCATGCACGTGCTCCGACGAGACGCTCCGGATGTAGTCGGTGTCAGCCCCCTCGAGCACCTCGCGCCAATAGCCGAGCGACGAGCGCTTGTCTCCCATCTTGTTGTACATCTCGGCGCGCAGCCGCTTGACCGCCTTGGGGGCGCCGGGGATCACGAGAGCCTTTTCGAAGTAGAGCGCCGCGCGAGTGTAGTCGTGCAGGCGGTCATAGCAGAGGAAACCCGCGTCGAACGAGAGAATCCATTCGGAGGGGTTCGCCGCGATCCCCTTGTCGAGCAGACGCAGCGCCATCTCGTCCTGGTGGGCCTCCGCGCTCATGATCAGCGCGCCGATCAGGTACGGGTCGACGTATTTCGGATCCAGCTCGCTGATCACGTTGCCGTAGATGTGCTCGAGAAACGTGAAGCGGTCGGTCTGCTGGTAATTGCTGTAGAACTGGATCGACCAGATATAGACGAGATCGGCCAGCACTTCGGGAAAGCCGAGCGAGACGATCTTCAGGTACTTTCCCGAGGGCAGGTAAAGCACCTGGGCGCCCGACGGGCTGGCCGATCGCAGCGTCTCCATGCGGCCCCAGGACCAGCTGGCCGAGGCCACCGCCACGACGAGCCCCGCGGCGACGAGCGCGCGGCGCCACCTCACAGGAAGTCCCTCCTGCGGAACACCAGCGCGGCGAGCCCCAGGACGATCGCGGTGTAGGAAAGACCATAGACCGACGCGGCGCACACTTGCGCAAGCGGCACCTCGATGCCGTGCACCACCGCACCTTTCACGTTCATCGCATCGAGGTTGGGCAGGAGCCGGTACAGCACGCGGCACACCATCCTGCCGAACTCTCCTTCGAGCTTGTCGGCCAGAAGCAGAAGACCCCACGACAGGTGGCCGATCACGTAGAAGGTGACGGTGAACAGGCTGCTGAGAATCGGCGTGGAAAAAGATGAGAACAGGATGGCGATGGCGGTCACCAGCATCAGCTCGATGAAGATCAGGAAGATCGCCCGGCCGATCGCGAGGTCCATCCATCCCTTGGCGAGCAGCACTCCGAAGAAAAAGGCCGTCATCACGGCCACGTTGACCGCGAGCACCAGGACGAGCCCGAGGTACTTGCCCAGGATGAACTGCGAGCGCGAGATCGGCTTGGACACCAGCGTATAGACGGTGCGCTTCTCGATCTCCTTGAAGACCAGCCCGACACCCACGAAGATCGCCGTGGCCACGCCGAACAGCGAGATCGACGCCAGCCCGATGTCCTTGACGATCTTCTCTTCGGCGCCCACCGTCAGCAGGCTGAGTATCCGGCTCGAGCCGATCATCAGGATCGCGAACACCAGGATCAGGTACAGGATCCGGTCCCGGATCGCCTCGCGGAACGTGTTGGTGGCAATCGCCAGCGTCTTCATCGGGCCGCCACCTCCCGGACGTAGAGGTCCTCCAGCGTGTCCCGTCTCGCGGTCACCGAGATGAGGCGGCCGCCGCTGGAGCGCACCACGTCGAGCAGACGCTGCAGATCCGCTTCGGCATCCACGCGCACCAGCGACTCGGTGCCGCGCACCGAGATCAACGACCCGCTGAATCCGTTGAGCGGCAGCGAGGCGAAGGCGGGGCCCGAAATGGTGACCTCCCACGACGCCACCGCCGGTGACAGCAGGTCGGACAGCCGACCTGCGAGCGCCACGCGTCCATCCTTGAGGATGCCCACCCGGTCGCAGATCGCCTCGGCGTCCGAAAGGATGTGCGAGGAGAAGAACACGGTCTTGCCGTGCGCCTTGAGGTCCAGGATCAGGTCCCTGAATTCGCGGCGGCCGATCGGGTCCAATCCGCTCATCGGCTCGTCCAGGATCACGAAATCGGGGTCGTTGATCAGCGCCTGCGCCATGCCGATTCTCTGCAGCATTCCCTTGGAGTATTTCCTGAGCGGCAGGTCCGCCCGCGTGGACATGCCGACCCGCGCCAGCACATCGGCTGCACGACGGTTCCGCTCGGCGCGGCCGTAGCCGAAGAGCTGGCCGTAGAAGCGAAGGAATTCCCTGCCGGTGAGGTACTCGTAGAAATACGGGTTTTCCGGAAGAAATCCGATGCGCGCCCGCAGGGTCACGCCAAGATGGTCGGCGCCGAAGATCCGGATGGTCCCGGCGTCGGGAAAGATCAGCGCGAGGATCATCTTTATCGTGGTGGTCTTTCCCGCGCCGTTCTGCCCGAGCAGACCGAAGACCTCGCCCGGCTCGATGCGCAGATCGAGCCCCTTGATCACCTCGCGCGATGTCAGCGAGAGATGCCCTTTGTAGGTCTTCCTCAGCCCCTGGATCTCGAGCACCGGTTCGGGCACCGTCATCCTCCAACCTGCGTGGACAGGGCAACCGCTCTTTCGGTCTCGCCCGCCATCAGCCCTTCGTAGAGACGCTCCTGGCGGCGCACCATGTCATCGATGTCCCAGGGGCCGACCCGGCCCAGCGCCATGTCTCCCATGCGCCGGCGCGTTCGTGGATCACGAATCAGCTCCAGTGTCCGCCTCGCCAGCCCCTCGACGTCGCCGGGCGGCAGCAGGTAGCCGGTGACCCCCTCCTCGATCGCTTCGGGCGCCCCGTCCACCGAGGTGGCGACGATCGGCAGCCCCGTCGCCATCGCTTCGGGGAAGACGCGCGGCAGCCCCTCCCAAAGCGATGTGTGGAGCAGGATATCGAACTCCCTGAGGGCCGCCGGCACATCGCGTCTCCACCCGCACAGCGTGATGCCGGCCGACAAGCCTTCGCGCTCGACCAGCCGCTCGATCTCGTTTCGCATTCCGCCGTCGCCCACCAGCACGAACCGCGCGCGCGGACCGGCCGGGTCGTCCTGAAGCGCCCTGATGACC
>DASROJ010000008.1:0-9228 GCA_035646975.1 Patescibacteria group bacterium
CTGCGGGACAGACCCGGGGCTGCCGCATCCACCGGCAGCTCGACATGGCCGATCTCGCATCGATCCGGTGGTGCGCCGAACGTCAGCAGCAGGCTTCGCGGCGTTCGCTCGCGGGCCGACAGCCCCGCGGGCAGGCTCAGGTCCAGGGTAATGCTGCGGGCGCCCGTGGGGGGTTTGAGCAGGACCGCGGCGCTTGCGGACATCCAGAGTCCGCCGCCCGGCTCCGCCGGCGCCGCGCCTGCCGGATCCCAGAACCCGTAGAGAATCTGCCCGCGTCTCATCGCTCGCTGTCCCGCATTGTCCAGATCGATCGACGAGGAGAACCCGGCCGTCTGTTCCCGCCACTGATCGATCTCACGCTCCGCTTGCCTGGCTTCGCGGGACTCCCATTCCGACAAACCGTCGCGGAGGTCGGCTCTTGCCGCGATGACGTCGTGGGGGCCGGGTGGCCGGGAGCCGGTGAGCAGCCCGTCGCCGATTCGCTCCGGCAGCAGCCCCGCGCGCTGAAGATAGGCGGCCACGAGCCCTGCCGCCACCGCGTTGGCCCTGGCGTTCGGGTGCGGGTCCCAGCCCAGGGAGTATTCTTTCGCGTAGAACGCCGCGTCCCGCCAGACCGGCGTCAGGTCAAGGCAGGGTATCCCCTCCTCCTCCAGCAGCCTCCTGAGGTGCACCAGTGGACGTCCCTGCCACAGCAGCCCACCCTGGATCACGACGACGAGCCGGGCTCCCTTGCGCTCGACCATGGTCTTCATGATTCGATAGTTCTGGCGCAGCGGCTCCCAGATGACCCTCTCGGTCTGGCAAGCGGGTGACTCGATCGCCGGATCGCGCCGCTCCCCCGACGTCAGGTTCCACGAATGGGTCCGCAGTCTCAGGTAGACAAACAGGTAGAACCTGCTGAAGGTGGCGAGGCTCTGGCGCAGCCCGGGCCGTTCCTGAGCGCGCGGCAGGACGTTGAGCCGATCGGCGTCGAACGTGTCGGGAAGCAGCAGATCGGCCAGACGGCTCGACCAGGCGTCGGCCGGCGGTGGGTCGAACCGGCTGCTCTTGATCTCCGGCACGGCGCCGCCGTCGCCCAGCCCCCAGTTCTCGATGTCGTTGTGGACGAAGCAGGAGATCACGATGTCCGGCTTGTACCGCAGGCCGATATCGCGCAGCAGCGAGATCTCCTGCGCCAGGTTGTAGCCGAAGATTCCCCCGTTGATGACCTCCACGGGGGCGAGCATCCGCGCGAGCTGTCCGGGCAATGTCTGTTCCGGACGCAGGCCGATGCCGAACACCATCGAGTCACCGAGCATCAGGACCCGGGTGGTCCCTGTTGGAGCCGGCATCGAATACTCCCGATCCCGCAGCCCCATCGAGTTGACCTGGATCTCCGTGCCGTTGAAGTGACCCGTGGCGCCCGGGATGAGGCGGTAGAGAACCTCGGGATCGGGGACCTGCTGGAGCGGGAGAGTGTCGGCTGCGACCGAAGCGGGAGCGTTGGACCAGAGCATCCGCACCCCGCCTTCGCAGATCAACAGGGCGAGCGCCACCCCGACGACAAACGTCGTCAGATTCGAAAGCAGGGGGCCGGGCCTTGCTTTCATGCGTTCGTGCTTTCAGGACGTCAGGGTTTCTTCGGCTGCTCCGCTTCAGAGTCGATGAGGCCCGAGATGAGCTGCTCGAGCTCCTGTTCCTGTCCGTGGAAATAACCCGGGTATCGCTTCAGGACCAGCCCGTTGCGGCCGAGGACGATGGTCGTGGGAAGGGAGAACCCGTCCTCTGCATTGAAACCCATCACCCGGGCGAGGTCGACGTAGGCCTGCGAGTTCATCAGGCCAATCGGGTAATTGATGTCATGCTCGCGAACGAACCGTTTGACGGATTCGAGTCCCGGCCCGCTCGAGGCATCCTCATCGGAGTTCAGGCCGATGACCGTCACCCCCTTGTCCTTGAACTTGTCCTGGAGCTTCACCAGATGCGGGATGACCATGCGGCAGGGGCCGCACCATGTGGCCCAGACATCGATGACGGCGATTTTCCCCTTGATGTCCTGGCTGCTGAGCGTTCCCCCGGCCAGCGCGGGGACCTTGAACTCGAAGCGGATCGGGGCGGCCGCACGTGTGGACGGGGTGGCAAGCCCGATGAGCGCCGCCGCGACCAGGACCCGGCGAGCGCGTCGCCCAACCCGCATGGCTCAGTCCTCCTTCTGGCAATAGCTGACGAACTTCTTGCAATAGCTCTTGTCGACGACGTCGACCTTCGCCAGTTTCACCAGAGCCATCGATTCGCCGCGCGCATCGGCGCTGGGGTATTTGATCAGAATGTGGCGGGCCTGGACCGACTTGAGCTTGGCCTCGCTGGGCATGGCCGGGTAGACCTTCTCGACCTTGATGATGTGGTAGCCGAATATCGTCAGCACGGGCTCGCTGATCTCCCCTTCCTTCATGGCCAGCGCGACCCGGTTGAACGGGAACACGAACTTGTGTATCTCGATCTGCCCGAGATCGCCGCCGTTGGCTGCCGAGCCATCCTGCGAATACTGTTTCGCCAGGGTGGCGAAATCCTCGCCGGCTTTCGCGCGCTTGTAGAGATCGTCAATCGCCAGCTTCATCTGGGGCAGGGCGTCCTTGTACTTCTGGGCCATGACCCGGATCTCGACCACTTCCTTGGTGAAGAAGTAGTCCTCGAACGGCTTGCCCTGCATCTTCTCCTTGTCGGCCGCCTTCTCCTTGAGAACCGGCGCATGCCACTGATCGGCCTTCCAGATCGCCGTCCACCCATCCTTTGTCACCGGCTCGCCGTTGATCGTGGCGATGACGGCGGATTCACCCGCCGGTTTGTCCTCCTTCTCCTTTGCCGGAGCCGGGACGATCGTCACGCTCGCTGCCAGGATGCCGAGAGTGGCGAGTTTCGCGACGAAGTGCGCCTTGTTCATCAGTTGATTCCTCCTGAATCGCATGTTTGTGAGGAGCTTTGGATTCTAGCACAGCGTCGCTCCGCTCGACCCCGTATTCACGGCTGAGGCGTGCGAACATGGCGAGCGACACCAGGCAGGCCGCGACTTCCAGCAGACCGACCACCCGGGTCCAACCCGAGGCGATGCCTCGCGTGAACGCCGCCGCCACGAGCAGGCCGAAGCAGGCGTACACCAACCGGCACCTGAGATCCCTGGCGAAGACCGCCATGCCGAATCCATAAAGCGACAGGAGGCTGGCGTACCATGGCAGGACCTGTTCGGTGCGGCCCAGACCGACGCGGAAGCAGAGAGCGAGAATAGCAGTGAGTGTGAAGACCGTGTAAATTGTCCTGCGATACGGTGGGCTGGCGGCCAACCGATACAGATAGAGGTCGGCCGCGCTCGTCTGGCTCATGGCCGCATCGTAGCATCCGGGTTATACTCGGCGTCCATGCTTCTTCCGTGTCGGCGGTCCGGCTGCCGGCCATCGAGGGTTTGATTGTCCGTTCGCCCCGCACAGACCCGCGGTATCCGCTGGATCATCGCGATAGCCGTCCTGGAAATCATCAACGCGTCCTATCTGGCCGCGTTCGACACGCCGAGTATTTTCTACCACGTCAACGTGATTCTCCACGTCGTCCTGGGTCTCCCTCTTGCCGGCGCAATTGTCCTGCGCAGCATCCCTGCGCTTCTGAAGGGGGCAAGCCGTTCGGGCGGAGCGCAGGCGATGCTTCTCCGGACGCTCGCGCTGATCGCCACCGCGTTCGTCGTCTCCGGGCTGGTGCTCGCCTATGTCGGGACGTCGCGCCCCTATTACTGGCTGCTGCGGCTGCACGTGGCGTCTGCCATCGCCGGCGGCGCGCTGCTGCTGATGCTCGTGTGGGCCTGGGCGGTCACGCAGTCGAAAGCGGGCTCCGACGGCGGGCGGGCCCGGCTCGCCTTCCGGTGGAACCTCGCGGTGCTGGGCATCGCGCTTGCTTTCCCGCTGGCGGTGCACGCATGGCAAACCGCCTATCCCGCGCACGTGTCGCACATCGTGAATCCCCCGTCGCCTCCGATCAACCCGATGCAGGAGGGGGGTGGTGAGGCCAATCCGTTCTTCCCGTCGTCCAACGAAACGGTCGGCGCGAAGTACCTGCCGAGCGACTTCTTTCTCGACTCCAAGGCCTCGTGCGGGACCAAAGGCTGTCATCCCGATATCACGACCCAGTGGGAAGGCTCCATGCACCATTTCTCGTCCTTCAACAACCAGTGGTATCGCAAGTCGATCGAGTACATGCAGGACACCATCGGGACGAAGTCGTCGAAGTGGTGCGGCGGCTGCCATGACATGGCGGTGCTGCTGACAGGCAGGATGGACCGCCCGATCAAGGAACAGATCGATACACCGGAATCACAGGCAGGCATCGGGTGTCTTGTCTGCCACTCCATCGTCCACGTGAAGGACACGATGGGCCAGGGGGGCTTCGTGCTCGAGTATCCCGAGATGCACAGGCTGGCCTCCAGCAAATCGCCCCTCATGAAGGGTCTTCACGACTACATGACATTTCTCGATCCCGCGCCTCACCGGGCCACGATGCTCAAGCCGTTCCACAGGGAGAGCACGCCCCAGTTCTGCTCGGCTTGCCACAAGGTCCACCTCGACGTGCCGGTGAACAACTATCGCTGGTTCCGCGGGTTCAACGAGTACGATCCCTGGCAGCAGAGCGGCGTTTCGGGTCTGGGCGCGCGCGCCTTCTATTACCCGGCCGAATCCAAGACCTGCAAGACCTGCCACATGCCGCTCACCAGGTCGGCCGACGCGGGCAACGTCGACGGAATGGTGCACAGCCACCGCTTCCCCGGAGCCAATACGGCGGTTCCCTTCGCGAACGGGGACAAGGACCAGCTCGAAGCCACCACGAAGTTTCTCAAGGAGAACAGCGTCTCGGTGGACATCTTCGGCGTGATGGAGCTGTCGCCCGCCGCGCGCGCCGCCGGAGGGGCCTCGGCGCCCGACAGCGCGGCGTCCGCCGGGGCCGACTCGGAGAAGACTCCCGTCGCGTCGAGCCTGTTCGCGGGCGAAGAGGGAGTCGCGGGCGCCTCGGGAGGCAGCCGCCCCATCGGCCAGACGCGCCTGCTGGCGCCGCTGCGCTCCGGTCCGGGAGGCGCCACGGGCGTCACGCTTCAGCGCGGGGGCGACTATCTGGTCGAGGTGGTCACGCGCACCCGCAACGTGGGGCACCTTTTCCCGGGAGGCACGGTCGATGCCTTCGATGTCTGGGTCGAGCTGAAAGGACAGGATGAGCAGGGACACGTCGTGTTCTGGAGCGGCTGGGTCGCCGACGAGGCGGGCGGCCGGAAAGGACCCGTGGACCCATCGGCCCACTTCTACCGGTCGTTCCTTCTCGACGCTCACGGCAATCCGATCAACAAGCGAAACGCCTGGTCGGCGCGGGCGCTGTTCTATGCCAGGCTGATCCCGCCCGGCGCCGCGGACACCACCCATTTCAGGGTTTCCGTGCCCGCGGACAGCGGCGAAAAGATCACGTTCACCGCGCGGGTCAATTACCGGAAGTTCGCGTGGTGGAATACTCAATGGGCCTATTCCGGAGTGCGCGACCCGGCCAATTTGTCGCCAGACGTCACGCCGCACTACGACGACGGCAAGTGGGTTTTCACCGGCGACACGTCCAGGGTTTCCGGCGCGCTCAAGAGCATCCCCGACCTGCCTGTCATCGAAGTTGCGGGCGATGTGAAGTCGTTCGCGGTGGCGAGCGCCGCGGCCGCCGCGCCCGACCTGTCTCCGTCGGAGGAAGAACGTCTCAAGGCGCGCGAGCGCTACAACGACTACGGGATCGGACTCCTGCTCCAGAAGGATCTCAAGGGGGCGATCGCCGCCTTCCGGCGCGTGACCGAGATCGACCCGACGTACGCTGACGGCTTCGTGAACATCGCGCGGGCCCAGATCGAAGAGGGAGATCACCTGGGAGCCCGCTCGACGCTGGAAAAGGCCCTGGAGCTGTCGCCCGAGCTGCCGAAGGCACATTATTTTTATGCCCTCACGCTCAAGACCGTGGGACGGTATGATGACGCTCTCGGCCACCTGCGGCGCACGCTGGCGGCGTTTCCGCAGGACCGGGTGGTGCTCAACCAGGTCGGGAGGCTTTTGTTCCTGAAGCGGCAGTACGACGACGCGATCGCCGCCTTCGGTCGGACGCTCGCCGTGGATCCCGAGGACCTGCAGGCGCATTACAACCTGATGCTGTGCTACCGCGGCCAGGGCGACGCCGACCAGGCGCGCCGGGAGGAGGCGATGTACGCGCGATTCAAGGCCGACGAATCCTCGCAGGAGCTCACCGGACCCCGGCGACGAGAGCATCCCGAGGACAACAACGAACGGCTGTTGATCCACGACCATGTCTCGTCCTGGACCGGGGTTCCATCCGGAGCGCCGGCCAGCGGCAAGACGGGATACTCGGGTCAATGAGACGGGCCACCCGGTCGCTCCCATCCCTGTTGCTTGGCGCCGTCATGGCGCTGTGCGGATGCTCCACGGCAGACAACCCGTCGCGGACGCCCGCCGCCCCCGCCGTGACGCCGCCCCAGGCCGCGGGCCCGGTCACCTTCAGCGATGTCACACGGGCCGCCGGAATCACCTTCACGCATGTCAGCGGGGCCTATGGCAGGAAGTACCTGCCGGAGACGATGGGCTCGGGTGTCGCCGTGCTGGACTTTGACGGCGATGGCCGAAGCGACCTGTTCTTCGTCAATGGAAAGTACTGGCCCGATGACCCGTCGCGGCGTGGCAAGCCCGCCGGATCGGAACCGCTGCCGGCCCTCTACCGCAACCAGGGCGACGGCACATTTGTCGACGTGACGGCGCGCGCGGGCCTCGCCATGCCGATGTACGGCATGGGGGCGGCGGCGGCCGACTACGACAACGACGGCGACATGGACCTGTTCGTCACCGCGCTGGGCCCCGACCACCTCTTCAGGAACGACGGCGGCAAGTTCACGGACATCGCGCGTCAGGCAGGTCTCGCCGACCCCGCGTTCGGCAGCAGCGCCACCTTCATCGATTACGACCACGATGGCGACCTGGACCTGTTCGTCTGCAACTACGTCCACTGGACCATCGACGCCGACATCTTCTGCAGTCTGGACGGGCAATCCAAGTCGTACTGCACGCCGGAATCGTACAAGGGAGAAAGCGATCACCTTTACCGCAACGACGGGGCGGACCGCTTCACCGACGTCTCCAAACAGGCGGGCATCCTCAACCCGGCTGGCAAGTCGCTCGGCGTCACGACGCTCGATTACGATGGCGACGGCTGGGAAGACCTGGCCGTGGCCAACGACACGCAGCCGAACTACCTCTACCGGAACAACCACGACGGGACGTTCACCGACGTCGGACGCGAAGCCGGCATCGCGTTTTCGGAATCGGGCGTGGCCCGGGGGGCGATGGGGATCGACTCTGCCGACTATGATGGCTCGGGCCGCGACAGCCTGGTCATCGGAAACTTTTCCAACGAGATGGTGGGGCTGTATCACAACGAAGGCTCCGGCATTTTCATCGACGATGCGCCGCGCGCCGGAGTCGGGCTGCCCAGCCTGCTGACTCTCGCGTTCGGCTGCTTCTTCTTCGACTACGACTTCGACGGGCACCCCGACATCTTCGTGGCCAATGGCCATGTCGAGGACGACATCAACCGCGTGCAGAAGGACATCACCTACGCCCAGAAGCCGCATCTGTTCCGAAACAAGGGCGACGGCACCTTCGAGTCGGCCGGCGACGGACAGCCCGACACCGGCGGGAAGGGGGCCAATCCCCTGGGAGTGGAGGTCGTCGCTCGCGGCGCTGCCTATCTCGACTTCGACGGTGATGGCGATCTCGACATCGTGATGACCATCAACAATGGGCCGGCGAGGTTGCTGCGCAACGAGGGCGGCAACGCCGCCTCCTGGCTGCGTGTCGCCCTGGTGGGCTCGAAAGCCAACCGCGGCGGCGTGGGCGCGCGCATCAAGGTCACGGCCGGCGGCCGGTCCATGGTGTCGATGGTGAAGACCGGCACGAGCTACTGCTCGCAGTCCGAGATGATCGCATCGTTCGGTCTCGGCAAGGCCACGCAGGCCGACAGCGTCGAGGTCACCTGGCCCGGCGGAGGCAGACAGGTCGTCGAAAAAGTTCCAGCAGGCAGGCCGCTGGTGATCCGCCAGAGCACTCCTGTCGCCGCTCCCGCCGGGAATTGAGCCTCGTCAGGTTTCAGGGTTTCTTCAGGTGGTGCACCACGGCGGGCGGGATGTTGAGAAAGACCGACTCGCGCCGGAACTCGAATCTGTCCAGATATCCGGCGGTCAGCCGCCCGATCCGCCGCAGCCTTCGGCGTTCCTTTCGCCCGGTGGTGAACGACTTCAACTCCCGGATCAGCAGGTACTCGAACCAGCTCATCACGCCTCCCGGTTTCAGCGAGGCCATCAGCGTCTCGAGGATCTCACGCACCTGGGACGGCTTGAAGTTGTTGAGTGGAAGTCCTGAGACGATGACATCGTAGGACGCTTCGGGCCGTATCTCCTGCACGCGCCGGTTGTGCACGAGCACTTCGACACCCGCTGCGCGCGCGGCCCGCGCCGCGCCGTTGCCGTCTTCGCAGAACTTGCGGGCGAGGTGCTCGGCGAAGGTTGGATTGATCTCGTAGATGTCCAGACGGGATCCGGCGGGAAGCCGCTTGAGGATCCCGGCCGTCAATGCCCCGGTGCCCGCCCCGGCCTCCAGCACACGCAGCGGCCTGCCTGCCGGATCGATCGCCGACGTGATGGCCCGCGCCAGGAACCGCGAGCTGGGGGCAATCGCCCCGGTGTGCCGGAAGTCACGCCGAGCCCCCTTCAGGAAGAGCCTCGTGCCGGATGGCTGTGGTGGCATCATTCTCTCCGTCCGTGTCGGAGGGTGATTAGACGTCAGCAGCGTTGAAGGTGTCAACCTGCCGCTTCTCAAGTACAATGCCAGTCCATGCGAGCGAAGACAGCCGTTCCTCTGAAAGTCGTTGTCGCGTTCTTCCTTGTCTTGCTTGTGCCCTCGCAGATTCCCGCATCGGATTCCCCTGTCGCTCCGGCCTCTGCCACGGATGCACTCGACCAGAGCTTCGCTCAAATCCTGAAGCTGGAGGACCGACGCAGCCGCGGCGGCGATGATCTGGCCGGTTTTCTCGACAAGGCGCGTCCGCTGGCCGTGCGGGTGCGCGCGGCGCTGGCGGTCGGCAGGATTGGCGCCCCGGTCACGACCCCGTACGACCTGATCGGCGCGC
>DASROJ010000009.1:0-6598 GCA_035646975.1 Patescibacteria group bacterium
AGATCGGCCACTTCGAAAGGAATGCCGGAAGCCGTGGCGTTGAGTGGCGCGCAATCGATTGCGTCGGGTGCGGTGTCGTTGTCATCGTCCCCATCGACGCAGTCAGCCTGGCCGTCCGCGTCCGTGTCGATGAACCCTTCATCGATCAGCGTGTTGCAATTGTTGTCGGCGCCATCGCACACCTCGGGCGTCGGCACGCAGGTCAGCTGCCTCTCGTAGGCGCCGACATCGTCGTCACCCGGCATCGGACTGTTCGGCGCTCCGTTGCCATCGACGCCACGGGGCAGACCGTCCTTGTCGATGAGCGGCGCCAGCGTCGATGATGCGCTGTCGATGGCCGGCGAATTCGGGTCGAGGTGAAAGTCCCGTGCGGCGCGGTTGATGAACCGCGGGTCGGCGGAGAAGTTCCCGTTGGTGCCAATCGTGCCGGCGTCGGTCCTGTCACCGGCAATCTGGTTGCGGTCGTTGTTCCACAAATCGTTGTTTCGGATGTCGGGGTCGAACGTGGCGCTCAGGTCCAGGGTGTAGATCCCGCCGCCGGTGCCGAACTGCTCGAGACGATTGCCCTCGATGATGTTGTTGGTGATGTTGACCGCCAGATTGGGGTCGTTCTGGCCCGAGTAGACCCCGCCGCCGAGAAAGCCGAGGTTGTTCGTGATGGTGTTGTTAACCAGGTTGGTCTTGTCGAAATAGATGTAGACGCCGCCACCTTCCTTGGCGCTGTTTCCGACGATGACGTTGTTGGTCACCACGGCCCGCGCGCCGGTGTTCTGCAGACTGTTCAGACCGATGCCCCCGCCAAGGCTGTCGGTGACGTTGTCGGCGATCAGGTTGCGGTCGATCAACGGGCCGGGGCGGCTCGCGTCTCCGGGGAACACGACGATTCCGCCACCCGAGCCGACCGAGTAGTCGGTGTTCGGATCGCCGGCACGGTTGCCGGTGATGATGTTGCTGGTGATGATCGGATCGGAGGAGAATCCGACCCAGATGCCGCCACCGTATCCGTAGGTGATGTTGCCGGAGGTGCCGGCGCCCGGCACCGCCCGGTTGCCGGTGATCGTGTTGTTCGAGATCACCGGTGACCCGACCGCCACGTAGATCCCGGCCCCGTTGTACTGGCGCTGCGTTCCGGCCAGGACATTGCCGGTGATGACGTTGTTCATGATGGTGGGCGAGCTGAACACGAAGATGCCGCCCCCCGCGATCTGGAATGGCGTGGGCGCAGGTCCGTTCTGGTTCACGCCCGCCCCCCCGGTCAGCGTGAAACCTTCGAGGTGCGTGGCGGTCGTGTGGCCCGATCCGAACAGAACCACGCTGCACTGGTTGCCCGTTCGCTTGGTGCAGAAGTCGAAGTCGGTGCAGGATTTTCCCGACCCGTTGATCGTGGTGACGGCCGCCCCCCCTTGCGACAGCACGCTGACTCCGGGGCGCATCCGGATGGCCTCGGGGTAGGTCCCGGGCGCGACGCTCACCGTGTCGCCGGACACCGCCGCGCAGATGGCATCCTGGATGCGGCAGTATGGATTCCCCTGGGTGCCACTCCCGCCGGCCGGACAGGTGCTGAAGTCGACATACCGGGTCGTGCCCACGGCACCCACCCATGCCGCCGCAAGACCCAGCACCACGATGAGCGACATCGCGGCGACGACCGTCCGGGATTGCCGGGTTGCGCGGGACCTCCGCGGGATCGATTGGCTCATGAGGTCAGGCGCTCCAGGGGAAGACCCGTCACAGCGTTGGTACCGATTCCATACCCTGAAACACCGGCAAGTCAAGATTGAGCGCGGGGTGAGTTTGAGCGGGCTAGGAGCCTGCCCAAGCCATGACTCGGACAGGCTCCTAGGGACAGGTGGGCAGCGTGTCCCGCTCCGGGCTGCCGTAGGTTCCCGACCCACAGGCATTGCGCGACATGACGAGGTAATACCGCACCGTGTCGGGTGAGGGGTCGGGCTGCGCATCGATCGCAGGGGAAGAGCTGCTGGTTCCCTGGCAGGATCCCGCCGGGAAATCGACCACGCCTGCCAGGCTGATCTGCCCGGTGCCCAGCAGGTATCGGGTCCCCGAGCCGAGCGTCTGGTTGGTCCAGGTCACCTGGGTCGGCACGTCTGCCGTGAGATCCAGGTCGACCACTTCCACGGGAACGCCGAACGCCGTAGCATCGAGCGGCGCGCAGTCGGACGCATCCAGGGTTCCATCGTTGTCGTCGTCCAGGTCGATGCAATCCGCCACGGTGTCGTTGTCCGTGTCAGGGAAGCCATCATCCACCAGACCGTTGCAGTTGTTGTCGGCGCCGTCGCAGACCTCGGTGCCCGGCGCGCCCGGTGTGCAGGTCTGCGTTGCGCCGGCGACACAGTTCTGGACGGTCCGGGTGCAGGCGCCGACGCCGCAGGTCGTCGAGCCGAGCGACTCGTCGGCCGATCCGTTACAGTTGTTGTCCAGGCTGTCGCACACCTCGAGCAGCATCGGAGACTGGGCCGCGTTGGTGTCGTTGCAGTCGAGGTCGGAAGGGGATCCATCGGCGTCCTGGTCCAGTATGGGAATCTGGCAAACCTGCGAAGGGCGCGGCTGATCCGCCATCGGGCTGCCCAACGTGCCGGCGCCGCAGGCGTTTTTCGACCTGATGATGTAGAACCAGGCGTCATCCGCGCGAGGCGCAGGCCGGCCGTCCTGCCAGGAACCGGTGCTCGAGTAGGCGGCGGCGCAGAAGTCCTCGTTGAAGCTGTGGGTGCTGAGCATCCTGCCGACCAGACCGGAGACGACCTCGTAGCGAGTGCCCGAGCCGAGGTTCTGGATGTCGTAACTGACGATGCTGGGAGAGGCGCCCTGGACGTCGACGTTTGACACCTCGACCGGACTGCCGAAGGCTGTGGCATCCAATGGCGCGCAGTCGGAAGCATCCGCGACGCCGTCGTTATCGTCATCAGGGTCCAGACAGTCCTTGATTCCGTCCGTGTCCGTGTCCGGGAATCCTTCGTCGATGATGCCGTTGCAGTTGTTGTCCTGGCCGTCGCACACCTCGGTGGACGGTGTGCAGCTCGGTTGCCGTTCGTGCGCGCCGACATCGATGTCCCCGGCCACCGGGTTGTTCGGTATCCCGTTGCCATCCACGCCCCGCGGGTAGCCATCCTTGTCGATCGAAGGGGCCAGGGTCGTCGTGCCCCGATCGATTGCCGCGGAGTTGGGATCGAGATGGAAGTCGCGACCGGCCTTGTTGATGAAGCGCGGGTCAAGCGAGAAGTTGCCGTTGGTCCCGATGATGGTGGCATCGGTCTGGTCACCTGCAACCTGGTTCCTGTCGTTTCCCCAGAGGTCGTTGTTGCTGATGACCGGGTCCCAGGTCGTGGTCAGGTCGAGCGTGTAAACACCGCCACCGGTGCCGAACTGTGCCAGATGATTCCCTTCGATGACGTTGTTGGTGATGTTCACCGGCGCGGACGCATCGCTCTGGCCGCTGAAAAGGCCGCCACCGAGAAACGACGTGTTTCCCGTGATCGTGTTGTTGACGATGTTCGCCCGGTTGAAATAGGTGTAGACGCCGCCGCCGTTCTTCGAGCTGAGGTTGCCAACGATCACGTTGTTCGTGACCACGGCCAGCGCTGCCGTGTCGGGCAGGCTGTTCAGGCCGACACCGCCGCCGAGGCTGTCGGTCGTGTTGTCGGCGATCAGGTTGCGGTCGACCAGGAAGCCGGGATGGTTCGCATCCGCCGGAACTGCCGTGATGCCACCGCCGCCGCCGAGCGAATAGGCGACGTTGGGATCCCCCGCGCGGTTCCCGCTGATGATGTTGCTGGTGATGATCGGGTCGGAGAAGAATCCGATCCAGATGCCGCCGCCATAGCCGTAGGTGACCGCACCGGCGGCTCCGGCCCCCGGCACCGCGCGGTTCCCCGTGATGGTGTTGTTGGAGATGACCGGGGCGCCTGCCGCCACGTAGATGCCCCCACCGTTGTACATCTTCTGTGTGCCCGCGAGAATGTTGTTCGTGATCACGTTGTTCATGATCGTGGGGGAGCTGATCACGAAGATGCCGCCGCCCGCGACCTGGGTCGGCGTCGCGGGGGGCACCGGGTATGGCAGTCCGGCGCCTCCCGTCAGCGTGAAACCCTCCAGATGTGTGGAGGGATTATGGCCTGACGGGAAGACCACGACACTGCACTGGTTGCCGGTGCGCTTGGCGCAGAAATTCGAGTCGGTGCAGGGTTTGCCGGCGGCGTTGATCGTCGTGACGGCGGCGCCGCCCTGCGACAGCACGCTGACTCCCGGCCGCATCCGGATCGATTCGGGATAGGTTCCGGGAGCCACGCTGACCGTATCACCGGAAACAGCAGCGCAGATGGCGTCCTGAATGTGGCAGTAGGGATTGGCCAGCGTGCCCGTCCCGGTTTGCGGGCAGGTGTTGTCATCCACGTAGCGGGTCGTGCCGACGGCGCCAACCCAGACGGCCGCCAATCCGCCCATCAGGATGATCGCAGTTGAGACGCTGAACGTCAGGGTCCGAGGTCTCTGCCGGGATCCCTTGAAAAGGTGACGAATATGATGCCTCCCCCCGCCGGACACGCCACCGGAAAACCGGGGCATGGACCACCTCTCGCACCCGGAGCCGGAACGGCACCGATAATGCGAACCTCGTATGAAATGCCAACGCAAAGCGGGAGATCAAAACCTCTGTCAGGTTTGTGGTCATATACGGTGTTTTGTCAACGAGTCAAGGGATTACAAGGTCGCCCCCACCCCTCTTTGGCCGACCCGGCAATCGGTGGAAATCGCGTCCCGAGGTCTGTGTTTTTTTGTTCATTTTTTCCCAAGCGTGAACGCTCAGGGCCGCGCGGGGGTAGAGTGGAAGACAAGTGATCTTGGATGGGCAGGTCCCCAGGATACAGGCCGAGCAGGTCGAATGCGCCGATTGAGCCTTGACAGTCATCATTATCGCGGTACATTGCAGGCAACCTAAGCTCTTTTACGTCTGGGTGTGCCAGGAGGAGGGGTATGCCGAAATTCTCGAGGGGAGTTCTAAGAGTTCTTGGTGTTCTGGCATTCGTGGCCCTCGTCACACCCGTGACGGCCTCGTGGGTCATGAGCAGCACCGCAGGACGCGATTTTTCGCGATGCATCCACACTTGCAACGATACGAAAGCCGCGTGCAACACCCGGTGCTCGGACGACTGCTTCGCCATGTTCCCGAGCAACAAGCCGCAGCGTGATGCCTGCATCGCTTCGTGCAAGGCGATCTGCCTGACCCAGTCGGATGACTGCAAGCTGGTTTGCCAGCAGATCAAGAACAATCCGTGTCCCACGGAACCGTAAAGGATTAAGTTTCGATCTCGAAAACGCCCTCCTTCGCGATGCGTCGCCAAGGGGGGCGTTCTCTTTCAAGCCGCTTTCTCAATGCGGCTTCTGCACGGCCTCGATCTGCAGCTGCTCGATGAGGCGGTCCGCTTCTTCGCGATGCTCGTCGAACTTGCCAAGCGCCTCGGCATAGGAAAGGGCCTGCTTCGCCTTACCATGCTTCCGCATGCTCTCGATCACCTTCATGTAGGTCGACGGTTCCGATGGGTACATGAGCACGGCGGCAATCAGGAGGCGCTCCGCCTCACCGCCCCGGCCGGCAATCTCTTCCTCCTCGGCGAGCAGAAAACTTCCCGGCAGTGAATCGGGGACGAGTTCGAGGTGTCGCCGGAGCACCGCGGCCGCCTCGGCGTGCTCTCCCAGCCGTGAATGGGCCTGTCCCAGATAATAAAGCGCCCAGCCGGCCGTATCGGCTTCCCCGATCCGCTCGGACACGCTCTGAAGCACGGGGATGCTTTCGCGCAAGCGGCCCGCATCGATCTCGAGCCGGCCGATGTTCAGATCACACTCCGCGACGAGGCTACGGTCACCCACCCTTCGGAGCTCCTCCCACGCCTGAATCGCCTCATCACGCCGCTCCAGCCTTTCCAGAATCGACGCGCGTGCCCGCGCGGCCATCGCGGGCCCCGCGAACCTGTTGGGTGACGCGGCCGCGATCCCCTCGAGGATCGCCGGGGCAAGCCCCTTGACGAACGACTCGTCGTTGAGGCTCGGATGAGCCTCCAGGCGCGGCCATTGCGCCAGACTCTGGCGGATCTCGTTGGCAGCCTCGGTCTCCAGGCCCCTGTCCCAGTAGAGCTTGGCCAGATAGTCGCGATAGAAATAGAAATTCGGCTCGAGCTCGAGCGCCTGGAGAGCCGCCGCCACGCTGACCTGATCCTCACCGTCGAGACCCACGACTTTCTCAGAGGGTGGTGGCGCCTTCGCTCCAGTGAGTGCCGCTTCACCGGCACGCTTCATCGCCTGGTAGCGGACACGTGCGGTCCTGAACCCCTCGTAGACGTCAACCAGGGCGAACCAGGCAAAGGCGTCCGCCGGGCTGACAGCGATTCCCTGGATGACGGAAGCAGCGCCGACGCCGAACTCATCCGTCGCTTGATGTCCCTCCAGCGCCTCGAGCGGCAGACCGTTCGCCTGTGCCTGGCTGATCACACGGCCGATCAGGACGAACGTCGGTGAGTCCCCGGGCTGCCAGCGTTGCGCCGAAACAAGATGCGCGAAGGCGGAGTCCAGCTCAGCACGCGAAAGAGCG
>DASROJ010000010.1:0-5795 GCA_035646975.1 Patescibacteria group bacterium
GTGCCCACCGTGGGTGTCGGCAGCGTGAAGTCGAGCGTGCCGGCGCCGTCATTGCGCAGCGTGACCGTATGGTTCGACTGCTGCCCGGTGAACAGGGAGTCGGTGATCGATGAGGGGGCGTAGCCGGCCGTAGGCGGCGGCAGGGTGGAGCCCGAGGCGAGATTCGAGATCGGGCCGGCGTTTCCCCATTCGTCGAACGCCTCGATCGCGAAGTAGTATCCGGTGCTGGCGGCCAGACCGCGCACTTCCATGCTCTGGGTTCCGCCGGAGGCCACCGGGGCCGGTTCGTTGCCCGCGCGCGTGGCCGAGCCGAAGTTGTTCTGATCGATGGGTGAAGTGGAATACCGCACCTGGTAGAAGGTGGCGGTTCCCGAGCCGCCATCGTCCCCGGTCGCCGTCCAGGTCAATCCCATCGTGTTGGACCCGGGGTTGTTCGTGGCCAGGTCGCCGATCGATCCCGGCGCGACGCTGTCCGGGTCCGCGGTGGAGAAGAAGGCATTGAGGCGGCCACCGCTGGCGACGGGACGATTGCCGGTCAACGGATTCAGGGCCGGCTTCTGGTCGGCGAAATTCATGATCGCGAACTTGAGCTGTGCGGCCGGGATGTTGGGGAAGCGCGATTTCAACAGCGCGGCCACGCCCGCCACGTGCGGAGTGGCCATCGAGGTTCCGGAAAGAACCTGGTATCCGCCGCCCGGCTGGGTGCTCAGGATATTGACCCCGGGCGCCGCCACGTCCACCGACACGGCGCCGTAGTTCGAAAACGACGCCACGGCGTCGTTGTGGTCGGTCGCGGCGACCGAGATGAGTGACGGCAGGTTGAAGCTCGACGGGTAGTGGGGGCTCGTATCGTTGTTCACGCCATCGTTGCCCGCGGCGGCGATGAACGGTATTTCCGCGGCGCCTGCCGCGGCGATGGCGTCATACAGCGTCTGGTCGAACCCGCCACCCCCCCAGGAGTTGCTCGTCAGGGCGACGTGCATCATCGTCGCGTATTCGACCGCGCGGACCGCATCGGCCGTGCTTCCGGATCCGGCGCCGCTGAGGAATTTCAGCGCCATGATGCTGACTTCCCAGTTGACACCCACCACGCCGATGCCGTTGTTGCCCAGCGCTCCGATGGTGCCCGATACGTGCGTGCCATGGCCATTGTCGTCGAACGGGTCCGGGTCGTTGTTCACGAAGTCGTAGCCGTGGACATCGTCGATGAAGCCGTTGCCGTCGTCGTCGATGCCGTTGCCCGGGATCTCGCCCGGGTTCGTCCAGATGTTGGCGGCAAGATCGGGATGGTTGTAGTCCACACCGGTGTCGATGACACCGACCACCACGCTGCGGCTGCCGCGCGAAACGCCCCAGGCCAGATCGGCGTCGATGTCCGCGTCTGCGGTGCCACCGGTCTGTCCCGTGTTGTTCATCCCGTACAGCTCGGGATAACGAGGATCGTTGGGGGTCACATCGGCGGTCAGGATGTAGTTCGGCTCGGCATACTGGACGTGGGGGTTGCGCTGCATGCTCTCGATGGCCTTCTCCACGCTTTGTCCGGGCCCGAGCCGCCAGTGCTCGGCCCCCGTCCTGAAGGTGCGAACGAGGGAAGCGTTGAGCTGAGCCCTGGCACTGGCATGATCGATCGCCCGCGCCGCGGGATTGAACTTGATCAGCAGCTCGCCCGGGACATAGGCCGGCGCGCCGTGGCCACCACCGCTGGACGCCGCGGGTGGCTGGATCCCGCCAAACGTCACGAGGACCAGTGCGATCAGCAGGAGCAGGACAGAGGTGTGGCGGACGCGCGACATGTTTACCCCCTTTGGCCGGGGCGAAATCCCGGCGGTAAACCGACTCGGCGTTATCGATCGAGCATCGATGATTAATTTGCGGCAGGTCGTCGTTGGGCGTTCAGCGCCTTCACCCTGGGTGCTCCGTCGATCGCCCGGGGTTCCGGATCGGAGCCGATCCGGATGACGACTGCGCCGTCATCAGGCTTATACTGGCGTGCAAACAACCCTGTCAAGTTTTTTGTTCGGAATACCGGGCGCGGAGCAATGCCTTGATGACGTGATGTGCGCGAACATCACGGATGTGATCGCAGGACTCGTTGCATGACGGTGGCCGTTGAGCAGGCATTGAGAGCGAACTCGCTCGTTGCCAGCAGCTCCGCGGGCACTTCGGCGCGGTCGATGCGCGTGAACCCATGCCGCGCCGCCATCGCCTCGATCGATGTCGTCAGCAGAAAGGCCTGCGAGCACCCCGCGTCGCGGGCGCGTCGCAGGATCTCTTCGATGAGCAGGCGGGCGACACCCCGCCCGCGCATTTCCGGACGGACGGCGAGGGAGCGAAGGATGCAGGCCGTGCCGTGAACCTCCAGACCGGCGCACCCGATCAAAGCGCGCCGGTCACCGGCGTCCGCCAGCGCGACCACGAACCGGTCGAGCGGCCCCCTTGTCGCGATGGTGTCGCTTGCGTCCCTTGTGTCCCCTCTGTCGATGACGCCTTCGAGTGGCAGACCGCATGCGGTGAGGATCTCCTTCAACTCATCGACGTCTTGCGGCTGCGCCGATTCGATCCGGAGCATGTCAGCACGGTTTCCTGGCCGTGACCTTGATCGACCAGACCTTGCCGTTGGTGCCTTCCAGCTCGGGAGCCTCCCATGCGAACCGGTCCTTGACCTCGACCTGTTCGAAGCCGGCCTTGCGCGCGGCGTCGAGATACTCCTTCTCGGAGGGGGCGCCACCGATGCAGGCGCAGTACTTGCCGGGATCGGCGAGGATCCCGGGCGGCAGGTTCTCACCCACGAGGTCGGTGATCGAGAATCGTCCGCCCGGCTTCAGAACGCGGTGGATCTCGCGAAACGCGGCCTCCTTGTCGGGCACCAGGTTGACGACGCAGTTGGAGATCACCCTGTCGGCCCAACCGTCGCCGGCGGGCAGCGAGTCGGCGTCTCCAGCGCGGAATTCGACATTGCCGGCGCCGGCCGCCTCGGCGTTTTCCCGCGCTTTCAGAATCATCGCCTCCGTCATGTCCACGCCGATGACGGCGCCGTGCGGCCCCACGCGACGCGCCGCCGCCAGGGCATCAAGGCCCGGGCCCGACCCGACGTCGAGCACGTTCTGCCCGGCCAGCACGTCGACCATCGCCAGAGGGTCGCCGCATCCGAACGACGTTCTCGCCCCGGGGGCGGCGGGGTTCGTGAGGGCGGCGTCCCCGGGCTTGCCGCAGCATGAGGTCGGCGTCCTGATCGCCGCACCGTACACCTCGCGTACGCGTTGCTTGATCTGTTCCGGATTCATTTGCACCCTCCAAGTTTCTGGTTACAGGCTTTTCTCGAGTCCCTGGCATCGAGTGCCGCGTTGAGCTGTCTCAATCCGTTGAGCAGGCCGTCCCGGTCCGGCTTCGACAATGTCTCCAGAACCTCTCTTTCCGACCGCTGTATCATCCCTTCGAGCCGCCTCAGCAGGCTCTTCCCCTCGGGGGTCAGCTCCACGCAGCAGATCCGCCGATCGGCGCGCAGCCGGCGCCGGGCCACGTACTTCTTGCGCTCGAGCTGGTCGACGACTCGCGTCAATGTGCTGGCTTTCAAGGACATGCGACCGGCGAGGCGGCCCATGTCGAGGCTCTCCTCCCGCCCCAGCTCCTTGAGGACATAGCACTGGGAAACCGTCACGTCCGCGCAGCAGATCTGGTTTCGATCGCGGAACTGGTATCGCTTGATCAGCGAGGTGAGCAGCCTGTCGAGGTCCGCCGCCTGCCTGTCCAGCAAATCTTTCGCCACAGGGGTGCCTCGCTTTCTTCGCAGCGGCGCGCCGGGCTCCTTGCCGCGGCGATTATTTGTATGTACGAAATATACGGCGGAAGAGGAAGTGTGTCAAGACGTCCGTGCCGGGGAGCTCTCAGAGACGGCGGCGGGCGCCGGATGCGTCGTCACGCAGGAACTGGACTCCGGGGCTCGAGAGGAGCTTCTTCATCTCACCGGCGTCGATATCCTCGCGCACGATCATCGTCATCGGCTCGCCGCGGAAGAGCCGCTGGTTCGCGGTGGTGAGCAGCGCGTTGAGCTTGAGATAGCTCTTCGCCGTGGGCTTGTCGGCCACCACGGTGAACTGTCCATCATGGAAACTGACGAGACGGACCTCTTTCATCGCCGAGGTCTTTTTCACGAACCGGCGCATTTCACGTTGACCACGGTTCCTGAATCGGCGATACAGGAGCGCTCCGATACCGGCGACGAAGAGCACGGAGCCGATGCCCTGGCGCGCGTTCAGCAGGAGCGCGAAGATCAGTCCGCCGATGATGGCGCCCCCGAGGGCTGCCCAGACCACCCCGCGGGTGCTGAACCCGCCGACCCAGCCCCGCAGCCGTTCGCTCACCGGCATCCCGCTGGAGACGCCCGACTCGATCCCGCGCTTGACCCCCTTGAGGTCGGTCACCGCCTGGCGCAGATCCTGGTAGCGATCCTCGGGTTTCTTCTGCAGACACCGTTCGATGACTCTCTGCAGCGACCAGGGGACGTCCGACCGCAACGACGTGACGGCCTGCGTCTGCTCGTAGGCGATGGCGTGCATCGTGTCCAGCGCGCTTCCGCCTTCGAAGGGCAGCCGCCCGGTGACCATCTCGAACATCACGATGCCGAACGAGAAGATGTCGGACCGCCTGTCGGCCGGCAGACCGCGGGCCTGCTCGGGGCTCATGTAGGCCACCGTCCCCATGATCATGCCGGCCTGCGTGCGGGCCAGCGTCTCGATCTGCGTCCGGTTGATGCCGGACACCGTGGCGCCATCGCCCATCGGGTCGAGCAGCTTGGCGAGTCCGAAGTCGAGGATCTTCGGATGCCCGTCGCGCGTCACCATCACGTTGTCCGACTTGATGTCGCGGTGCACGATGCCCGCCTCGTGCGCCCGCGCCAGCGCGTCGGCCACCTGGATTCCCACCTCCAGCGCGGCGTTGAGGTCCAGCTCCTTGCGGCCCACCAGCTCGCGAACGGTGGAGCCATCCACGAATTCCATCACGATGAAGACGTTTTCGTCGTCCTCCTCGATTTCGTAGATCTGTGCGATGGCGGGATGATTCACGGCCGAGGCGGCGCGCGCCTCCTGCACGAACCGTCGTCTCCGGTCGTCGTCGCGGACAAGCTCGGGGGGCAGCACCTTGAGCGCGACGCGACGGTTCAGCCGGGTGTCGAGCGCGCGGTAAACGACGCCCATCCCGCCCTTGCCGAGCATCTCTTCCACGACGTAGTTCTTGAGCGTCCGGCCGATCACGGTTTCCCCATCAGGTTCACGTCGAGGAACCGGGTTATCTTTTCGAACAGGTGCGTGCGGGCATCCTTTCCCTGGATTCCATGCGTCTTGCGGGGATAGAGCATGAAGTCGACCGGCCGGCCCGCCTTGATGAAGGCGTCGAGCAGCTGCACCGAGTTCTGCATGTGAACGTTGTCGTCCGACGAGCCGTGCACCAGCAGCAGCGGTGACTTCAAATCGGCTGCCTTGCTCAACGGCGCGCTGTCGACATAGCCCTTCTCGTTCTCGGCGGGTGTGCCCATGTACCGCTCGGTGTAAATCGTGTCGTAGTCGCGCCAGTCGGTGACCGGCGCCACGGCGACGCCGGCCCGAAAGACATCGGGAGCGTTGAGCAGCGAGAACAGCGTCATGTAGCCGCCGTACGACCAGCCCCAGATACCGATGCGGGTCGCGTGGCTCAAGACCCAGTCTTACGTGGACGCGACCCCGGCGATCTGGTCGGCGAGCTCCTGGCGCCCCATGTCATGATAGATGGGCGTCTCCCACTGATGGCCCCGGCCCCCC
>DASROJ010000011.1:0-8048 GCA_035646975.1 Patescibacteria group bacterium
GTGCTAGACTTTTGTCTCCGATTCAGCAGCATCCAGGAGCATCCAGCAGCATCCAGGAGCAACGATGCCTCGAAGGATTCATCGTGTGGCCGCCCTTCTGACCGTCGCGGTCGCGGCCGCCCTGATCGGGCCAGGCGGCCCGTCAGCGCAGGCGTTCACCACCGCGCGCGTGGTGAAGGCCGAGCCGTACGTTTCCTTCGACCGCGTCGCGCCCGGCTCCTCGTTCAGGCTGGCAGTGGCGCTGCGGATCTCCGATGGCTGGCACATCAACGCGCACAAACCGACCTTCGATTACCTGATCGCCACCGACCTCGAGTTCGCCGCCGCCGACACGGTGGACGCCGGTGCAAGCAAGGCATTCGCACTGGCCGAGCCGATTTATCCCGCGCATGTCGAACGGTCGTTTTCCTTCACCGACGGCAAGCCGCTGCGTGTGTACGAAGGCACCGCGCTGATCGGGGTTGAGGCCTCGGCGGCGCGCGGTTTGACGCCGGGCGCCAGGACGCTGCACGCCACCCTCACCGCCCAGGCGTGCAACGACAACTCCTGCCTCGCGCCGGCCAGAATCCCCGTCGAGTTCACCATCCTGATCGCCGGAGCCAACGAACCGATACAGGCGACACACCCGGAGATATTCGGCGGCATCAAGTTCGAAGGGGGCGCGTTTCCCTCGCAGCAGGCGCCTGACGGCTCGGCGCCCGGAGCCGCCGGCCCGGACAACACCGTCGGGCGGTGGGTGAGCGAGCTTGGCTGGGTGCCGGCGATCGCGCTGATTTTCCTCGGCGGGCTCGCGCTGAATCTCACACCCTGCGTCTATCCTCTTATTCCGATCACGCTGGCCTACTTCGGCGGTCAGGCGTCCGGCCGGCCGTCGCGCACCTTCGCCCTGGCATCGGTGTACGTGCTGGGCATGTGCGTGACCTATTCGACCCTCGGCGTGATCGCCGCCACCACCGGAAGCATCCTGGGCTCGGTGCTTCAGAGCCCCGTCTCGCTCGGCTTCGTGGCGCTGGTTCTCGTGGCGCTGGCGTTGTCGATGTTCGGGTTCTACGACGTGCAGGTCCCCTCGGCGCTTCGCCGGAGGATCAGCTCGAAACCGGGTTTCGGCGGCGCCGCCTTCATGGGGCTGACTGTCGGGCTGGTCGCGGCTCCTTGCATCGGACCGTTCGTCGTCAGCCTGCTGGCCTATGTCGGCCAGGTCGGTAGCCCGGTTCTCGGGTTCTGGCTCTTTTTCGTCCTGGCGCTCGGACTCGGTGTCCCCTACCTGTTTCTCGGTGGCCTGTCGGGCGCCGCCTCCGGCCTGCCGCGCGCGGGGGCCTGGATGGAGTGGGTGAAGAAGGTGTTCGGGTGCATCCTGATCGCGATGGCCTTCTACTTCATCAACCCGCTGCTGGCGGCGCAGGCGGCGCGCTGGACGATACCCATCACGCTGGTGGCTTCGGCGATCTACCTCGGTCTCATCGAGGGCTCCCCCATCCGGACGTCGGGGTTCCGCGTGGCGCGCTTCACCACCGCGGCCGCCCTCATCGCGGTGGCGGCGGCCCTCCTGGTGCCATCGGCCGCCGCGGAGGCGGTGCGCTGGCAGCCGTACACGGATGACGCCCTGAAGTCAGCGGCGGCGTCCGGACGCCCGGTCATCGTCGATTTCAGCGCCGACTGGTGCCTGCCGTGCAAGGAGCTCGACCATTACACTTTTTCGGATCCGGCGGTGGTGGCCGCCTCGGGCGGCTTCGACTGGCTGAGGGCCGACATGACGCGTCTGGCCTCAGACCCCGTGCAGGCGCTGCTGAAAAAGCATGAGATCCTGGGCGCCCCCACCATCATGTTCATCGGCCCCGACGGCAACGAGCATCGCGACCTGCGGCTCACCGGCTTCGAGAAGGCTCCGGCTTTCCTGGAAAGAATGCAACGCATGACGCACAGCGAGAAAGGTCACTGAGGAGACAATGGCGGATACGGTAAAGGCAACGGGCCTCAAGAAAGGCATGTGCGTCAGGATGAACGGCGAGCTGTATATCGTCATGAGCACGATGCACATCACGCCCGGCAACTGGCGGGGCATGGTGCAGTCCAAGCTGCGCAATCTGCGCAGCGGCAACCAGATGGATCACCGGTTCAGATCGGAAGACATGGTCGAGAGAATCTATCTCGACGAGACCGAGATGGAGTTTCTCTACCGCGACGGCGATGACTACCACTTCATGAACACGAAGAGCTACGAGCAGGTCAACATCCACTCCGACGTGCTGGGTGAGAACGTGAATTACCTCACGCCCAACATGAAGCTGAACGTCGTTTTCCACGACCAGACCCCGGTCGGGATCGACCTGCCGCAGACCGTCGACCTGGAGATCGTCGACACCGCGCCTGAAATCAAGGGCGCCACCGCCTCGGCGCAGCGGAAACCGGCCGTCACCGAGACTGGCCTGATCGTCCAGGTGCCGCCCTTCATCGGGACCGGCGAAAAGGTGCGCGTGTCCACCGAGGACGGCTCCTACCAGGAGCGGGTCAAGTAGGCGTCAATACCTGCCCGACACGAAGTCATCGAGGATGCCGGCGTGATCGAACGCCATGTCCTCCGGCAGCGCCGCGACGTCGAAGAACCGCGCCGAGACCGCGTCATCCCCTCCCACCGGTTCGCCTTCGGCCTGGCAGGTGAACACTACCGTGATGGTGTGCCCGCGCGGATCGCGTGAGGGATCGGAATAGACGTGGAACTGTCGCAGTCGGGTCACCGTGAGACCGGTCTCCTCGGCTGCCTCCCGTGCCGCCGCCTGTTCGACCGATTCGCCATTTTCGACGAACCCGCCCGGCAGCGCCCAGCCGTGCGGCGGGTTGCGCCGGCGCACCAGCACGACGCTTCGCGGATCGTCAGGCCGCGTGATGATCGTGTCGGCGGTGACCCGGGGCCGCGCTGCCTCGGCTGTCATCATGCCGGCAGTCTACCTCCGTCGGCGAGCGCCGGGTCACTTCACGAAGTCGATCTCCGCGCAGACGCTGTAGAGGTTGCTGGTGCTCCTGGTCTGGATGCAGAAGTACTGCAGCCAGCCGGCAGGCGGATCGGGTGGCAGCGTCCAGGCAAATGGCGGTCCGCACACCGAGGTCGAGTAGCGCTTGATGTAGGCGTAGTCGTATGCGGCGCTCGGATTGGAGGTCTGCGTCGGTGATCGCTGCTGGGTCACGATGTGGTAGCAGTTCGTGGCGTCCAGCGAGGCAGAGGGATCCCAGGTCATGATGGCGGCAAGAAGAGCCCCCATGAAGGCGCGTCGGGCCATGAGCACACCTGTCGATTCTTGGACGGCGGCGCGGACAACCGGCGTTCGGGTTCAGGATTTGCGGGATGAACCTACCACGTTGACAACCTGGCAACTTCCGATTGCGGGGTTCAGCGGAGCCAGTCTAGCGCACGCAACGAATTCCTGCATCGATATCCTGCTTCGACCGCCTGAGGGGGCGGCACGCTGGCGGAGAGGGGGGGATTCGAACCCCCGACTCGGTTACCCGAGTAACGCCTTAGCAGGGCGCCCTGATCAGCCACTCCAGCACCTCTCCGCGGCGTCGTGGGACCGTTCCGGTGAATGGGCGGGAACGGGTCAGGATAGCAGGGCGACCAGGCAGGGGCAAGGCAAAGGGGGTCATAGTAGACTGCCGCGCGCGTCTTTGAGTGGCGGGGAGTGGCAGGGAGTGGCAGGGCGGCGGGATGGCCGCGCGACTGTTGAGGGAGGAACGGGTGTCCAGGAGCAGCCAGGTCGTGCTGGTCACCGGGGCCGCCGGGTTCATCGGCGGACGCGTGGCGCAGATCTTCGCCGGGCAGGGCCGGACAGTCGTCGCGATGGACCTTCCGGGCCGGCAATACGCGCATCTTTCGCCGGCCAGCGTGGAGATCCGCCAGGCCGACATCACCGACTTGGCGCAAATGGCTCGCGCGCTGGACGGCCTGCGCCCCGACGCGGTGGTCCACTGCGCGGCCCTGATGGGTGGCTGGGGTGGGGCCGAAGAGTACCGCAGGATCAACGTGGAAGGGACCCGCAACATCGCGACCTGGGCGGTGGCGGCCGGGGTCTCGAGGTTCATCTACATCAGCAGCGTGAGCGTCTACGGCATGCCGGCGGCTCGTGACATCGACGAGACGACGCCGTTCAGGCACATCGGTCTGCCCTACGGCGACAGCAAGATGGAGGCCGAGGCGCTCGTGAAGCGCTTTCACGCCGAGGGGCTCGCCTCCACGATCCTCAGGCCCGGCGATGTCTACGGCCCCCGCGCCGGCGAGTGGGTGGTCAAGCTGGTCGATTCGATGAAATCGGGCCGGATGATCCTGATCGGCGGTGGCGGCGGGTTGATCAACACCACCTACGTGGACAACCTGGTGGACGCGATCGCCGCGGCGCTGGCGCGGCCGGAGGCGGCGGGCCGCGACTACATCGTCACCGACGGCGCGCCGGTCACCTGGAAGGATTACCTCGGCGCCCTTGCGGCCGCGGCGGACTGCTCGCCGCCGAAGTTCTCGCTCCCCTCCCCGATTGCCTGGCCCGCGGTGCTGATGCTCGAGGCGGCCGGGCGCCTCACCGGCAGGCGTCCGCCGCTTTCGCGGATGGGTCTGCGGCTGCTCACCGCCCGCTGCACCTACAGCATCGCGCGCGCACGGCGGGAGCTGGAATGGAGCCCGCGGATCCCGTTCGACGCCGGCATGAGGGCGGTGGGCGAATGGCTCGGGGCGTCGAAGACGACCGGAGCCGGTTAGGGGATCGAGGTGCTGAAGCGTTCCTTCCGGTAGCGGAGCTGCTGGGCCGTCAGGTCCTCGTCCAGGTGCAGGGTCGCATCCACCACGTTGCCGGCCGACAGCACCGGCTCCAGTCTCGGAAAGACGAACACCGTGACGCGCGGGATCCGGAGCCGCTCGGCGCGGGCCGAGATCTCCTTGCGGATGGCCGGATCGAGGTGCGTGCCGAACCTGTCGAAGATCTCGGTGGCCGCCCTTTCGTCGCCCGTGGACTTGATCGTCTGCAGCCTTTCAAGAATCTCGGCGACACCCTGGCGCGCCTTGTCGATGTTGCTGATCTGGACGAACGATTTTCCGTCACGGCGCACGAGCTTCACGCCGAAGTCACGGTCCCCTGTCGGCCCCCCCCGGGTCAGGTACTGCAGCACCAGCTCGCCGCCGCGTCGATGCGCTTCGCGCACCGTGTCTTCCGGTATCGACCGGTAGCGGACGATGTGCCCCTGCAGGAAACCCATGTAGGCGGCCTCGATGATGCCGCTTCTCTCGGAAGCCGAAAACGCTCCCAGCTCCACCAGACGGTCGTCGAAGATGTGGTAGAGGGCGACCAGGTCGGCGCGGCACTCCTCGAGCGACGAGTAGGCGCGCCCGATCACCGTGCGGGGATCCGCCGTCAGCGCCGGGTCGACCTGCCCGGATCCATGACCGATGACCTCGTGCATGTAGACGGTCCACTTGCGCCCCTCGTCGAAATGCCGGCGGATGTTCTCCCGGAATTCGGGGAGATAGAACTCCTCGTAGAGCGCCTCCTGCACCCGGGGGGATCTCGCGCCTTCGATGTTGCGCAGCACGATGTTCTTGCTGCCGTGGTTCCTGCAGAGGTCGGCGTAGTTGGGCAGGTTGTAGGCTGCCGGAGACACCGGACCGCCGTCGCCGGTCTCCACCAGCACGTTGACCACGTTGGCCACCGGACGGTCGATCCTTTCCCGCTTGTACTTGTCCGGCCAGGGCATCCTGCGCTCGAAATACACCGCGCTGTCCGCCAGCCTGCCGATCAGCGTCGAGTCGGCGACGAAGCTCACGTTGGCCTCGTACTGACCGATCACGCCGCGCGGATCGATGTACTGCTCGATGAACCCGTTGAGATAGTCGATCGTCGTGGAAGAGGTGAGCCAGTGAACGGAGTAGCGGCGAAACGCCTCTTCCTCCCCCGTGCGCAGGTGCTCGATCAGCTCGGTGAGTCCGGCGCCCTGGTCGTCGCTTTCCACCACCGAGAGCGCCTTCTGGAGAAAGAACGACACCGTCGCCAGGTCGTCGCCGTACAGCCCGCCGACCCGGTAGACGCGGGGCGCGATGCTGCCCTCATGCAGCTCGAACTTGACGTTGAGCCGTTGCTTCCATTCAGGCGCCACCGTCTCGAGCATCGCCGCGGTGATCCCCGGGTCGTACAGGTTCACCGCGCTCGAGGCGATGATGTCCTCGCCTTCCTTCTGGTTTGTCTGTACCGGCTCGACCTCCTTGTCGAAGATGTGGGGCCGCAGGCGGGCCAGCTTCGCCTGAAGGTCCTCGCCAGGGGCGAGCTGCATGTCCACACCGCGGCGGGCGGCGTGCGCGGCGCCGGTTGCGAGCAGATCAGGCGTCAGGGTCCGCGGCACGAACTTCACGTGGTTGTCGTGATCGTACTGGCCGTGGTTGATCCAGAGGTACTTCAGGTAGTCATGAGCGGCCGCCTTTGCCGTGGCGTCGAGACCGTCGGAGCACAGCAGAATCTTCTCCAGCAGATCGGTGATCTCGAGGGCGTATCGATGGTTCTGCCCGGTGAATATCCGGTCACCCGCCACGGCAGCGCGGTAGAGAAAGTAGGCAAGCACCCGCTGGCGCGGGGTGAGATCCTCGAAGCCCGGCGCGTCGATGCCCAGCACGAGGTAATCCATCCCATCGAGGCCGAGCCGCTCCAGCTCGCCGGCGTTGCGCGTCATGGCCCGCTACTTCACCCTCTTGATGATGTGGTAGCCGAACGGGCTGTTCTTCGGATCGTAGTCGGCGATGCCGATCTCTCCAACGTTGAGCTTGAAGCCGACGTTGCCGAAGGCCGGCACCATCCGCTCCCGGGGATACTCCCCCTGAGCCTGCTGAACGCCGAGGTTCGACATCCCGTAGATGCCGGGCGCCGAGTCGTCGGTGTTCTTCGACACCAGCGCATCGTAATCCTCACCCTTCTTCGCCCGGGCCAGGATGTCGTACGCCAGCTTCTTGGCCTCTTCCTGCGTTCGCGAGATTGGCTTGCCCGGCAGCGTGCCGGTGAAGGCGATGAGGATGTGCTGCACCTGGATGTGCTCGGGCTCGGCGGGCGGCTTCGTCTGCGACGGGTCGACAGCGGCCATCAGCAGCCCCAGGCCGCCGGCCGGCAACGCCAGCAGCATCACACTGATGAGCGTGCTCTTCACGTGGGCCTCCTTGATGATTCTGGATTGAGGTTCCATGCGGGGTTGAGAATCGCCGAATCTTTGCCCGGCATGCAGCCCAAGTCAAGGGGCGCGAGCATGAGTCGGCCGGGAAAATCGAAAGGCCGGCCGCGCCCTTCGTGCCGTCGGTCGCAGCCGGCCTTCCTTCTGGGCCACCCGTGAGGGGGACGTCAGGGGCGACGTGCACGAGCGGCCTGTCCAACTCGGCTCCGTCCGACTTCGATGAAGCGGAATCGAGTCAGCGGATGCGGGCGGAGCCGATTTCAATAATTCTTGACGTGAGAAACATAGGTCGTGCACCGCATCGATGCCAGCCCCGGGAGGGATTTCGGGACGGCCCGGCGCCGCCGTCTCCGGCCAATCGGCAACGTCGGCTTACCTCTTTTCGGGCCTGTCCGAGATGTCGGTCTGCCGGGAGGCTGGCCGCCGCCGGCACCTGGGGAGAAAAGCCGGCTAGCGCGGAATCAGCTCGAAAACCGGGCCCGAAGGCCGGATTTCGAACCGCGTGGAGAGCCCGTCCGTGTCATAGAACCCGTCCCGTGCCGCAAGATATACGCGGCGGGAGTCCTGCGTGAGCTCAAGGGCGCGCCTGAGCTGGTTGCGCGGCGAGACATAGGTGACCTCGACATCGGGGCGCACGCCGTAAACGATCTGCGTGTAGTTGAGCGGCTCGTTGAGCGTGTAATCGGCGATCAGGAAGGCGCGCGGGGGCAGGGGCGTCAAGGCGTCGAGACAGAACCGGCGCGAGCCGTCATACCCCGTCTTGCCGGGGTAGAGATGAAACTTCACCGGGTCGCGTCCGGGAAGCGCGCGGGCGCCGGGAAACCGGCTCAGCATGGCCGGGGCGATCCCATCCGCGGCCCCCG
>DASROJ010000012.1:0-11404 GCA_035646975.1 Patescibacteria group bacterium
CGTTTTCCCCACGTTGGCGATTCCATTCGTCAGGCCGGGATCTTGACCCTTTCGACGAATCGGATATTCTGGTGCCCAACTCAGCCCAACGGGGGGAATCGACAAATGAGCGTGCAGCCGCAGGAGGCCGCCGGGCTTCCGATCGCGACCGGGTCCGGAGAGGTGGTCCGCGTCGAAGGGGTCACGAAGCTCTACTACCGTGACAGTCTGAAGATTCCGGTTCTCGAGGGGATCGATCTCTCGATCAAGGCGGCGGATTTTCTTGCGCTGATGGGTCCGTCAGGATCCGGCAAGACGACGCTGTTGAACCTGATCGCGGGCATCGACCGGCCGAGCCACGGCAGCATCAAGGTTGCCGGCATCGAGATCACCAGGCTCAACGAGAGCGACCTGGCCCGCTGGCGCGCCCGTCACGTCGGCTTCATTTTCCAGTTCTACCACCTGATCCCGGTGCTGACCGCCTATCAGAATGTCGAGCTGCCTCTGACCCTGACGAAGCTGTCCAGGAAACAGCGCGACCAGCATGTGCGCGCGGCGCTCGGGATCGTCGGGCTCGATGACCGGCTTCAGCATTTTCCCCGGCAGCTCTCGGGCGGGCAGGAGCAGCGCGTCGCCATCGCCCGCGCCATCGTGACCGATCCGACCCTCCTGCTGGCCGACGAGCCCACGGGAGACCTGGACGCGAAATCGGCCGAGGAGATACTCCAGCTTCTCGAGCGGCTCAACCGGGAGTTCAACAAGACGATCGTCATGGTCACGCACGATCCGCGCGCGGCGGCCAAGGCGCACACGATCAGGCACCTGGACAAGGGAGTGCTGACCTGAATGCCGCAGATCATCCTGCTGGTCATGAAGAACTGCGTGCGCAACCGGGTCCGCACGCTGCTGACCATCCTGGGGATCGCGGTGGGTGTCATCGCCTTTGCCTTCCTGCAGACGGTGCTGGCGGCCTATTACATCGGCTCGGAGGCCTCGAGCCCGAACCGGCTGGTGACGCGGCACCGTGTGTCGCTGTTCAATCTGCTGCCGCTTTCGCAGAAGGAAAAAATCGAGAAGATCGAAGGCGTCAAGCAGGTCTCCTGGGGAATGTGGTTCGGCGGCTATTATCAGGACCCGAAGCAGTTCTTCGGGCAGATTGCCGTCGACGATGTCATGTGGGACATCTATCCCGAGTTCCTGCTGGCGCCCGAACAGAAAGCGTCGTTCAACAAGGATCTTCAGGGCGCGGTGGTGGGTCGCAAGCTGGCCGAGCGCTATGGCTGGAAGATTGGCGATCGGATCACCATCACCGGGACCATCTTCAGCGGCAACTGGGATTTCATCATCGACGGGATTTACACGGGACGGGAGCGGACGACCGACGAGACGACCATGTACTTCCACTGGAAGCTGGTGGACGAGCGCCTCAGACAGTTCGGCAGGGGATCTCAAATCGGGTGGTGGGTCGTCGGCATCGACAATCCCAAGGACGCCGGCCGCATCAGCAAGGATGTCGATGATCTGTTCATCAACTCCTCCTCGCCGACGCTCACCGAGACCGAAAAGGATTTCCAGCTCTCGTTCGTGGCCATGATGGGAACCATCATCACCATCATCAAGATGGCGGCATGGATCGTCATCGGCATCATCCTGCTGATCATGGCCAACACCATGGCGATGGCCGCGCGAGAGAGGGTCACCGAGTATGGCGTGCTCAAGACACTCGGGTTCCGTGCCATGCACCTCGGCGCGCTCATCGGCGGAGAGGCGCTGTTCGTCTCGTTCCTCGGCGCCGCGGTGGGCTGCGCCATCGCGTTCGCCATGATCGCCTTCGTGGGAAAGTTCGTCGAGCAGAACATGGGACAGATATTTCCCGTTTTCGAAATGACGCCGCTGACCATCGGCGAGTCGATCGGGCTGGCCATGGCAGCCGGACTGGTTGCCTGTCTGGTTCCGATGGCCCGCGCCATCCGGATCCCGATTGCCGACGCGCTGAGAAAGGTGGGCTGACGTGATCCTGGGAATCCCGATCGTCTACAACCTGCGCAACCTCTGGGTGCGCAAGGTGAGCACCGGACTCACGGTGGCCGGCATCGCGCTGGCGGTGGGCGTGCTCGTCGTGGTGATGATGCTCGTTCACGGGCTGCGTTATGCGCTCGTCGCCAGCGGGTCGCCAGACAACGCGATCGTCCTGCGCAAGAGTTCCCCTTCCGAGACGCTGAGCGGGATTCCACGCGACAGCGTCAACGTGGTCAAGACGCTGCCCGAAATCGCCGTGGGGCCCGAAGGCAGGTCGATGGTGACGGCGGAGTGCGTGGTGGGGGTGAACCTGCTTCGACGCGGGCAGGTCAACGCGCGATCCGGGTCCAACGTCACGGTGCGCGGCATCTCGCCCGAATCTCTGCTGCTGCGCCGCCAGGTGAAAATCATCGAAGGGCGCGCTCCCGAAGCCGGCAAGCCGGAGATCATGGCGGGCCGCAACGCGGCGGCCGGATTCAAGGACTGCCAGGCCGGCGGCAGCATCTCGATGGGAGGGCTCGCGTGGCAGGTGGTCGGCGTCTTCGAGGCCGGCGGGTCGTCCTTCGAATCGGAGCTGTGGGGCGACGCCGACCTGCTGATGCGGGCCTTTGGTCGCGAAGGGGGCTACTCGTCCGTCACCTTCGCCATGAAAGATCCCAACCTCGACCTGGCCGCGGTGCAGGCGAAGTTCGACGCCGACCCCAGGCTGAATCTCCAGATCCAGCGGGAGCAGGCGTACTACGAGGCGTCGTCTTCAGCCCTGACCGCCCTGATCTCGACCCTCGGTGGTGTCCTGATCGTGCTGTTCAGCTTCGGCGCGGTGATGGGCGCGATGGTCACGATGTTCGCCTTCGTCGGTTCGCGCACCAGGGAAATCGGCACGCTCAGGGCGCTCGGGTTTCCGAGAAGATCCATCCTCGCCTGCTTCATGATCGAATCGATGCTTCTGTCGCTGGCCGGCGGCCTCGTGGCCTGCGTCCCGGCGCTGTTCCTCCAGAAGTTCACCTTCTCGACGACCAACTTCAGCTCGTTCACCGACGTGACCTGGCAGTTCCGCGCCACCCCCGCCATCATGGTTTCCGGCCTGGTTTTCGCCCTGGTCATGGGGCTGGTCGGAGGGTTGATCCCGGCCGTGCGCGCCGCCCGGCTGCCCATCATCACCGCGCTGCGAGAGGCCTGACACCCCTCGGTTGAACACCGCAACCGTCTGCCCGGAAACACCTTAGTGGGGCAGTGTAACGTTTCCTCTCAGTTGATATCTCTATCCATACAACGCGGAAGATCGGCAGCGGCGGTTCCGTGGATCGATCGGATGGTGCAACCGCTGGACGTGTGCATGATGGTCACTGCCCGACAAGGACCGAGGAAGGAATACTCACATGATGAAAAGCAGCGCCCGGACGAGCACTACCCGGTCTCTGAAGCGATACCTTCGCGAAATACCGGCCTACCAGCCGCGGACCGTGCGTGCCGATGGAGAGGGCTCCGGCGAGCCCGACCCGGATGCCGGAAAGAAGCCCGAGGAGCTGGTGCTGTCGAACCTGTTTTTCGTCGTGAAGATAGCGGGTGCCTACCGGAACCGGGGGGTCCCGTTCGAGGACCTTCTCAATGAAGGCAACATCGGGCTGATGCAGGCCGCCAACCGGTACGACCACAGCAAGGGAGTGAAGTTCACGAGCTATGCCGTCTGGTGGATCAGGAAATCGCTGTACAACGCCCTCGAAGAACAGGGCTCGACCATCCGGGTGCCCGATTACCAGCGCCGGAAGGTGGCCCGCCTGAAGGCGGACGATGAAACATCCCGGGCCAGCCACGGTCACGCCGCAACCGATGCACGCTGTGTCGATTGCGGTCCGGTCCCGCCGCGCTCGGGGATGCGCCGCATCTCTCTCGATGAGATAAGACATGACGATCAGAACGGCACCTTGCTGGATTGCCTCGAAGACAAGGATGCCGTGGATCCGGTCCGGCAGCTGATCTGTCGGGAAGACATCGAGGGTCTCAACCGGGGGCTTGCCACCCTGTCGCGCACCGAACAGGAGATCCTGCAGCAGAGGTTCGGGCTCGCCGGACAGGATGCCCGGACATTGAAGGAGATCGGCGCGAAGCTCGGCCTGAGCCGCGAGCGGATCCGGCAGATCGAATTCGCCGCGAAACGCAAGCTCAGGACCAGCTTCATGCGGGCCGCCAACGGAGTCTCCGGCTCGAAGGCGGGCTGATCCAGCGAAGCCTGCGGCTCAGGAAAGGTCGCCCCGGGCGCGCCGCATCGTTTGTGCCAGCAGCTCCTTCACACGCACCGGATGCGCCTCGCGCGGCTGGCCACGGATTCCCTCGATCGTGCGGCTCAGGCTCGTGATCAGGTGTCGGCACCCGGGGCAGTCACCCTGGTGCAGGTCGATCTGGCCGCGCAGCGGATCCTGGACCTCTCCGTCGAGGTACTCGGAAACGCTCAGCGCGAGGTCACGGCATTCGATCCGCGTCTCGCGGCTCATGCGGACCTGTAGCTCAGGTATTGGGCGAGACCCTTCCGAACCGCGAGACGGGCGCGATGCAGTCTCACCTTGACGAGCGGCTCGCCGATTTCGAGGATCTCCGCGGTCTGCGTCGTGCTGAAGCCTTCCATGTCCCTCAGTACGAGGACGATCCGAAAGTCATCGGGAAGCCGCTGGATCGCCTCGTCGAGCTTTTCCTTCAGCTCGCCCTGGAGCAGGCGATCGAGAGGCACCTCGGACCAGTCCGCGAGTTTTCCGTTGCGTGCTTCGCCATCGGCGCCGGGCAGCACATCCTCCAGCGGGATCTCGAGCACCTTGTCGCGGCGGTCCCGATTGTGGAGCTTCCGGCATTCGTTAACCGAGATCCGGTAAATCCACGACTTCAGCGCCGATGGGTCCCTGAGGTCCTTCACCGAACGGTAGGCCTTGAGAAAGGTTTCCTGCATGACCTCCTCGGCGTACTTGCTGCAGATTCGGCGCGCGAAGCCCAGTATCTCGGCGCCGTGCCGCTCGGCGAACTGCTCGAACGCCCCTTCACGGCCTTCGATCATCGCTTCGGCAAGGTCCCGGTCAACCAGCTCCAGGCTCGGATCCATACAGGCATCCTAGCCTGTGATTCGTGAAGCCGCACGCCGGTGGGCCTCATGCGAAGTCTATTCCTTGACGAGAACCTGGTCCGCGATGTACCGGAGGATTCCGCGCACCGAGACGAAGCCCACCGGGCTGTCGTCGCGAACAATCGGGATGTGCCTGAAGCCGCGCACCGCCATCAGATGGATTGCGTAGGCGAGGATGTCATCCTCTTTCAGGGCAACCGGATTGGGCGTCATGACCAGGCTGACAGGCGACGTGTTGATATCGAGCCCCGACCCCCAGACCTTGAGCAGCACGTCGCGCTCGGTGAAGATGCCGACGAGGGTTCCGCCCGCGTCGCGGTCCACCACCAGCACGCTGCCGTGCCGGCCTTCGCGCATGATGCGGATGCAGTCCCAGATCGTGGTGGACGGAGTGACGACCAGCGGCTTGAGCGGCGCGAGCCTGCGTATCGGGTCCCGCATGATGTGCCGCCTCAGCCCATCCATGGCCGCGCCGCCGGGAATGTCCAGCCCGGCGAGATCCATGCCGCACTCCTCGCAGGCGAAAACCCCCGGGATGTTGTCGTGCCCGCAGCCGGGGCAGTCCATCCCTACCCTCCTTCCGGCCGGCGAGCCATCTGGTCCAGCTCGGGTGGCAGATTGAAGACTTCCTTCGGATAATGCTGCGCGATGAACTCCACGATATCGCGCGCGGAGATCATCCCCGCGTCGCCACCGCCCCCATCGACCAGCGGGATGTGCCGGTAGCCACGGTCGGTCATCAGGCGGACCGCGTCGGCGATCCGATCCTCGGGCGACAGCACCTTCGGGTTGCTCATCATGACTTCTGTGATGGGGAGGTCTTCGTTCAGGGCGAGCCCGACGATGCGGTTGAGCACGTCGCGCTCGGTGAAGATGCCGACCACGCGCCCTCCGTCGGTGACGACGACGGCGGCCACCCTGCGCTTCTGCATGATCGTGATCACGTCGCGCAGTCTCGTCGAGGCGGCAACCGAGGGGACAGCTTCGATCCCCATCGATCTGATAGAGTCGGTTCGGAGGATTTCCTCGATCCGGGTGTCGGGCACGGCGCCCTCCTGGAAGGTATCGTCAGTATACACCGCTCAACGGCGGATATCGGAAGAGAGTGACATGGATTTCCGCGAGTATCTGCTGCAACCGTTGATTTATGGCCCCCTCGCGAGCCTCGCGATGGTCCTGGCGCTGCTTTTTCTCAAGAGGAGGCTCTTCAAGATCGTTCAGCGACTGGCTGCCCGCACCGCCACCCGCATGGACGACCTGTTCCTGGAGGCCGCGGGCCGCCCGCTCAATCTCATCATCGTCGCCTCGGGCCTGCAGCTTCTCGGCCGGCTGCTGCCGCTGACCGAAGAGGCCGACGCCACCAATGACCTGCTGTACAAGGGCATTTTCATCCTGGCGCTCGTCTGGCTCGTCGACCGCCTCGCGCGCGGGCTCATCGACATCTACAGCGCGCACATTCCGTTTCTCAGCCAGGCCCGTGGGGTGGTCACCGGGCTGGTGCGAGGACTGATCGTCGCCCTGGGCGGGCTCATCCTGCTCGACTCGATGGGGATCTCGATCACTCCCCTGCTGGCCTCGCTGGGCGTGGGGTCCCTCGCGGTGGCACTCGCCCTGCAGGGCACACTGGCGAACCTGTTCGCGGGCATACACCTGCTCGCGGACAAGGCGATCGAGCCGGGCCAGTACGTCAGGCTGGAGTCCGGCCAGGAGGGAATCGTCGAGAGGATCGGCTGGCGCAGCACGCGCATCAGGTTGCGGAGCAACGCCACGCTCATCGTGCCCAACCAGAAGCTGGTTGAAAGCGTCATCACCAACTACGAGCTGCCCGCGTCGGACACCGGCATCACGGTGACGCTGGGCATCCACTATGACAGCGACCTCGACCTGGTCGAACGGGTGACCATCGAGGTGGCCAACGAGGTGATGCGCCAGGTTGAAGGCGGAGTGCCCGCGTTCCAGACATTCGTGCGGTTCACGGCTTTCGGTGACTCGAGCATCAGCCTCGACGTGGTGCTCCGCTCGAAAAGCTATCCCGATGGCGTGCTCGTCCGGCACGAGTTCATCAAGCGGCTGCGGAAGCGTTACCGCTCCGAGGGGATCGTCATCCCCTACCCGGTGAGGACGCTGGACATTCCCGGCGCGACGCTGGAGCGTCTTGGACCATCGGCCACCTGAACCGGCAGGCGCATTGACTCCCATTCGCACCCCGGTCTAGGATTGCCCTTCCGCCAGCCCGGAGAGACGCGCGCCATGAACGTACAGCGTCGTGGGCGGAGACATCATCCTGTCGATCCCGGGAATCTTCCTCGCCGAGCCGAACAGCCTTGATCGCGTGACTCGAAACCTGTCGGATTGAAGATGCTAGGCTCTTGAGGCGCCGGAGTGGCGGAACTGGTAGACGCAGGGGACTCAAAATCCCCCGAGGCCTAGCCTCACGAGGGTTCGAATCCCTCCTCCGGCACCATCTCCACCCGGTGCGGCGCGCACGTTAAGGGCAGCCACCGCTCGGGTCATGGTGGGTGATGGCCGGGCAGGCGGCCGGCGCGCCGGCATAGGTCAGCTCGCCGCCCTGGGCGCTGCGGCTCCAGCTGCCGTCGGTGCCGCCGCCGTCGGTCCCCGCGACGAGGAACCAGACGTTACCCGACAGCGCGATCGTCGCGGCGCCGTTGGCGGGCAGGTCGCAGAAGCCACCGGCGAAGCTCGAGTAGCTGCCGAGATTTCCCCAGTAGATGTTGACCGCGGAGGCCGGGCAGCTCGTCGCGTCCCAGCTCAGCAGCAGATCGGTGCCGCTGAGCGTCACGGTAAGTGGCTGGCCGGGCACCGAGGCGCCGTCAGGTATCGGCGGCGGTCCGGGTGTCAGCATCGTGCAGGAGCCGGGCACCAGCGCCTTTGTCATCTTGATGTCATCGATCCACCAGTTGCCACCCGGGTAGAAGTAGTCGCCCGACAGGTGGAACCTGATCCTCACGTCGCCACCCGCCCAGTTCGCCAGCGATGCGGTGTAGGTCTTGTAGACCATGTTGGTGCCGCTGAAATAGGTCGTGATGTTGCCCGTCGAGGCGCAGTTGTTGAACGGGAACTCGACCAGCGCCGGGTAGTCGGGTGTCAGCGGCACGCGGGTCCAGTTGGTGAAGGCCGGACCTGTCGCGATCTCCACCTGCCCCACCGATCCTCCAGCGCCGAAGAATCCGAACGGGTCGTACTCCAGGTCATGAATGGTGGCGAAGGAGAGAATCGGACCTTGTCCAGGGTCGGCCAGCGTGATGGCCGGGCTGGTCAAATCCGCGCAGACGCCGGCCGAGCTGGCGGCCGTGTAGACATGCGGGCCCAGGTTGCCTCCGGTGGCCGCCACGGTCCAGGGCGCGGCACGGGTAAACGATGCTGCACCGGTATCTCCCGCGTCATCCTGGAACGTGCCCAGCGCCACCGGACCCGCGGCAGAGGCGACCGCCTCGGTCAGGTTTGTCTCCTCGTTGCCCCCCCGGCACGGCCCGCCGTGACCCGTCGTGGCGTCCTCGGCACGAACGATGTAGTGATATGAGGTCCCGGAGGCGAGGTTTGCCGAGTCGGCGTAGCCGGTGCCGGCGACGCATCGGGCGATCCGGTTGGACGGTCCAGGGGTGAACCCCGCGGCGGTGCTCCGGTACACGTTGTACCTGACATCGGTGCCGCAGTACGGGCTGGCGGGACTCCAGCCCAGGTTGACGGTGCAGCCGCTCAGCCCCGCGCTGCCGGCCGAGCCGATCCCCTGGAACACCGGATCGAGAAAGCAGTCTCCCGTGGTCATGACCGAAGCGCAGGCCGATCGCGCCGACTCGCATTGAGCCGCCGCGTCCGACGCGGCGACGACGTAGTAGCTGTAGGTCGCGCCCCCGGATACCGTGGAATCGAGGTACGAGGTGCCATTCACACCCGTGGCCACCGGCACCCAGGGACCCGCCGGGCAGGCGCCGAGGCTGCGGTAGACGTTGTAGGCGTTGGCTCCGCTCACCGCTCCCCAGGAGACCTGGGCCTGGTTGTCCGCGGGAGCTGTGACGGTGGGGGCGGCTGGCGCCGCCGGCGCCGGGCAGTCGGCGATCGCTCCGTGCACCACCAGCGCGAACGGTTGCGGGCCCATCGCGACATCGACCCCCTTCACACGCACCACCCAGCGTCCGGCTGCGGGGGCGGAGAAGACCAGACGCTCCTCCACGTTGACCGGGTCGTGGGGATCGGAGGGATTCATCGTCTGGATCGGCGACTCGGTGCCGGGGTCGAGTGTCTGGAACCACACGTTGCCATCGGGATCGATCACCTCGAGCTTCAGCTCGTTCACGCGCGCCACCGCGGCGTTGAGCGCCGCCGGGTAGTCGGTCCAGACCAGCGTGGCGCGCAGCGGCGTGCCGGCGGTCACATCGTAGGCATGGGTGACAAGACTGCCCGTGGCAATCCCTTCGCGGTGGTCGTCCACGCGAAGCCCGACAGGGCTGCCCGTGAAGGTCAGCGTCGAGCCGAGCAGGATCCTTCCATAGCCCGAAAGGAAGTCGGGCGCCGGCGCCGTTGAGCCCAGCGCGACCGCGCCGTCGATCAACGTCGCCTTGAGCAGCGCGGCCGAAGGGGTGAATCCCTGGGCCGGGTTGCGCGACCCGGTGGCGTAGAAACCGGCCGTGTAGTACTCGCGGACCAGAGCGGCAAGCCCCGCGGTGGTCGGCGTGGCCATCGACGTTCCGTCGAGCGAGCAGGTCGAGCAGTTGTTGCTGGTGGGATCGGCGTCGGAGGCGGCGGAGACGACCGACTCGCCCTGCGCCGCCAGCGTCGGTTTGAGCCTGCCGTCGAACACCGGACCGTTGCTGGAGAACTCCGACGGCGTGGAGGCGTTGACGCCATGACCGAGTGACCCGACGGTGATCGGGTTCTTGGCGGTGCCGGGAGTGCCGACCGCATCAGGCGCCACGCAGCTCAGGCCCGCGTTGCCCGCGGCCACGACGAAGAGCAGATCGGGATAGCTCCACATCGCGAGATCCGCATCGCGCGCGAACGAGTCGTACGGTATCGAGCAGCCCGGCACGCACTCTCCGAACGCGTCCTGGCACCCGCCGCCCCACGAATCGTAGTGAATCCGCGCCCCGGTGCGATAAGCGACGTCCGCGAGGTTCCACAGCGTTCCGCCGCGATCGTTGAGGTACTCCAGACCATCCCCCATCTCCTCGACCACCAGCTTTGCCCCGGGCGCCTGCCCGTCGCCTCCGTTGCGACCTGCGCTGGAAAACGTCGTGCAGTTGGCGTACGGAGATGCATCCCCGGCGGCCGAGCCGGAGGTGTGCGTGCCGTGTCCGCTCGCGCCGAGCGTGGCCGGGCAGGTGTCGTCGTCACCCGTTGGGGTGCCGGACCAGTTGTAATAAATGATGTCCTTGCGTCGCGCGGTGTTGGGGGTTCCCACCGGACAGGGCGCCGTCAGGCAGTTGAAGAAGGGGGGCGCGCCGGCGGTGTCACGGAAGAAACAGGAGTCATAGTCCTGCCCGGTGTCTCCCATCGCGATCGTCTGGCCGCATCCGAAGATACCTCGATCGAAGATCGGTGTCTGCTGCGGCGACGGGCCGACGAACGACTGGTGGACCCAGACGCCATCCTGGTTGTAGAGGCGGAACGGCCGCACCGGCTCTATCGCCTCGACCTCGGGCAGCCCGGCGAGCCGGGAGAGTATGTGACCGAGCCTGCCGGCAGGAACGGTGGCCTCCACGCGCCATGCGGCGTCCTTGCCGGAGGGATGCCCCTGGGGATCCAGTCCAGCCAGCGCGTCGAGCACCCGGGTTGCGGGTTCTCCCCCGCTCAGGACGATGCGAACCCGGGTCGGGCCGGAGGGGCGCTCCGCCGACTTCGACAAGTCGGAGCCCACCTTGTAATAGCCGGGCAGATCACCCAGCCAATCAACAAAGGAGAGAGAGCGGAGCGATTCCTCCGTCTCCGGTCTTGTCCGAAGCAGGTAGCCATGCGTTGGGACATAGCCGAGAATCTCGGCCCCCTGCGATTCGAGCTGCGCTTTCTGTTCCGGCGCCAGAGACGATCGGGTGATGGCCACCAGGTACCGGTGACCCCGAGCGCTCGTGCGAAGCGCCGCGTCCTGAAACCATTCCGGCGGCACCGATGGAGGCCCCTGCGGCCGGAAGAGGCCCGCGGAGAATCTCAGCTCACCGGGAGGCCGGGGGGCCGGGGCGGCCGCGACCAGCAACGGCCCGAACAGCAAGAGGGCGGTGAGCGCAAGCCTGCGAGTCATGCGGGGGTTCCCCGACGCCGGCCCTGCCGGGACGATCCCGGTGC
>DASROJ010000013.1:0-3981 GCA_035646975.1 Patescibacteria group bacterium
CCTGGAATCCCGGGGGAGCCTGGCCGGCGAGCGGGCGTCCCGCGGAGGCGAGCCACAGGAAACAAACAACGAACGCGCGGAGACCGCGACGTGGACGCTTCAACAGAAGTGCCATGGCCCCCTTTGATACGGTCATCCACCACCACCGTCAATCGGCATTGACCGCGAATGTCACCTCGTGCCTGCCGCGGCACTGAGCAGTTCGAGCAGGCGATTCATGTTTGTTTTCTGGTTTGCCTCGCGCTGGACAAGCGCGCGATTCGTCAGAGTGGCTCGCTCGCGCAATGACGCGTCATCGAGCGCGCGCTCCAGCGCCCGGCCCAGACCGGCGGCGTCGCCGACCTGGAAGAACAGACCTGTCTCGCCGTCGCGGATCCATGGTTCGTTGGCTCGTATCCGCGAGACGACGGGGAACAGACCGCAGGCCATCGCCTCGAGCAGCGACGAGCTGGTGCCATCGCTGGCGGAAGCCGAGACATAGATGTCGGCCGTGCGGAGCAGTGAACGGATGGTTTCGTGCGGGACGTAGTCGGTGCAGGTGACGACATCGGAAAGATCGAGGCGACGGATCTGCTCCAACCGCTCCCGCATCAGCGGGCCACCGCCAGCCATCGTGCAGCGAAATTTCCTGCCCGCCTGCCGCAGCAGGTGCAGCGCTTTCACCAGGGTATCGGTGCGGTAGACCGGCTCCTGCCTTCGGGTGCAGATGATGTGCAGCGGAGCTTCGCTGGGATGCGCATCAGCGGGGGGAGCGAAGCTGTCGGAATCCACGCCCATCGGAAAGCAGACGATCCGGGCCGCGGGCACGCCGTAGGCCACGAGCTTCTCCACGATTTCTTCGGAGACCGCGTGCACCGTCGTGGCGTGCCGGCTGACGAAGCGCATCATCGGCCCATGAAACAGGACACCGCCGGGCAGGTGCGATGCCTGCTGCAGGACGTCGCCGCCGCGTGCTGAAACGACAAGTGGTCCTTTCCAGCAAAGAGCCGCCGTCATCCCGTTGCTCGACATGTAGGTCGCCAACACCACGTCGGGATGAAACTGGTCTAGCAGACGCCTGACGCGTGGCAGCGTGAACGCGAATCCCAGCGGTTTAAGTGGTCCGGGCAATTCCGCCGCACTCAGATGAACGACCTCGACGCCGGGGAGTGGATCGGGGCTGAACGAGAAAACCCGCACGTCGTGTCCGGCCGACTGGAAGTGCCTGGCGTAATGGGGGGTCCAGGGGGCGTTGGTGTGCGCGAGCAACGCGATCCGCATCAAACCTGTCCGGTGCGCGCCGTGGAGACCGTGCCGGCGAACCGATGCCCCGCGCCGTCGGCGTAAAGCCTCAACCACATCTCGAGCAGGAACACCTGGTACAGCTCGATGCTGAGGTCATGCCCCAGCTCGTAGAACTCCTTCTTGAGCCATTCCACGGCGTTCACGTTGAAGATTCCGCGCTGTTTCACACGGGTGGGAGTGAGGACATCGTGCACCTGCTCGCGCAGCGGTCCTCTGAGCCAGTTGAGCAGCGGCGGAGCGAATCCCTTTTTCTCACGATAGATGCATTCGAGAGGAACGTACCGTTCGGCGAGCTTCTTGAGCAGCGCCTTGAGCATCGTTGACTGGATCTTCGTCGAGGCCGGGATGGACGCGGCCAGCTCGACGAGGCGATAGTCCATGAATGGCACGCGCGCCTCGAGCGACACCGCCATGCTCATCTTGTCCTGCAGCAGCAGGAGCTGGTCCGCGAGATACATTTTCTCATCCATGTACATCGCCTGGTCGACCGGGTCATCCAGATGGGCCACGCGGGCCCAGTGCTCATCGAAGGCGGCGCTGTGAAAGGTCTGCCGCGTGACGCCCGCGAGCGAGCCTTCGAACAGCGGGCCCGCATAGGCGGGAAGATAGGACACGGCCCGGGCCCAGGTCGTCTTCGAGTCCTCTTCGATCATCCGGAGAACCCGCTTGGCGATGCGCACCGAATCCAGAAGGCGGTTGGTCCTGCTGTCGGGCAACAGGTTGAGAACCGGATTGACGACGCCGTTGCGGACCCACGCGGGGACCCTGCGCAGCCGCGACTGGTACTTGACGGCGAGATACCGCCGGTAGCCGGCGAACAGCTCGTCGCCGCCAAGACCCGAAAGCGACACCGTCACGTTGCGGCGGGTGAACTCGCTCAGGGCAAGCGTGAGAAACGCGGCCGGGTCGCCGATCGGTTCGTCGAGAAACCAGGTGACCCGCTCGATGTCGCGGATCAGGTCGTCCGGATCGAGCACCAGGGTGTGATGGTTCATGCCGTAACGCGCGGCCACCAGTCCCGCGTAGCGCAGCTCGTCCTGCGAGGCGCCTTCCTTGCCGTAGCCGATCGAGAAGACCTCCACGGGCGACGAGCTGAACTGGGCCGCCATCGCGGCAACCAGGCTGGAGTCGACGCCACCCGAGAGAAAAACGCCCAGGGGGACGTCGCTGATCAGCCGCAGGCGAACGGAATCGCGCAACAGTTGGTCCACTTCGTCCAGCAGCTCATCCTGCTTCCGGTGACGCTGTTTGTCGTAGCTGATGTCCCAGTAGCGTTGTTGAACAAATCCCGATTCGGTGAAGACCGCAAGATGGCCGGCCGGCAGCTTGCGTATCTCCTTGAAGCAGGTCATCGGGCAAGGGATGGAGGAGAAATTCATGAAAGCGGCGATCCCCTCGGGATCCAGCGTGCGCCCCACCCAGTCGAGCTCGAGCAGCGCCTTTGTCTCGGAGGCGAATGCCAGGCGCTTTCCATCCAGCGCGTAGTAGAGCGGCTTGACCCCCATCCGATCCCTGGCCAGGACCAGGCGTTGCCTGCCGGCGTCCCAGATGGCGATGGCGAACATGCCGTTGAGGTGGTGAACGAAGTCCAGCCCGTGATCCTCGTACAGGTGCAGGATGGTTTCGCTGTCACCGGCGGTCTTCAGCGTATGTCCGCGCTTGAGCAGATCTTCGCGCAACGTGCGGTAGTTGTAGATCTCGCCGTTGAAGATCATGCGAAGCGAGCCGTCCTCGTTGGTCATCGGCTGGTGGCCGCCGGGAAGGTCGATGATGCTGAGTCGTCTCATCCCCAGGCCGATGGGACCACCCACCTCCAGCCCCGAGTCATCAGGGCCCCGATGACGCAACAGCTCGGACATCCGTTCCACGGCCCCGCGACTGACCGGGGCCGAGAAGTCCGCAATGCCGCAAATCCCGCACATCGGGCTGCTTCCTTTCCGGATCCGTACGACCGTTGCATTGGTGTGGGGAGGCCGGAAATCGCCTCCGTCGAGCAGAGAATTTATCCTTCAATTGCGGCAAGAGCAATGCGCTGGGCCCTACCAGCTAGGGCTGGACCGCCACGCGGATGCCGTTGAGCGAGATGCGGGCTTCCTGACCGGCGGAGTCGAGCAACCGACTTCCCGTCAGGCGAATGCCGCTTTCCCCCTCGCCCTTTGCGAGCAGCCTCACCACGCAGAGCAGCCCGCTGGTCGGCGTGGAACCCGAGCCCTTCGAATGCCCCTCACCGGGATCGCTGCCGGTCGGATGAGGTCGCGCGATGGTGATCAGAAGGGTGCCTGGTGAAGAGGACTCCCTCACCTGGATCTGCGCGCCGGTGTCGCCGGAGGCGAGGAAGGGGCCTTCGGTGGCCTCGAGGAACTCGAGCACATCGGGGTCGAACACCAGCTCCAGCGCTGCCTGCGACAGGCGTCCGACGTTTTCCACCATGATGGAGTAGACGACCTCGTCACCGCGCAGAGCCACCGCGGGTCCCAGGATCAGGAGCTGTGGTCCCGCGAGATCGTGTTGCGTGGTCTCGCCCGGTTCGATCCGGCGGTCTTGTGCGGGGGAGTTGGGCGCGACGATCGAATCCGGCGGAGGGGCAGGCCCGGTTCCTGGTGGAGTGCGCGCGAGACCGACGTCCGGACGCTTCGAGGAGGATGCAGCCGGCTCCAGACCGGTGGTCGAAGTCAGTCGTGCCGGCCGCATCCGGGC
>DASROJ010000014.1:0-2942 GCA_035646975.1 Patescibacteria group bacterium
GGCGACGGCCACCTCGTGGTGAGCCTGCTGCCGCCGACCGAAGAATTCCGGCAGGGCATCGATCGCATGCTGCATCACCTGTCGGCGCCCGTCTGAGCGTCCGCGCATTAGCACGGTGCTGGACGCGCAAACGGCGCGGCGTCCCTCGAAGGAACACCGCGCCGTCTCATTTCATCGAGCGACAGATCTGTCTACTTGCAGGTTTTCGCGCCCGGCTTGCCCTTGCAGCTGTTCGAGCAGCAATCCGAGTTCGCCGTGCAGCTGGCACCCGCCGCCGAGCAACCGCCACCGCCACCCGTGGTGAGCGTGCAGTTGTACAGGGCGTTGCGACCCGCGGTGTCGTCACTGTTGAGCTGCTTGTTGTCGCAATAGGCGACGGTCGGCGCCATCAGCGCCGCCGAAACGCTCGAGTGCCCAAGACCGATCACGTGGCCGACTTCGTGGGTGGTGACCGATTCGAGGTAGATCTCGCTCGAGCAGCCGCCCTCGGCCGCGGTCTCAGCCGCCGTGGTGTAGTTGAAGCTCAGGTTGAACGCGATGTCCGCGTCGGTGACGCGAACCATGCTCACGCCGCCGCAGGTGCCGGTCTGGCCGGTGTCGTAATAGCCGGTCAGTGTGGCGGCGATGCAGGAGCCGGTGCACAGATGGCGCGGGTCGGAGAACAGGATGTCGCTCTGACCATCACCCTGGGTGTAGGAGACGCTGGCCGACTGACCGCTCGTGACGTTGACGCCGCCGCCATTCCAGGCATTCACCGCCGCCACCGCGGCGCTGACGCCATTGCTCGAATCGTTGACGCTCGCCAGTCCGCCGCTGTCAACCCTGATGTTGATCGGCGTGGTGAACCAGCGGCGTGTCGGGCTCAGCAGCGCATAGCCGAACACCGCCGAAGAGACCATCGTGAGAAGAGAAACAGAGGCGACCACCATTCCCAGTTTGTTTTTCATCGTCGCCTCCTACCGTCCCGACTGGCGCAGTTGACGCGCCAGCTCGGACATGGCCAGTCCATCCGCCACGCCACCGTGGAGGAAGGCGTTGCCCAGTTTGTCGTGCTCGACCTTCATGAGCCCCTGGAAGTAGCCCGCCACCATCGGCGCGCCGTCATACCAGCGTGCGATGAAGGCCACCACCTCGTCATCCAGGTCGAACTTCGGAGCGCCTTCCATCGCCACGGTGAAGTCGCCCACCGTACCGCCGGGCACCCGGACGATCATCTGATTGTCGGAGGATCCGAGCAGCCGGCCCTTGATGTCCAGCGTGACGTCGGTGTAAATCACGGCGTGGTCCGAATCCCAGTAGCTGCGGACATCGACCACCTTCGCGTGGACCACCGCCTCGGATTGCTTTTTCAAGCTGGCGATGTCCTCTTTCAGGAACGTGGAAGCGCCGGCGAACCCGCTGCCCGCAACGATGAAGGCAGCTATCGCGAGCGCTGACAGGACTGCGCGATGCCTGAACCTCATTCCCTGCTCCCCCTGCTGACGATGGCCGCTCCGGTGGCGCCGTTGGACCGATGCGACGAAGCCGCACCTCGACCCCGCGGCAACGTCTCGGGGCGGCAACGGAACGGACGGTTTGAGATAGGTCTTGCTCCTGGAATCGGACGGCGCTGGACAAGTCAGCCGCCCTGCCTCTGGAAGCCCTTATACAGGCATGCATGGAACGGGTCAAGAGCAAAAGCGCGGCCCGCGCGGTAGAATGCCCCGATCTGGAGCAGCATTGGCGGGCGCTGCCGGCGACACTGGGTGTTTCCGTCATGTCGTCGTTGAGGATTTCGGTCCGGGTCGAGTCCTGTCACGATTAACCATGATTAACCATGATTAACCATGGGGAGACGGGGAGACCATGCTGAACGTATTCGATGACGTGGTGACGCTCATCGGCAACACCCCCATCGTGCGCCTGAACCGGCTGCGCCCGGACAGCGGCGGCACCCTCTACGCGAAGCTCGAATACATGAACCCCGGCAGCTCGGTGAAGGACCGGATCGCGGTGCAGATGATCGCCGACGCGGAGCAGAAGGGGTTGCTGAAGCCCGGCGGCTCGATCGTGGAGTGCACTTCGGGCAATACGGGAATGGGGCTCGCCATGGTTGGCGCCGTGAAGGGATACCGGACGATCCTCGTCATGCCCGACAAGGTCAGCGGTGAGAAGATCAAGGCCTTGCGCGCGTTCGGTGCGCGGGTCATCACCACGCCGACGGCCGTCTCCCCCGAGGATCCCCGGTCGTATTATTCGGTGGCCCGGCGCATCGCCGAGGAGACGCCGAACTGTTTTTTCGCCAACCAGTATCAGAACCAGTCCAACCCGCTCGCGCACGAGAAGACGACGGGCCCGGAAATCTGGGCCCAGATGGGCGACGCGCTCGACGCGGTGGTGGTCGCCACCGGTACCGGCGGAACGCTGACCGGCATCGCCCGGGTGCTCAAGAAGCACAAGGCCTCGATCAAGATGGTGTGCGTCGATCCGGTCGGTTCCATCTACTACGACTACTGGCGCACCGGCAAGATCCCCGACCTGTTCAAGACCTACAAGGTCGAGGGGTTCGGCGAAGACTTTCTTCCCACGACCATCGATTTCTCTTTCGTGGACGAAGTCGTGCAGGTCTCCGACAAGGAATGCTTTCTCACGGCGCGCGAGCTGACCCGCAAGGAAGGGTTGTTCACGGGCGGCTCAGGTGGCGGCGCGGTGGCGGGCGCGCTGAAGTGGGCGAAGGCGCACCCTGAAGCCAGGACGATACTCGTCGTGCTGCCGGATTCCGGCTCGAGGTATCTGAGCAAGGTGTACGACGATCAGTGGCTCAAGGAGAACTCCTTTCTCGATGACGAGACCCGGCAGGGCAAGGTGTCGGACCTGCTCGAACGCAAACGGCAGCCGCTGGTCACCGCCAGCCCGGCCGATGGCGTCTCAGACATCATCTCGCTGATGAAAAAACATGGGAT
>DASROJ010000015.1:0-7582 GCA_035646975.1 Patescibacteria group bacterium
AGGTCGGGACGGCGGGTGGCGGAGGCTGCACCGGCTCAGCCTGCTGATCCTGCGGCTGGTCGGACTCGGGGGCCGGAGTGTCCTGCGTGGCCGGCTGGTTCGGATCTCCGGCAGGCGGGGTCTCCTGCGCGAAGGCCATGATGGACAGGTGGCCAAGCACCAGGCACGCCAGCAGTGTCACCGTCAGCTTTTTCATGCGGGGAACCTTAGCACACATAAAAAAACCGCCGGGCCTTTCGACCCGGCGGTCATTTCAAGGACTCTGTTCCTGTCAGCGATGTAACAGCCGACGAGCGATCTCGAGACTAGTCGCTACCAGTCTGGCTGTTCCTCTTCTTCCTCTTGAACTTTCCACCGCGGCCGTTACCGTTGTTGAAGTCATCGTTCGGGTTGGAGCCGACGCCAGCATCACAGTTCGAGCAACCGGTGCTCAAACCAGCGGCCGAAGAGAGCTGCGGGCTGAACGCCCTGATGATTTCATTGGCCTGCGACGAGCCGACGAGCTTGTTGGGCGATTTGGTCGTCACGGTAATCCCGGCCTGCGACAGCATTCCCACGATATCCGACTCGGTCGCCGGCTTGCTCGGGTTGGAGACGGTGACGCCCCGGCTTCGGAGGGTAGCCATCGCGTTCTCCGGAGTCTGACGCCCGTGGCCCATGGCGGCCACCAAGTCAACCGCGAAATCAGCGACCCGATAGGACGTCTCGGGCGTCTGTGTGCGCGGCTTTGAGTCGCGGGCAGGCGCGGCCACTGCAAGGGCGCTCGCAAGAGTCAGGCACAAAGCCGACCCTACGACCGCTCGAAGAACTCTTTTCATACCCCCCTCCATGTTGAATAAAACATCCTGAACGGACACTATATCTCAAAGAGAGCGCAATCCCCCCAACCTTTTTCTTCAGGAAGCGGTATTTCGTTCCGTTCGTATATACCGCGACACCTTCCCCCCGTCAACACGAAAAAACCCGCTGTGACAGAGATTTCAGCCCGGCAGCCTGGTCAGGTCCTGGCCATATCGGTCACCCATGCCCGGTCGGAACCGTAACTGTTGACTTCGTTTCGTTCGTTCAGCTACGATAGCCCGCCGCGTACGCGTTAATCGTTTACGCTTCAATACTTAGGAGGCCACTTGGCGGGTCAATCAGAGCCCTCGACCTTCTCAGCCTCCCCCTCGATTCGACGTCAGTGGAGCCTCAAGGATGTTCCGCTGGCCGTCCGGCTGGCCTTCGACCTCGAAAAACTCGCCACCGCGGCGATCGGTCTGACCGCAGCCGCGCTTGCCTACGGGACATTCAACTGGCTCGGTCTGCTCACGCGGGACCGGGCGGCCCATCGTGTCTTCACGGTGCTGGGCGCCATCCTTGCCACCTGCATCGCCATGTTCGTCTCGGGCCTCATCGCCCGAATGGCCACTACCCAGCTGCTCGAAGAGCGACGAATCGGCGCAGGGGAGCTCACCCAGTTCGCCCGAGAGCGCTGGACCACGCTGGCGGGGATTCCTCTTGCGTTTGGCGGCATCGCGCTGTTGATGCTCGGGATTGAGTCGCTCCTGGCGATGGTCGGGTCCATCCCCGGAGTCGGGCCGATCATCTGGTCGTCCTCCTTTCTGCTGGCGTTCTTCCTGAGCCTTGCCGCGGTGCTCACGGTGGCGATTCACATGCTCGGGGCGTTTCTCTACCCCTCCATCGTCGCCATCCGCGGTGTGGGCGCGGTGGGAGCGATTCTCGAGGTGGTGGCGCTGGCGCGGCGCAAACCACTCTTCCTGCTGCTGTACGAAGCGTTCGTCGCGGCAGTCGGCGGGCTGATGACCGTGCTTCTCGGCGGGCTGGTCTGGGCGAGCCTGAACCTCACGATGTTCCTGGGCGGGGCGATCATGGGTGAGAAATTCGACGAGACACTGGCGGCATTGCCCGGGTTTTTTCGCGTCTTCCTGCGCCCCTTCGCCAGGATCATCCCGATGACCGCGGATGAGATGGAGCTGGCGTGGCATTATGATCTGTCGGGCCTGCTGCTCGGCGTCTCGCTGCTCGTGGTCGTCGTTCTCACCCTGGTCTACCCCTTCGTCTTTTTCACCTCGGCCGGGTCGATCGTCTACCTGATCCTCAAGCCTGAAGGCGAGCCGGCGCCGACCGAGCGGAGCCCCATCGAGGATCTGTGATCGAGCGAGGCTATTTCGGGCGCGCCCTTCAAATCGTGGGGAACGACCCGTTCACCTACGTGGTGGGCGGGATCGTGCTGCAGCTCATCTCGGTTGTGGCCTTCGGCCTGCTGACCGGCCCGGCGATCGCCGGCATCGTCTGGATCACCTTGAAGCACTGCCGGGGCCAGGAGGTGACCGCCGGCGATCTCTTCCGCGGCTTCGACAACTTCGGCAACACCTTCATCGCTGGAATCGTCTTCGGCCTGCTGGTCAGCCTGGGTCTGATGCTTTGCGTGGTGCCGGGGATCATCCTTGGCGCGCTGTTCTGCTTCGTGTTCCCGTTTATCGTCGACAGGGGGATGATGTTTCCCGAGGCGATGGTGGCCAGCAGGAAGCTCGGGCAGGGCCGAACGGATCTGCTCGCCAAGACCCTGTTCTTCCTTCTGGCGCTGATCGTCGGCGTCTCGGGAATCATTCTTTGCGTGGTGGGACTGTTCTTTACCTGGCCGCTCATGTGGGCGGTCGTCGCCGTCGCCTATGAGGATCTTGCCGGCCCGCCGCCTGTGGTGGCCGAAGACTGACCGTTCTGTTAGCATGCCGCGCGGTTCTTTCCCCCCGCGACTCTCAAATGGCCCGACAGACAACCGACCTGACCCGGGAAGAGCTGGAAAGGGACGAGGATCATCGACTGGCGCCCTACGCCATGCGCAGCGCGCGGGCGCGAAGGGCGCTGCCTCTGGAGCGGGATGGACGGATCTTCGATTACCGTACCGAGTTTCAGCGCGACCGGGATCGGGTCCTGCACTCCCGGGCGTTTCGCCGGTTGCGTCTCAAGTCGCACGGTGGCGCTTTCCCCCCCGCTGAGAGGTACCGCGACCGCCTCACCCACTCGCTCGAGGTGAGCCAGCTTTCCCGCACCGCGGCGCGCGGTCTGGGGCTCAACGAGGATCTGGTCGAAGCGATCGCGCTGGGTCATGAGCTGGGGATGCCCCCCTTTGCAAGGGCCGGTGAAGCGGCCTTGTCCGCGCTTCTTGGAGGCGGCGCCGGAGGATCCCGGCATGGGTTCCGGTATAACGAGCAGAGCCTGCGGGTCGTGGATCTCATCGAGAAGCGGTACGAGCATGCGGGGGTCAACCTGACTGATCCGACGCGCGAAGGCATTCTCAAGCACGCTCCGGAGGCGCCTGCACGCTCCCGGCCGGACGGACCGGCGGGTGAAGGGCTTCACCTCGGATGGGCCCCCTTTTTCGAGGCGCAACTGGTCGGAGTGATCGATGAAGTGGCCTCGGTGGTGCAGGATCTCGACGATGCCTTGCGCGCGGGCGATCTGGAGATCGCCGAGGTGGAGAGCCTGCCGATCGTCGCCGAGCTGCACCGGCGCATCCGCCCGAGGCGTGGTGGGCTGTTCATGCGAGCCAACGTCATCAACCGGGGTCTCACTCACATGCTGGTGACCTCGGTCATCCATCACTCGAGACGTTCGCTCAGAGCCTGGGCAAAGGCCAGTGGAGTGGAGACTCACGAGGCGTTCATTGCGGCGCGCGGCGCGGTCCGGCCGGGCACGATAGGGCTGACGCCGGCCGTGCGCCGGTTGTACGATGGACTGAGGAGTTTCCTGACGCGGCATCTGTATCAGGGAGCCTGGCTTTCCGGCGTGGCCGCCAGGGCAAGGCATCTGCTTGGCGGGCTGTTTCGAGCGCTCACCGACGACCCGAGGCTGGCGGACGATTACCTGCTGCTGAGGTTCAAGGAAGAGCATGGAGGCCGCTATCTTCGCGACCTGCCGCCGGCGGAGATCGGCGCGGAGATGAGACGCCGCTACCGCGGCAACGCGCGGTACGCTCGCCTGGTGGCCGACCACATCGCCGGCATGACCGATCTGTTCGCGGTATCCGAGTACGAAAGGCTTCTTGGCCCGTTCGTGATGGGAGGAACCAGGAGATGAAACAGCCTCGACTGGCCGTCGGATGCGACCACGCGGCGGTCGCGATGAAGGACGACATCGTGCGTGACTTGCGGGGAGCCGGGCTGCAGGTGGAGGATGTCGGCGCGTTCAACCAGGACTCGGTGGATTACCCGGACTTCGCCGCGCTGGTGGCCGCCCGCGTGACATCGGGGGCGGCCGATCTGGGCATCGCGCTGTGCGGCACCGGCATCGGCGTGGCGATCGCGGCCAACAAGATTCGCGGCGTGCGCGCCGCGGTGTGCCACGACGTCACCACGGCGCGGCTGTCCCGACAGCACAACGACGCCAACGTGCTATGCATGGGCGCGCGCATCATCGGGCCCGCCGTCGCGGCGGATATCGTGAAGGAGTGGCTGGCCGCGGACTTCGAAGGAGGGCGGCACAAGCGTCGCGTGGAGAAGATCGAGGCGCTCGAGGCCACCCAGACGGTGAAACGATGACCCATCCAATCGTCGAGTTCGACCCCGAGGTGGCCGCGGCGATCGACGGGGAGATTCGCAGACAGCAGGAAACACTCGAGCTGATCGCCTCCGAGAACTTCGTCAGCCCCGCGGTGCTGGCCGCGGCGGCCACCGTGTTCACCAACAAGTACGCGGAAGGTTACCCGGGCCGGCGTTACTACGGCGGGTGCGAGTATGTCGATGTCGTCGAGCGGCTGGCGCGCGACCGGGCCTGCGCGTTGTTCGGCGCCGAGCACGCCAACGTTCAGCCGCACTCGGGCAGCCAGGCCAACATGGCGGTCTGCTTCACCGCCTGCAAGCCGGGCGACACGGTTCTGGGAATGAACCTCTCCCACGGAGGTCATCTCACCCACGGTCATCCGCTCAATTTCTCCGGCATGATGTACAGGATCGTCCCCTACGGGGTGCGCCGCGACACGGAGACGATCGACTACGACGAGATGGAGGCCCTGGCGCTCGAGCATCGGCCAAAGCTGATCATCGCCGGCGCCAGCGCCTACTCGCGCGTCATCGACTTTTCGCGCGTCAGGGCCATCGCCGATGCGGTCGGGGCGCTGGTGATGACCGACATGGCGCATATCGCCGGACCGATCGCCGCGGGACTGCACCCGTCTCCGATCCCGTCCTCGGATTTCGTCACCACCACGACACACAAGACGCTGCGCGGTCCGCGAGGCGGCGTGGTGTTCTGCAGAAGCGCCCATGCGAAGGATCTCGACAGGAAGACCTTTCCGGGGATACAGGGGGGCCCGCTGGTTCACATCATCGCGGCCAAGGCGATCTGCTTCCGGGAGGCGAGTCAGCCGGCCTTCAAGCAGTACCAGGCCCGCGTTCTCGAAAACGCCCGGACTCTCGCAGCCACGATGGCGGCCGCAGGGTTCCGCATCGTGTCCGGCGGCACGGACAATCATCTCTTTCTTCTCGATGTAGCCGGCTCCGGCTCCAGCGGCAAGGCGGCTGAGGAAGCCCTGGAGAAGGCTTCGATCACGGTGAACAAGAACACCATCCCGTTCGACACCCGACCGCCGCTCGATCCTTCAGGCATTCGCATCGGCACTCCCGCGGTCACCACCCGCGGCATGGGCCGGGTCGAGATGGAGACGATCGGCGCCCTGATGACCCAGGTGCTCAAGAGCATCGGAACGGTGGGCCACGACCGTCAGGTCAGCGAAGTGCGTGACGAGGTCGTGCGCCTCTGCCGGCGCTTTCCGCTGCCCTACGAGCCGATCGGCGCCGCCGCCGGCGCGACGAGGGCCGCGACAACGTGAAAGCCGGTTTCGCCACCAGGGTGTTCGGACAAGGAGGGATGCTCTCCAAGGTGCATCCAGGCTTCGAGCTGCGCCCCGGCCAGATACGGATGAGCCAGGCGGTGGCAGCGGCCATCGAAGACTCCGGCCACCTGCTGATGGAGGCGCCGACCGGCACGGGCAAGACGTTCGCCTACCTGGTGCCCGCCATCGAATCCGGGCGCAAGGTAGTCGTCTCCACCGGAACCAAGAACCTACAGGAGCAGCTGTTCTTCAAGGATCTGCCGGAGATCGAGAAGGTGCTCGGGCGGAAGATCCAATCCGCCTACATGAAGGGGCGGGACAATTACCTCTGCATCAAACGATTCAGGGAGTTCGAGGACGCCCCGGTGTTCGAGGAAGTGTCGGACGTCGACTTCCACGGCGCCCTTGACGCCTGGAGCGCGCAGACCCGGACCGGCGACCGCGCAGAGCTGGGCGATCTGCCCGACAACTTCCGCGCGTGGGACCGAATCAACGCGCGCGCCGACACCTGCCTCGGACAGCGCTGCCCCGACTTCGAGCCATGCTTTCTTACCCAGATGAGAAGAAACGCCGCCGAAGCGCAGGTCGTCGTCGTGAACCATCATCTGCTCATGGCCGATCTGGTTCTTCGCGACAGCGCCTTCGGACAGGTGATCCCCGACTACTCGGTGCTGATCGTCGATGAGGCGCACGCGCTGGAAGACGTCGCCACCTCGCACCTGGGCCGGGCGGTCTCGTCGCGACAGGTCCACGAGCTGGCCTCGGACATGGAGCGCGCCCTGGGAGCCGGGCTCGAAGGGCAGGAAGCAGCGCGCCGACGCATCGACAACGTGCGCGTGGCCGCGAAGGATTTCTTCTCGCTGATGGCGTCGCGCGAGACATCCGGCGCGCGCTTCACCCTGGACGGCTACCGGCGGGACGATCTGTGGCTCGCCACGGGCCGCGCCCTGCGCGAGAGCCTGAGCCAGTGCGAGACGTTGCTGCGTGAAGCCGATCCGGAGGCCGACCCGTCGCTGGCCAATCTGGTCGCGCGCGCGAAGGACCAGATGGCCACGATCGAGCTGATCCTCTCCCCGGCAGACTCCGCCATGTCGCTCGTGACGTGGGGCGAGGTGCGCGGACGTGGCAGCGTGGCGCTCCAGGCGTCTCCCATCGACGTGTCCGAGCCGCTGCGCGAGATGCTCTTCTCTCAAGTCCCCACCGTGGTGCTGACCTCGGCGACGCTGGCCATCAACGACTCGTTCGAGTTCGTCAGGAGCCGGCTGGGCGTCGGCAAGGCCGTCGAGCTGGCGCTGGAATCTCCCTTCGACCCATCGCGCCAGGCGGTCCTCTACGTGCCGAAGGGGTTCCCCGAGCCTCGCCATGAGGCGTTCATTCCGCGGCTTGCCGAAGAGCTGGGCCAGCTGCTGGACATCACGGGCGGGCGCGCCTTCATTCTGTTCACTTCATATTCCAACCTTCGCCGGGTGCGCGAGGCAATCGAACCGTCCACACCCTGGCCTCTGCTTGCGCAGGGTGACGCGTCGCGCCATGCGCTGCTGGAGAAGTTCCGCACCACTCCGGGCGCCGTGCTGCTGGCCACGTCGTCTTTCTGGCACGGCGTCGACGTGCAGGGAGAGGCCCTGAGCCTCGTGGTGATCGACAAGCTGCCCTTCGACGTCCCCAGCGACCCGATCGTCGCGGCGCGCATCGAGGCGCTGCGCCGCTCGGGCGGCAACCCATTCAAGGATTACCAAATCCCCGCAG
>DASROJ010000016.1:0-7945 GCA_035646975.1 Patescibacteria group bacterium
GGCAGCGCGCCCGCATGAGATGGGCCGGTGGCGCTGACGATCACCTTTCCCGCGGTGGCTGGATCGGGATCGGCGTTGGCGTCCGAAAGGCTCAGCGAGAGGCTCTGACGACAGCCCGGCGACTGGGGGGCCAGCGTGAGATGTCCCGCGGCGCAGGGCGAGGAACCGTCGGGGACGGCGAATCCCTCCGGCGCGAACGCGCTCTCGTTGCCGAACCGATCAAATGAAGTCACCGTGATGAAGTGCGGCGAGCAGGCGCCGAGTGCCGTCAGCACGAGCGAGGCGGGGGAGGCTTCCACCCGCACCGGCGAGACACCCTGGAACGCCGTCGTGCCGCTGTAGGCGGGACCCGAGCCGTCGGTGTCGTACCAGATCCGATATCCCTGCAGGTCCGGGGCGGCCGCGGGGTCAACCGGTGTCCAGGTGACCCGGATCGTCCCGGCCCCGTACGGCTTCGCCGTCACGTTGGTCGGCGCGGGCGGCGCGGTGCAATCCGACACCATCGCCGAGGCGGTGGCGGTCGCCGGGGTGCCGCCGCCCGTGTTGGCATCGGCGTAGGTGAAAGAGACGGGAGCGCCCTCCGCCACCGCCAGCTTGCCGGCGGCGGGAGCCGGTGAGAGATCGAGGGTCGCGCGGAACTGCCCCGTCGAAAGCCCTGTCTCGACGAGGTTGATCTGCTGCTGGCCCAGAGGGGAGGCCGCCGTGATGTGGGCGGTGTCCGCCGCGAGCTGGTTGAGGTTCAGGTCGCTGTCGGACAAGGTCACGGTCAGCCGTGACGAGCAGCCATATTCATCCCCATCGAGCGAGATCCTCCCCTGGTGGCAGATCCCCTCGGCCGTCATCTCGACGTCGTCGATGTACCACCCGGACAGCGTCGCGTTGGACTCCGACGGGTCCTGCCAGAAGTGGAACCTGATGCGGACGATGTGCCCGCTGTAGGTGGACAGATCGAATGACGCCTTCGACCAGCTGGTCAGGACGCCGGCGTAGACGCGGCTCGTCCTGGACAGGTAGGGGTTGTCCTCGTCGATCGTATCCGGGTAGCCGCCTGCCGGCTCAATCGGCGTCCAGGTCGCGCCACCGTCGCTGCTGATCTCGACCCACGCGCCGTCATTGAGCGAGTTCGGCGTCCGGCCACCGGTGATCGCGTAGTAATGCTCGAAGGTGAGCTCGGCGCCGACGACATCGCGCAGGTCCACGGGCGGAGAGATCAGCGCGGCGTCGGCTCCGACGCTGTAGTTGCCGTCGAGATTCGTCCCCCACACACGTGTTCCGGAAAACGCTCCCGGCGGTCCGGAGGACGCGTGCCCGAGCTGCCAGTCGTCCACGGCGCCGGCTGACATCGCACCGTGAGTCCAACGGGTACCCAGCGCTTCCATGTCGTCGTGAAGCATCACGCGGCGGGATTTCGTCCCGGGCCCCGTGGAAAACCCCAACGGGCTCGCCGGTCCCGACGCGCCAAGACCGGCCGCATCGGTGGAGGAGACCACCGCGGTGTAGAACGAACAGCCCGCCAGCGCGCGCAGCTTGATCTCGTGCTCGGTCACGAGCTTGGAATCGGCAAGGAGCTGTGTCCTGGTGGCTCCCAGGCCGAACGACACCTGGCTGTCGGCGGGACGATCCGTCTTCCACCGGATGGTGGCCTCCCCATCTCCCACCAGGGCTGCCTCGATCTGTGTCAAGACGGGCGGCGCGCAGCGCGCCACGATGGTCGCGCTCAACGTCTGGGGGGCTCCGGTCCCGGGGGCCAGCCGATGGTAGGAGGCGGTCACCGCCTGCCCGTCGACGGCCTGCAGGACACCGTCGCCGGACAGCTGCGTGGCGGTTGCGGTGTTGATCGAACCGCTGAAGACACCGGAGCCGGGCGGATCTTCGTCCATCGTCACCGTCTCTCGATCGGCTCCGCTTTCGACATCGGCCGTGACGCGTCCGAAGCCCTCGAGCTGCCGGTCGGCCAGCCGCATCGTGAGAAGCGCGCCGCAGGCCCTGCCGGCCCCGGTGATCTCGATGAACCCGGCATCGGTGGCCAGCCTGGCATTGGTGACGTGCAGGGCGAAATCCTGGTCGGTCTCGCCGGGTGTCGTGGGAACGCCATCGCCTGCCAGGTTGGCCGCCTCCACCGTGACCCGAATGCTGCGGGTGCCGGGTGGAAGCACCACCATCTCGACATTGTTACGCTCGTCCGGTGCGCCGCCCGCGACGGAGAGCCCTTTGTCCAGCACGTTGCCCAGGTAGGTCACACCGTCGGCCTCGACCCGCAGGTCCAGGTCGTTGACGAACGCCCAGCCCGCAGGGGTGCCCGGGGCGTCGGTCCATGCAAGGGTCACGACGATCCCGCGGGAAGGATCCTCCGCCACGACCGGATCGAACGTGGCAGTCTGCCCGGTGGCGGTGAGCACCTGCTGCTGGTCGAACGCCAGACGTGCCGTTTCCTCCACGAGCGAGCCGATGTCGGCGCGTCCCCAGCCCTGGGCGAAATTCGGGCGGTTCGACGTGTTGCTGAGCGTCTGTGTCGTCGTTCCCATATCGTGCGCGTGGCCGATCAGCATCGCCTTGATCATGGCCGGGCTGGGCGCGACACCGAACTGCCGGCGGTACACCTCCGCGGCGATGACCGCGGCGGCGGTGACATGGGCGGCGGCCTGGCTGGTCCCGGAGGACCAGTTGAGGAGCTGCTGGCCCGGCGGATAGTACGGATTGCAGACCCCGATCCCGGTGTAATCGATGGCCGTGGAGGCGAGCGACTGGATGTGGCTGCCGGGAGCGACGAGCTCCGGTTTGATCCGGCCATCGCCGGTGGGTCCTCGGCTCGAGAAGGTCAGGACATGATCGACGCTGTCGGCCAGGAGGTTCGACGTGCCGCAGCCGTCGGCGCCCACGGGACGGTAGTTCTCGGTGGCGCCCACCGTCAGGACGTTTTTCGCCGTGGCCGGCCAGCCGACGGTGAGCGGGTTGGGTCCCAGGTTCCCGGAGGAAAAGACAGGCAGGAACCCCTGGGAGCCGTTGGAGGAATCGCCGTCGGCGTCCCTGACCAGGGCATCGTACTCCGCGTCGATGCTGTTGTACTGGGTGCCGGGGCCTCCCCAGGAGTTGTTCCCGATGCGGGCGCCTCTCCGGTAGGCGTTGGCGATCAGATCGGTAAAGCTGCTCCCCGGGAAGAACCGTCCCGCGCAGTCGAAGATCCGCGTGACACCGATGCGCACGGACGGGGCAACGCCGAGACCGAGCAGGTAGCCGTCATCGTCGAGAAAGGAGTTCCCGGCGGAAACGCCACCGGCGATGATCCCGGCGATGTTGGTGCCGTGTCCCACGCAGTCTTCCGTCAGACCTTCACCCGTCAGGTCGTCGGAGTAGGCGACCCTCCCTTTGAGCCCGGGCTGCTGCACCTGGGTGCCGCCGATGTCGATGCCGGTGTCGGTGATGTCCACGATGATGCCGCCGAGGTCGTCGAGGCCGTGGGCCGCGAGCCACGAAAGGTAGCCGGGGCCCAGCGGCCTTCCCCTGGCGACCAGCCCCGCGGTGGTCAAATCGCTGCGCTCGTCGTGCGTGACGATCGGCCCGAACGGCTCGATCCAGGCCACCTCGGGCAGTCTGGCGATCTCTTCGATCGCCCCGGGAGGCAGCGTGACACGGATGTTGGTGAAACCGCTCACGTCGTGCGCTTCCATCCTGATGGCCAGCGCGCGGGCGCGAACCGAGTCCAGGGCGGCATCATGGGCGCCTGCCCGGACGATCTGGACCGTCACATCGACAGGATCCTGCGTCGAGGTCAGCTCGGGGCTCAATCGATCGGTCAGGGCGAGCGGTTCGCGCCATTGCACCGGCAGCGACGATTTGGCCAGCGCCGCCGGATCCTCCACCCAGACGATGTAGGCGTTGTGAGGGACGTAGGCGATTGGGCGGGCTCCACCGAGCTTTCGCAGCTCCTTGAGCCAGGATTCCTTCACCGGGCCATGAAACTGCAGGATCTCCAGCCGGCCTTTGACTGGAACCGGCGACGGTGGCGCGATGGCCGGCAGCGTCGATTCAGCCGGGTCGATCGTGCGGGCTCGCAGGAGGATCCTGTCGTCGATCCGGCGATGCCCTCGTGTCGACGGTCCGGCCGCCTCGGCATCGGCGATCTCGGTGTCGGAGCCTCGCACGAGCACCATGGAGCCCCCGTAGTCCTCGAGAATCTCGAGCCGTCCGGAGGATGCCAGCGCCTCCACCGCGCGGGATCGGGGAACCATCGCTTTTGATCGCCGCGGTCCGGCGGCCGATGAGATGCCGGCGACGAGCACCGGCGCCAGGAGGAGGGCGAGGCAGGGTGCGGCCCACTTCGTCATGGCGGTGCGCCGATGGAACAGACCTGGAGCGCTCCGCGTCACGGCGCCCCCCTCACGGTGATCGAGGTCCCGCGGAAGGTCGAGGCCAGCGGCTGACCCGTGGGATCGAGAACGGAAGCGCGCGAGAAGCTGAGCGGACAGACCCCCGGCTGCCGGGCGCGAAACGTCAGCCGGCAGAGGGTTCCTTTTCCACGGGCGCCACGGGCCGAGCCCAGACGCGACAGGCCCACCACCAGGCCACCGCCGCGCGAGGCCGGGCCGGCTGCGGCCATGAAGCTGGTGGCTGCTCCATCGGCCCGAAGGAAACCGCCTTCGATCGGGGAGGAGGCGACGAGCTCGAGGATCGACGTGTCGTAATGAAGCGTGAACGGGACGCTTCCGACGTTGTTCGCTCCCGCGATTCTCACCGTCACGTTGACCAGGGCTCCCGACCGGACCGTGCCGCTGGAGACAACGGCCTTCACGATCGCCGGGGCCGTCGCGGCGGACGCAGCCGGTGAAAAATGCGGCAGGATGATCGCGGCGGCCCCCAGGGCGATGCGTCGGGCGAGCCTTGCGGCGATCCTTGTGCTGATGGTCATCGCTTGCCTATCGCGCCACGTCGATCTCGGCGCCGCTGTCGAACAGCTGCACGGGGACTTCGGGGACAGCAGGCTGGGTCCGATACAGGCGCGTGCCGGACGGAGCGTTCGGGTCGCCGTTGAACTGGACGAAATCCAGTGGCGCGTTGCCTCGACCTGCGGCGGTGAAAGTGATCCGGGCCAGCGCGCGCTGACCGCTCACGGTGCAACCCGGTGGCGACACCCCGGCGATCGATTCGCTGATCAGGATCGAGCCGGTCTGGTTGGCGTTGTCGTTGCCGACATTGTCCGCCTTGAGCACGGGGCCGGACGAGCAACCATCCAGCACGCCCCCCGTTGCGACGCTTTGCGCGCGGGCGACGAGCGGGTCGAAGAGGATCTCGAGGTTGAAACCATCGAATTCCGAGGAGATGTCCTGCGCCATCACGTCCACCTGCAGGGTCCCGCCTGCGCCGGCGCCCTGCGCGATCCAGAGGACGTCGTCGACGGCCGCCCCGGGCGGAGCGAAGCTCAGGCTGATGTGGAGACTCGACCCGCCGGCGCCGCCATCGTGACTGCAGGCCGGCGACAGCAGCGCGAATACCGAGCACAGCAGGCCGGCACAGGCTGTCGTACCGGCCCGACTTGCCCGCATCTGCACGGTTTTCCCCCCACGTTCCCGGTCGACGGATCGGACCCAGCGTGTTGGACCCGCGATCGGATGCATCGGTTGGCACTGTCTGCATCGGGGAAATGCGCGAGCCGACCGTCGAGATGGAGCCTAGCACAGGAAGTCCTGTATGGTCAATAGCTTGGAGAAGCTCCGGGCCTGGCGGCGCGGGCGAGTTCCTTGAATCCATCGGTGGCGCGAAGCACCTCCAGGTCCGGGTCGCTCCAGAGCCAGTCGATCGACACATAGCCGGCCTTCAGCCCACGTCGGAGAATCTCCAGCGCGCGGTTGCCGCGGCCCGCCATCGAATAGACCCGCATCGCGTCGAGGTCGTGGACATAGTCGTGCATCGCGGCGAGGCGGGGCATCTGCGTGTCCAGGCTTGCGATCAGGCGATCGATCCGGGTGCGGTCTCCAGCTTCCATGGCGAGCCGGACGCTGATCCGGTAGACGGCCAGCAGCTTGTTGGCGTTGCCAGGGTCGAGCTCGCGCACGAGCGCTTTGTCGAGCAGCGCGGCAGCGCGTTCCGGCAGGTGGTAGTCGAGGTAGAGCGTCGCCAGACGCAGATAGAGGTCGAGGCTCGCCCCGGAGCGCGCGATCCCCTCTTCCATGACACTCTGTGCCTGCTCTGTCTCGAGCGCCCGCAGATGAAGACGCCCGAGTCCTTCGTAGGCGGGAAAGACCAGCCGATCGGTGCTGCCGAATCCGATGGTGGCATCGGGCCAGTTGTCGATCACATCGCGAAACGCCGAGCGCGCCTCACCGGTTCGGCCGAGCTGCTCGTAGCAGAGCCCCTTGAGGTACAGCACGGTGCCGTTGCTGAGCCCCTTGTGCGTCTTGAAGGATGCCTTGTCAAGCGCTCCGAGCGCGACGGTCCAGCTGTTCCTTTTCATCAGCGATCGGCCGGTGTACAGGAACGCCCGGGAAGATTCCTCCGGGTGATCCTGCAGGAAATCGCGCCAGATCCGCCCCGCGCCAGTGACATTGCCCAGCTCCTCGTAGGCCGCGGCCATCTGCAGAATCGAGGGGACGTAATCGGGTGACAGCCTCAGCGCGTTGCGATAGCTGTCTATCGAATCTTCTTTGCGGCCCATGAGGATCTGCACATTGCCCAGCATGTGATGACTCACGGGAAGGTCGGGACGCAACAGCAGCGCCCGTTCGATCGCCGCACGCGCGGCCTCGAGGTGCCCACCGGCCATGCGGACCAGCGCGAGCGTCTGGAGCACCGGGATGGAATCGGGTGAGAGCGCGACCGCCGATTGAATCGAAGCCTGCGCCTCGTCGGGCCGCAGATCTCCAAGCAGAGCGCCTGCCAGCGCGGCGTGCCCGACCGCTCCGTTCGGGTCGATCGCGATGGCGCGCCGCGCCTCGTCGATTCCCTGCGAGATGAGCGCGTCGTCCTCCACGATGCGGCGGCTGTAGATCGACAGCAGGCAGCGGGAGAGCCCCGCATGCCCGCACGCCACGCCCGGATAGTACCTGGTCGCCTGCTCGAAGAAACTCTTCGACTCGAGAATCGCGGCGCGGCTGGCGTCATCGAGAAAGTGGTCGCCGCGAAGACACAGGGCTTCCGCGCTCATCGGGATGGGTGGCGCCTCGACCACCTCCTCGTCGAGCTTTCGTTCGCGTGGAGCGTCCTGCGCCGGCCTGGCGGCGGGGTTGGAGGGGGCCGCGGCAGCGGGTGGCTCGCTGCTGCGGATATCCCGGCCGGCCAGGTCCGTCACCGCCGCCAGCAGGGGCAGGATCACCGCCATCGCGATGGCAGGCCGCCCCGGCCCGGCCGCTGCGTAGCGGCGTGTAATCGACGATGCGGACGATGAGGCTGTCATGATTCGAGTGGGTTGGTCGGATTGGCTCGATGGGCCGGCTGGAAGAGCGATCGCTGGAACGGCTGATCGCTGCCGACCAGACCGGACACGGTGACGCCTATCAGGCGGGTCTTGCGCCGCCCCGCGCCCGTGCGCCCGAGCAGCCGTCGCGCCTCCTCCGCGATGACCCGGACCTCGTCGAACGGGTCGCGCAGCGTGTGGCTGCGGGTGACATCGCTGAAGTCGGAATAGCGGATCTTGAGAACGACGGTGCGCGCCATGAGGGCTTCGTCGTGCAGGGCCGCGCTCAGGTCACGGGCGAACCGGTCGATGAGGTGATCGAGGACCTGAATGTCCCTTGTGTCCTCGGGCAGCGTCCTTTCGCAGGAGATCGAACGGGTCGGTCGGCTCGAGAGCACCGGTCTGTCGTCCTGCCCCCGGGCCAGCCTGGCGAGCATCGCACCGGTGGAGCCGAGCCGGGAGACGATCAGGTCCTCGTGGACCCGGGACAGATCGCCGATGGTCCGGACGCCGATCGCCGCCAGCCTCGCTTCGGTGACCGGACCCACGCCCCAGAGG
>DASROJ010000017.1:0-4523 GCA_035646975.1 Patescibacteria group bacterium
CCCCCCGACGAGGGACACCCTCCCTCGGGCACGGCGTCGCAGCTCCCCCCTGGGGAGCTGCGCGCCTGCGCACTCCTTCGTCCAGCCGCGCCCGGCGCGGCTGACCGGACTCAGTCCGTGAGCGCCCTACGGTTCGATCCCATCGCAATGGCAGCGGCCCATCGACGGCGCCCGCGCGCACCCGGGCCGCAGCCGCCATCGATGCGCGCGGCCCCTCGTTTTCATCTCTTGACAGGGCCCCTCCAGAGACGTACCATTTAGTAGAAATTTGAACCAATGTTCAAATTTCGACCAGACAGTCATCCTACGGAGATCTCTCCGTGACCAGACAGGCTCTCCGCCGCGAGAACCGGATCAACGCCATCCTCGAGAGCGCCGTCGCCGCCTTCCGACGCCACGGCTATCACGGGACCACGATGGAGCAGATCGCCGAAAGCCTCCTCATGACCAAGGGAAGCCTTTATTACTACTTTCACAACAAAGAAGAGATTCTCTTCGCCGTCCACGATCAGGCTCTCGACCGGATTCTTGCCGAACTCTCCCGCGTGAAGAAAACGAAGAGTTGCGCGTGCGATCAACTCGAAGATCTGATCGCGGCCCACATCCGGATCATGGTCGAGGGGTTCCACGGCACGGCGCTGGCGCTCGAGTTCGGCGCCCTCTCACCTCGGCGGCTTTCCAGAATCGTTGCCAAGCGGGACCGCTACGAGCACGCTCTGCGCAATCTCATCGACGAAGGCGGACGGCAGGGCTGTTTCCGCAAGCTCGATCCCAAGATGGCGGGATTGGCGCTCCTGGGCGCGATCAACTGGATCGCGAAGTGGTACCACCCGGATGGACCTGCGGGCGCGAAGGACGTCGCCGGTCATTTCCTCGGCATCGTCATGGGCGGCATGCTGCCCCGGGGCGCCGCCTGGGAGAAAAACCATCAGCGTTACCGTTACACAGTGGAGCGTGCAGCGCCCACCAGCGGCGCCGCGGAACCCGCAAGGAGGCAGGCATGAACCCCACCGCCCCGCGTTCGGCGTCTTCGTTGGATTTCCGCGAAATACTGTACGAGAAAGGGGCGCCCATTCCGGGCGCCGCACGAATCACGATCAACCGGCCCGAGCGCTACAACGCCTACTCCACCGGCGCGCTGCTAGAGCTTACCCAGGCTTTCGGCGATGCGGCGCTCGACGATTCCATCGGCGTTGTGATCTACACGGGCGCGGGGAACCGCGCCTTCTGCACCGGCGGCGACGTCGTCGAGTATGCCGATGAATACGTCGGTCATCCTCGGAATTACTGGAAGTACATGGGGTTCTTCCGCCGATATCTCGAATCCATCCTCCAGTCCGGCAAGCCGGTCATCGCGCGCCTGAACGGAATGGCCGTTGGCGGCGGCAATGAGTCGCAGCTGGCCTGCGACCTGAGTCTCGCCGCCGAGCACGCGACTCTCAAACAGGTCGGCGTTCACGTCGGCAGTGTGGCTGCGGGTGGAGCAACGCAGTGGCTCCCGCTCGCCATCGGCGACCGTCGCGCACGATGGATGCTGATGACCGGCGAGGCGGTCCCCGCCCTGCAGGCGGAGGAGTGGGGGCTCATCAACAAGGCGGTGCCGAGCGTGCGACAGGCCGAGCGGTGGATCGAGCGCGCCACAGCCGAGCAGATTCGCGCAGCCCAGGAAGGACGCGATGGCTACCGGCTCGATCTGTCCCGGCTCGACGAAGAGGTCTCCTCGCTGGCGAAGCGTCTGCTCGCGACCTTCCCCGAGTGCATGCGGTACACGAAACAGCAGGTGAACTTCCACAAGGAATTCGCATGGAACCAGACGATCGGTCACGCCGGTGAGTGGCTGGCTCTCCATTACACTCACTGGGAGCCGCTCGAGGGGATGCGCGCCTTCGTCGAAAAGCGCAGGCCTGACTACGCGAAGCTGCGGGCGGCGGCCGCCTCGGGCGGCGCAAGCGAGACTCCCTGGGGCGCGCCGCTGCGTTCCTGCGCGGCCTGCGGCGTGCGGGATCTTCCTGAGGGATTCACCCACTGCGGACGGTGCGGGGCGACACTGGGAGGTTGAGCGTGCGCGACGTTCCCGAGAATCCAGGCGGCGGTGAACCCGTCGCCCTTGTCACCGGTGGCGGCCGAGGCATCGGCCGGGCCACCGCTCTTGCCCTGGCCCATCGGGGAGCAAAGGTTGCCATCGTCGATCGCCGCCTGCCCTCGAACCCAGCTCCTCCGCTTCATACCGCTCTCCTGCTGGAGCGCGACGTGGAGGATTTCGACTCAGCGGCGACGACCGTGAGCGAAATCGAGCAGCGTCTCGGGCCACTGACCACCGCCGTGCTCAACGCGGGTATCAGCCGCGACGCCGCATCCTGGAAGCTGACCGAAAAGGACTGGCGCGAGGTGATCGACGTCAATCTGACCGGGGCCTTCGCGTGGGCCCAGGCCTCCGCGCGGGCCATGATGACGCACGGCGGGGGCTCGATGGTCTTCATCTCCTCGATAAACGGCCTGAGAGGCAAGTTCGGGCTGGCCAACTACTCCGCTTCCAAAGCGGGTTTGATCGGTCTCACGCGAACGCTGGCGCGAGAGCTCGGTCCTCGTGGCATTCGTGTCAATGCGGTGGCCCCCGGCTACATCCGTACCGACCTGACCGCCAAAGTCGAGCAACGTTACCTCGATCAGGCGGTTTCCGAGACGGCGCTCGGCCGGCTGGGCGAACCCGAAGACGTTGCGGAGGCAGTTTGTTTTCTCGTTTCGGAACGCGCGCGCCACATCACCGGCACGGTGCTGCTGGTGGACGGCGGCCAGACGGCATGAGCGAGGTACATTGATGATCGAGATACAACAGTGGGAGATGCGTTCGCCGCGCGAGCCGTTTTGCCGCGCAACGCGCCGACTCGAAGCGCTCGACCCGCGTGAGGCGCTGGTCCGCGTCGCAGGCTGCGGGCTCTGCCACACGGATCTCGGCTTTCATGACGGAGACGTGAAGACCCATCATCGACTGCCCCTGACATTGGGCCACGAGATCAGCGGGGTGGTCGAGCAGGCAGGCGACGGTGCCGAGGGCTGGATCGGGAAGGCTGTCGTTGTGCCGGCGGTGGTACCGTGCGGGGAGTGTCCCTCCTGCCGCCGCGGGCGGTACGCACTCTGTCCATCGCAGATCTTCTTCGGCAACGATGTCCATGGAGGCTTCGCGTCGCACGTCGTGGCGCCGGTGCGGGCGCTTTTCGAAGTGCCGGAAGACCTGCGCCCTCGACTCGCCACGCTCGCGGTCGTGGCCGATGCCGTCTCAACGCCGTTTGAAGCGATCCATCGCAGCGGGCTTTCGGCCGGCGATGTGGCGATCTTCGTTGGCGCTGGCGGCGTGGGCGGATTCGGCGTGCAGATCGCAGCCGCCCTCGGCGCGCATGTCATCGCCATAGACATCTCGCCGGACCGACGGCGGCTCATGCTCGAGCATGGAGCCCGGCTCGCGCTGGATCCATCCGGGGGCGATCTTTCCGCGCTGCGCCGGCAGGTGCGCGATCACGTCCAGGAGGCCGGGCTTCCATCCCAGGAGTGGAAGATCTTCGAAACATCTGGCTCGCCGAAGGGGCAGGAGCTGGCGTTCGCCCTGATGACGCGCGGCTCTCACCTGGGAGTGGTGGGTTACGCCAAGGACAGCGTCACCCTGCACCTCAGCCGATTGATGGCGCTCGATGCGCGGGCCGAGGGCAACTGGGCGTGCGCGCCACAGCGATTCCCCGACGTCCTGAATCTGATCCGCGAAGACAAGATCGCGCTCGGACCGTTTGTCGAGCTGCACCCGTTGTCACGGATCAACCAGTTGTTCGCGGACCTCACCGGCCACGGACTCCTCCGTCGCGCCGTGCTGACACCGGATTTCACATGAGCCTGGATACACTCATCGATGAGGCTGGCCGCCTCGCGCTGGACGTCGGGCTGGACGCCGTGCGGGCGTGGAAGTCCCAGGGGCCGGGCCGCAAGGCGGTCGGCTATATGCCGGTGTATTGCCCGCGCGAGCTCGTGCATGCGGCGGGAATGCTTCCGGTCGGACTGTACGGTGGCGGAGACCAGGTGGAGATCATCCGCGGTGACGCCTGCTTCCAGTCGTACATCTGCCATATCCCGCGCTCGACCGTCGAGCTGGCGCTGTCAGGCCGACTCGACGTTCTCGACGGGATGCTGTTCCCCTCGACGTGCGACGTCATCCGCAACCTGTCGGGCATGTGGAAAATCCTCCTGCCCGGAAGGTATGCGCGATACCTCGACGTCCCCCAGAACTATGACAGGGAGATCGGCGGACGCTTCTATCAATCAGAGCTTTGCTCGTTGGCGGCCGACTTTGCGGCAATCAGCGGGCATCCTGTCACGGACGAGGACCTGCGTCACAGCATCGTCGTCTACAACGAGAACCGCCGTCTTCTGAGAGAGCTGGCGAGCCTGCGCTGCACCAGCCCGCACCTCGCCCCCGCATCCGAGGCCTATCTCATCGTCCGCGCCGGATCCGTCATCCCGGTGGAAAGACACAACGA
>DASROJ010000018.1:0-19012 GCA_035646975.1 Patescibacteria group bacterium
GCTGGAAGGCAGCCTCGATCCGATCGGCGGCTGGGTCTCGCCGAACTTCGGCAGACGTCTTCCCGCCCCGGCGCTTCGCTACCGGGCGGGCGGTCGCTTTCCGATGCGCATCGTCACGCTGCTCTTCCCCGTCGAGCAAACCAGCGGCCCGACGCCCCACGTGGCGCCGTTGATGGGCGAAGGGCCCACGCTGCGCGGCCTGGCAATCCATGACGGCGAGGAGTTCGTCCTCATCGACGACCGCGACGTCCGACTGGAAAGGAGATAGCCCGTCATGTGCGGCATCGCCGGTATCGTGAAGATGGACCCCCGGAAGCGCGTCGAGGAAAAGCGCCTTCACCGGATGCGGGAGATCCTCGTGCACCGGGGACCCGACGGCGCGGGGACGCTGCTCGACGGCCCCGCGGGGCTGGCCCACCGTCGCCTGGCGATCGTCGACGTGAAGGGCGGCCACCAGCCGATGCCGAACGAGGATCGCTCTGTCTGGATCGTGTTCAACGGCGAGATCTACAACCACGCCTCGTTGCGACCGGAGCTGGAGCGCCAGGGACACCGGTACCGTTCGCGCAGCGACACCGAGACGATCCTCCATCTCTACGAGCAGGAAGGCGACCGATGCGTCGAAAAGCTGCAGGGGATGTTCGCCTTCGCGATCTGGGACAGCGTTCGCGGCCGACTGCTCCTGGCGCGGGACCGGCTCGGCATCAAGCCGCTCTATTACTCGTGCACCGACGAGGAGATCGTCTTCGCCTCGGAGATCAAGGCGATTCTCGCCGAGGGCTCGACATCGCCACGGTTCAACCGGCAGGTGCTGCCGGAGTTCCTGGCGACGCGGTTCGTGTCGGGCGAGGAGACGTTCTTCTCCGGCGTGCGCAAGCTGCTGCCCGGACGGATGCTCACATGGTCGGTGGAAGAAGGAATCCGGCAGAGGCGCTACTGGCAGCTTCCGCTGGACACCAGCGTCGACCCGGACGGAAAGGACGCCGGCGAGGTGCGCTCGCGGCTCGACTCCGCCGTCACATCGCATCTCATGAGCGATGTGCCGCTCGGCGTGTTCCTGTCCGGTGGTCTCGACTCCACGGCCCTCGCCGCCCTGATGGCCCCGCAGGTGAACGAACGGCTCAAGACCTTCTCGGTCGGCTTCGCCGAATCCAGCGCGAGCGAGCTGCCGTGGGCGCGGCTGGCCGCCAGCGCGGTCGGCTCGGATCACCATGAAGTGATCCTGTCGGCGGCGGAGTTCTTCGATTCTCTTCCCCGCCTGGTATGGCACGAGGATGAGCCGATTGCCTTTTCTTCGAGCATTCCGCTCTACTTCGTCTCCCGCCTCGCGAGCCGGCACGTCAAGGTGGTGCTCACGGGAGAAGGCGCCGACGAGCTTTTCCTGGGCTACAACCGTTATCGGCTGACGGCCTGGAACGAGCGGCTGGGCCGTCTCGGGGGCAGGCTGCTTCCGAGGGGATGGCGCAGTGTGGCCCGGCTGCTGCGGCGGCTGCCCGGCCGCGCCGGCGCGCTGGCCGCCCGATCTTTTCTTTCGCTTGCCGACGGACCTAGAAGCCAGTTCTACGAAAACTTCGCGGTATTCCCGGAAGTCCTCCAACGGCGGCTCCTTGTCGATTCGGATCTCCTCGACTCCAGGGATCCGTATCTCGACAGCCTCCGCTGCTATGACAACGCCGTTGGGGGACCACTCGACCGGATGGGCCGGGCCGATCTGCAGACCTACCTGGTCGAGCTTCTCATGAAGCAGGACCAGATGAGCATGGCCACCTCCATCGAGAGCCGTGTCCCCTACCTGGACACGGCGCTGGTGGAGCATGTCGTCGCGATCCCGGGCCGGCAGCGGCTTCCGGGGTTCCGGACAAAGGCGCTGTTGCGCGACGCCGCGCGGAATCTCGTGCCGTCGGCGATCCTCAATCGGCGAAAGATGGGGTTTCCCGTTCCGCTGGACGAATGGCTCCGCGGACAGTTCTGGCCGGTGGTCGAGGACATGGTGCTGGGGCCGCGCGCGGCTTCCAGGGGCTTGTTCGACCCGCAGGGCCTGCGGCATCTCGCCGAGGATCACCGCTCGGGCGCCGCCAACCACGCGGAACGACTCTGGCTGCTGATCAACCTCGAGCAGTGGCAGCGCATCTTCATCGACGGCGAAATGCCGGTGTCCCTCCCGGGAGGCTCTCATGCTTGAAGGTTCTTCGATCATCTGCTTCGCGCACGATTGGGGCGGAGACCCCACGAGCAAGACCCACATCATGCGCATTCTCGCGCGCAGGAACCGCGTGCTCTGGATCAACTCGATCGGCATGCGACGTCCCAACGCGTCGGTCGCCGACCTGGGTCGGCTGGCGTCGAAGCTGCGCCGCGGGTTCGGGGGCTGCCGCGAAGTGGAGCCGAATCTCTTCGTCGTCAATCCGCTCGTCGTGCCGCTGCCCGGCGTGGCGGCCACCGACCGGCTCAATGCCGTCATCCTGTCGGGGACGCTGCGGCGTCTGAGCCGCCGGCTGGGACTCAAGCGCCCGATCCTCTGGTCGTTCATGCCCACGGTCGGGCGTCTGCTCGGGACTCTCGGTGAGGGAATGGTGATCTACCACTGCGTGGACGAGTACGCCGAGTTCTCCGGCGTCCCGAAGGAGGCTCTGCTTCGGATGGAACAGGATCTCGTCCGCCGGGCCGACCTGGTGCTGACCTCGTCGGAACGGCTTTGCGAGGAGCGCCGGCCTGCGAATCCCAACACGCACTTCATCCGGCACGGCGTCGACCTGGACCACTTCGCAAGATCCCTCGATGCGGGCACCATCGTTCCCGAGGAGCTGCGCCGCCTGCCGCGGCCGGTCATCGGATTCATCGGTCTGCTGGCCGACTGGGTCGATCTCGATCTGATGCGAACGATGGCCCTGGCGCGGCCGGCCTGGTCGTTCGCTCTCATCGGCAAGTCCAGCACGGACCTGTCCGCGGTGAAGGATCTGCCCAACGTGCACCTGCTGGGACAGCAACCGTTCTCCACGCTGCCCGCCTACTGCCGCGGGATCGACGTGGGGATCATTCCGTTCCGAATCAACAAGCTCACGCTGCGGGCCAACCCCCTGAAGCTGCGCGAATACCTCGCCGCGGGCCTTCCGGTCGTCTCCACTCCGATGCCCGAAGTGGCCCGACTCGCGTCGCTCGTGCGGCTTGCCGAAGGACCCGCCGGGTTTCTCGAGGGGATCGAGGCGGCGCTGGACGAGGACCGGATCGACCAGACCGCGCGAAACAGGAGATCGCTCGCGATGAAGGCCGAAGGCTGGGAGGCGCGCGTGGAGGAGATTTCACGTCTGATCCACGACAGCGCCGAGGCGGCCGCGTGACCATCGGAATCCTGGTGTTGATCGCGATCGCCTCGGCGGCCGCCGCGTCGATCGCCCCGGCTGCGTCTGGCGCCCCTGCCGCTCCTGGCGCCCCCGCAGCGCCGTCCGCCCGGGTGGACATCGAGCTGACGGCCGCCACCGGACGCGACATCGTCGTGGCGGCGGGCGGAGATTTCCAGGCGGCGCTCGACGCAGCCCGTCCGGGAGACGTCATCGTGCTGGAGGCTGGCTGCCTGTTCAAGGGTCCATTCCATCTGCCACGCAAGGCGGCAGACTCATGGATCCTGATTCGCACGAGCGCGCTGAACGCCGAGTTTCCCCCCGCGGGGCGGAGGGTGGGACCCGCCGACGCCGCGCGGATGCCGCATCTTGTTTCTTCACGGGACCCGGTCGTCACCACGGACCCGGGCGCCCACCACTATCGCTTCATCGGGATCGAGATGAGCCCCGCCGCGGGAGGGTTCCTGCTCAACGTGGCGATGATCGGCGACCACGAGACCGCTGTCGCCCAGCAGCCGCATCACATCATCTTCGACAGATGCTACCTGCACGGCGACCCGGTCAACGGCTCGAGAAGAGGAATCGCCCTCAACGGGGGGCACCTCGCCGTGATCGACTCATGGCTCGCGGATTTCAAGGAAGCCGGCGCCGACACGCAGGCGATCGCCGGATGGAACGGCGCCGGCCCGTTCCGCATCGAGGGCAACTACCTCGAGGCCGCCGGCGAGAACCTGATGTTCGGCGGGGCCGATCCGTCCGTGGGGGGGCTGGTGCCGGGCGACATCGAGGTTCGCCGAAACCGCTTCAGCAAGCCGCTTCGATGGAAGCAGGACGAGCCGGCAGCGCGCGGCGCGGGAGACACCCGGTGGTCGGTCAAGAACCTGTTCGAGCTGAAGAACGCCAGACGCGTGCTGATCGAGGGGAACCTTTTCGAGCGAAACTGGGCGCAGGCCCAGAACGGTTTCGCGATCCTGTTCACCGTCAGGAACCAGGACGGCTCCGCGCCCTGGTCGGTGGTCGAGGACGTGCAGTTCACCAACAACATCGTCACGCAGTCCGGCTCGGGTATCAACATCCTGGGTCGGGATGACGCGGCCCGGAGCGGACAGGCGCGCCGCATCGCGATACGCAACAACATCTTCTCCGAGATCGACTCGGCGCGATGGGGTGGCTCCGGGATTCTGTTCCAGATGCTGAACGGCACGGCGGATCTGAAGATCGAGAACAACACGGCGACGCACAACGGCGCCATGATCGTGGCGGAGGGTGAGCCGCATCGTGGCTTTGTCTATCGCGGCAATCTCACGTCGAAGAACGAGTATGGCTTCATCGGGACCGGCACCGGCCCGGAGGCGCCCACCATCGCTGCCTACTTTCCTGGCGCCCTGATCGAGAACAACACCCGGGCCACCGTCAACCGTTCCAAAGGAACCACGACCTCTGCCCGCGCCTCCCGCGCGGGCGCCGACATCGCCGCCGTCTGCGCCGCATTGGCGCCGGAAGATCGGCCTGTCACCGACTGCGGGAACGTCGCCGCAGACATGCCCCGGAAATAACCCCCCCGCGTTTTCGCCAGGACATCAGAGGGAAACGTCATGCTCTCCACATACATCTTCTGGGCCTCCGCCCTGCTGCTCGTCTACCTCTACGCAGGCTACCCGATCCTGATCCATCTCTGGGCCAGACTGCGCCCGAGGCATTCCATCGCGCGTGACATCCAGCCGAGGATCAGCATCCTGGTGGTGGCTCATAACGAAGGTCATCGGCTCGCCCGCCGGCTGGAGAACCTGCTCGCGCTGGAGTACCCGGTGGACCGCGTCGACGTGCTGGTGGGTTCTGACGGGTCCAACGACGGCACCGACGCCCTGTCTCGCGGCTTCCGGCACCCGCGTCTGCGGATCTTCAACTTCCCCACGCGACGCGGCAAGGCGGCCGTGCTCAACGATCTCGTCAAAGAGGCGCGCGGCGAGATCCTGGTGATGGCCGACGCCAGGCAGCGCTTTGCAACCGACGCCATCGCGAAGCTGGTGCGCCATTTCGCCGACCCCGCCGTCGGCGCGGTCAGCGGAGAGCTGGTGCTCACCCGCAACGTGAAGGGCACCGCGGTGTGAGAGGGTGTCGGTTTCTACTGGCGCTACGAAAAGCTCATCCGCTCGAGCGAGAGTCTCACCGATTCCACCGTCGGTGTGACCGGCGCGATCTATGCCATCCGCAAGGAGCTGTTCGAGCCGCTTCCCGAGGACATCATCCTGGACGACGTGCTGATACCGATCCGCATCGTGGCCCGCGGGTATCGCGTGCTGTTCGAGCCGAAGGCCCGGGCCTACGACCGCGCGGCGGGCACCGCCGCCGAGGAGTTCAAGAGAAAGGTCCGGACCATCGCCGGCAACTTCCAGCTGTTGAGCCGGGAAACCTGGCTTCTCAGCCCGCTGCGCAACCGCCTCTGGCTGCAGACCCTATCCCACAAGGGCCTCAGGCTCATCGGCCCGCTGCTGCTCATCGCGGCGTTCGGCGCCAACCTCGCGCTGCTTTCCTCGCCCTTCTACACGGGGACGCTGCTCGCGCAGGTGACGTTCTATCTCGCCGCTCTGGGAGGCTTTCTGCTGAGGGACGCCCGAAGACGGATCCGCGCTCTGATCGTGCCCTACACCGTCTGCCTGCTGAACTGGGCCACGGCGGTCGCGCTGTTTCGTTTCCTCACTCAGCGGCAGTCGGCGATCTGGGAGGCGGCGGCGCCCGTCGGCCTGGTGCCCGGACCGATGTCCGCGGCCGAACGCGCTGCGACGAGATGGTCTGCCTGAGCCAACCGAGGCTGAATGACGATGGACTCTCCGAATTACGACATATCACGGTCGATCGCCCTGCTCACCCAGGGCGCCCCCGTGTCCGTCGCGGACCCGGCGCCGGGCGATGCCCTGCCCGCGGCTCGCGAGCCGGCGCCCGGGCGCATCTCGGTCGTCCCAGTGGAAGAGACGGCGCAGCTGGCGCAATGGGTCCCCGAGTGGGAGCAGCTGGCCGCGTCCGCCCTGGAGCCCAACGTCTTCTACGAGCCATGGCAGATCCTGCCGGCAATCGAAGCCTTCGGAAACCGCAGCCGCCTCATCCACCTGCTGGTGTTCAGCCAGGATCCCGCCGCGCCGGCCGCACGGCCCCTGCTCTGCGCCTACTTCCCGTTCGAGCGCCTGCGCAGATTCCAGGGAGTGCCGGTGTCGGTGCTCACACTCTGGAAGCACATTCACTGCTTCCTGTGCACGCCGCTCATCAGGCCGGGCTATGCCATGCCGTCATTGACCGCGCTGATGGAATGGGCCTGCGCCGATCCGCGCGGCGCCGCGATCGTGCAGTTTCCGCAGGTCGCCGCCGACGGCCCCTTCAAGAAAGCCCTCGATGAGTTCCGCCGTCATTGGAGCCACCCCTCCTTTGCCTTCGGAAAATACGACCGGGCGCTCTTCGTTCCCCGGGCGGATGCCGATGAGTACCTTCTCGCGGCCGTCTCTCCGAAATCACGCAAGCAGCTTCGCCGACTGACCCGTCGTCTCTCGGAGGAGGGGAATGTGGAAGTCACCGAGCTGGGTTCCAACGGCGATCTCGAGGCCTGGGTCGAGAGCTTTCTCGAGCTCGAAGCATCCGGCTGGAAGGGGCGCGCCGACAGCGCCCTGGCCTGCCACGATTCGGAGCGCAAGTTCTTCAAGACGATGACGCACGAGGCGTTCCGCCGGGGCCGCCTCATGATGCTCGCCTTGAAACTCGACGGCCGGCCCATCGCCATGAAGTGCAACCTGCTGACCGGCCGGGCCTCCTTCTCGTTCAAGATCGCGTTTGACGAAACCTTCGCGCATTTCTCCCCCGGCATGCTGCTGGAAATCGAGAACATCCGCAGGCTCCACTCGGCTTCGGGGCTCGAGTGGATGGACTCCTGCGCCGTTTCCAACCATTCGATGGCCAACCGACTCTGGATCGATCGAAGGACCATCCAGTCTCTCGCCATCGCGTCGGGACGCCCGATGGGCAAGCTGCTCGTCAAGGCGTTGCCGACGGTGAGCCGGCTGGCACGCAGATTCGTCTGGCCGGGCCGGGCCGAAATCGTCAAGACCAGTCCAGGAGGAGAACCATGAGCAAACTGCTCGATATCGACAAGTCCGCCGCGCCGAACTTCGACCGGGAACCGTTCCTGATCCGGCACCACCTGGAGAACCATCCCCTGTTCGACCTGGAGCGGCTGCAGAAGCTTTCCCGCCTGCTGCCGGACGACAAGGCCGAGTACTACTCCGGCGACGTGCCCGTCTACACCTCGCCCGAGAAGACGCCGTCCACCGGTCTGTCGCTGCAGGAGACGATTCGACGGATCGAAACGTGCCACTCCTGGGTGGTGCTGAAGAACGTGGAGCAGGATCCGGAGTACCGCGCGCTGCTGAACCTCTGCATCGACGAAGTCGGCGACGTCTACGGACCGACGCTGCGGGGCTCGTCGGACCGGGTGGGTTTCATCTTCATCTCGTCGGCGAAGGCCGTGACACCCTGCCACCTGGACCCGGAGCACAACTTTCTGCTTCAGGTTCGCGGCTCAAAGACGATCAACGTCGGCGACCGCTCGTTTCTGGCCGAAAACGAGCTGGAACGGTATTTCACGGGCGGGCACCGCAACGTCGAGCTGCCCGATGATCTCGGATCGCGCGCGGCGACCTTCCGGCTCAGGCCGGGCGACGGCGTCCACGTTCCTTTCACCGCGCCGCACTGGGTCGTCAACGGCGATGGACTCTCCGTGTCGTTCAGCATCACGTTCCAGACGCCGGAGAGCCGGCGCAAGGCGGTCGTCCACAAGGTGAACGCTTATCTGCGCAGGACCGGAGTTCGACCGACCCCGCCCGGCCGCTCGGCTCTGCGCGACGCGTCGAAGGTGCTGGGTTTCGAGGCGATCCGAAGGACGCGCCGGCTCTTCAGAAGCCTCGTGCCCGGCGTCCGGCATCCGGTGCACCCGTGATGCGCGCGGTGCGCCCCAGCGACGCGCGCTGGAAGCAGGGGGCCGGCTATTACACCGAGAGCCCGGAGCAGATCCGCGACTCGCCGTTGCTGCCGGACCTGCGCCGGCTTCGCGACCGCCGGATCCTGGAGATCTTCGACCGACATGGGAACCTGGGGCCCGGCTGCCGCGTGCTGGAGCTGGGCTGCGGCCGCTCACGCTGGCTGCCCTTCCTTGCCGTGCACCGGCAATGCGACGTCTCCGGTCTGGACAACGAGACCTTCGCTTCCGAGCTGGCGCGCGCGAACCTCGCCGGAGCGGGCGCGTCGGGCAGAATCGTGTGCGGGGACGCCTTCGACCTGGAGTCGAACCGTGAGCTGCTGGGCCGGTTCGATCTGATCTATTCGATGGGATTGCTCGAGCATTTCGGCGACGTGGTCGACAGGATCGGCGCCCTGACCCGGTATCTCCGGCCCGGTGGACGGATGATCACCACCGTGCCGAACATGCGCGGCTTCAACTGGCTGATGCAGCGGCTGGGCAGCCGCGAGATCCTCGAGATGCACGTCGTCTACGACAGGAAGCGGCTCGCGCGTGTCCACGAGCAGGCGGGTCTGTCCACCCTGGCGGCCGGTTACGCGGGTTTCTTCGACGGCTATGTCTCCGCTGCCGGTGGTTCTCCGAGATCGGTCGGTGTCCGATTGCACGCGGGACTTTGCAGGACCTCCAGCCTGCTGGCGGAAGCCTGGCTGCGCACGGCGCGCGAGCCTCTCGCCCCCGAGCTTTCCTGGTGCTCGCCGCACGTTTACTACGTCGGCACACCAGCCGACAGAACCGGCTCGGCGCCATGCGCATGAGACCGCGGCTCGCGGGGGCCAAGGGCCTCTTCCGCCGCGCCCTGGTGTCACCCCGATTCGTGCCGACCTGCCTCGTCGCGGCGCTGGCCGCGCGGCTCTGCTGGGTACTGGCCGTCCAGGCCAGCCCGATCGACGACTTCAGCTGGTACTACGATCGCGCTGTTGACCTTGCCGCCGGGCGGGGGCTGACCGACCACGGCGTGCCGACCGCTTACTGGCCCGTCGGATACCCGCTTCTTCTGGCGGGGCTCTTCATGCTGACAGGTCCGTCGCTGCTCGCGGCCAAGCTGCTGAACGTCGCCCTGGGAGTCGGCATCGTCTGGCTCTCCTATCGGATTTCCAGACGACTCTTCGTGTCGGAAGCCGCCGGCAGGATGACCCTGCTGCTGATGGCCTTCTACCCCAATCAGATCGCCTACACGTCGCTCACCGCATCGGAGACGCCGTTTCTCTTCCTGATGCTGCTCGGACTGCTGATCCTGCTGCGTGAAAAGCGCAGCCTGGTGAATGATGCCCTGGCCGGCATCGTGTTCGGAATGGGCTGCCTGACCAAGCCGACCATGCTGTTCGTGCCGGCGGTGTTTTTCGGCATCGCGCTGATGTCACGCATGCGCTGGACGACCGTGGCGAGGGGGCTGGTGGTCTACGCCGCGCTGGGCCTCGTCATCCTTCCCTGGTGCGTGCGCAACTACCAGGTATTCGGACGCCCGGTCTTCATCGTCACCAGCGGCGGGATCAATCTCCTGATAGGAAACAATCCGGCGGCGAACGGCGGCTATGGCGACGCCGATCCGGCTTCTGCTGCGCTGGTGGATGCCGAAAAGGACGAAGGCGCCAGGGAGATCATCGCTTCGACGATCGCCCGGCGCTACATGCGGGAGCATCCGTGGCGAACCGTCGAGCTGATCCCGTTCAGGCTCTGGAACCTTTACGCAAAGGATGTGGAGGGGTTCTACTGGAACGAGCTGGCGGGGGGGGCGGTCGAAGGGGCGGTCACGCGGCGGCCGATGTTCCTGCTCAAGGTGTTCGCCGAGCTGTACTACCTTTCGATGCTCGCGATGTTCTCAGCCGGGGTCTGCAGCTTCTACCTGGCGGGGAAGCCTCCCTTCCCGCACGCCCTCCAGTCGGCGCTCGGTCTGGGTCTCATCGCCTACTTCACCCTCGTGATGATGCTGCTGTTCGGCAGCTCCCGGCTTCACTTCCCGATGGTTCCGTGCATCGCCTGGTACGCGGGAGGCTGGCTCGCCTCCCGCGTCAGGGCGATGGAACCTCAACCTCAGTTGGCGGCGCCGCTGATCAACGCCTGGTCGTAGTTCGCCTTGATCTCGGTCGTGGTCAGTGACCGGTTGTAGATCTGCACTTCGTCCAGGCTTCCGGCAAGGTACGGGGTGCTGATACCGGGGTACCGGGCGAAACTCAAGGTCAATTGCGAGGTGGTCGGGCCGGGGGTGCCGGTCCAGGGGCGCGTGGCTTTCATCACGCCGTCGACGTAGATCGTGCCGCCGGAGAGATCGACCACGAACGCCACTTGATGCCACTTGTTGTCGTTGTAGCCCGCCACCGCCAGGGTGCAGCTGGTGCCGTCGAAGATGTTGTTCTGCGCGTCCTTGAAGTACCAGGCGCAGATCTTTCCGCCGTTGGTGAAAATCTGGTAGCCGTTCGAGCTGCTCGGATAGTACTTGTTGACGATTCCGGCAAGACCGGTGGCGGCGGTTTTCACCGAGACCAGGACGGTCAGCGGGTACGAGTCCAGTGCTGCGTGATGCGGTACGTAGACGAAGTCGTTCACACCGTCGAAGGCGATACCCTGGCCAAGCCAGCCTGGCGCCCAGGCTGCTCCGGAAGCCAGCGTGCCATCGTAATGGTTGAGTGTCGCGTCACGCGCAAATCCGTCCGTGTCGGACAGCTTCCACGAACCAACCAATCCACCCAACCCGGCCGAAGGCGTGGTGAAGGTGTAGTCGCCGGACTGCACGATTCGTCCCAGTGAATCGACCGACACGACCCGGTAATGATACATGGTCCCGGCGGCCAGCCCGGAAAGAGTGACCTGGTGCCCCGTGACCTGCGTCGTCAGCCGTGGTGACGAGGAGATGTAGTTCGTCTGGAGTCCATAGACCACCTGCGAGTCACTCGCCGTGCTGGTAGCCCAGCTGATGGTGCCACCGGAGACGGTGAGCGCCGACGCCGTCACGGATGAAATGACCGGCGCCGCGGTGACGGCGGCGACATTGACCACCACACCGACAGAGGTCGTGCTGTTTCCAGCCGCGTCGCGCGCCACGGCGGTGAGCGTGTGCTGACCCGCCGTCACGGTCCCGGTGTTCCAGGTCGCCGCGAAAGGCGCGCTGGTGTCTTCCGCGCCCAGGTTGACGCCGTCCACCCGGAACTGCACGCCGGCCACCGCCACGTCATCGGACGCCGTGCCGGAGATCGTCACGCTTCCGCTCAGGCTCGCGCCCGCCAGCGGCGAGGTGATGGCGACAACCGGCGGAGTGACGTCCAGCCCGGTGCCCGACAGCAGATGGGACGGGACCTTCACCACGATCGCATCCAGACGGTTTCCGCCCATGTTCGTGGTCCAGATCATGTACTGGCCCGTGACGTCGATGTTCGCCTTCGGGCGCTTGGAGTAGTCATCGCCGCCGCCTGGTGCGTCCAGGTCGGTCATGACCGGAGCCACCACCATCACGTCACCGGAGCTGTCGAGGCGGTAGCAGACGATCTCGTTGGACCGGGCGACCTGCACCCGGGTTGCGTTGCTGTTGCAGACATACTGCTGCTCGGGCGCCACGCCCGGCACGGAATTCCCGTGGGCCATGTGTCCTGCGTCCGCGCTCCAGTCGGTCATCGAATAGACGAGCTGGCCCGTCAGCGAAGTCTGGCCCAGCTTCCACATCCTGATCGCGCCGGGCAGCGGGGCCCAGTTGTCCTCGGCCACCATATAGCCGTACCCCATGTCCGCGTGCCCGGCGGCGCCCGCCTGGTCCATCAGCAGGGTCTCGGTGCCGGTGGTCAGATCGATGATCCTGTTGTCCTCTCCGTTCAGACGATCCACGTTGTCCAGCATGACCATCCAGCGACCGCTCTTGTCGAGGTGGCACTCGTCGAGGATGCCGCGAGCGGGAAAGTAGGAGAACTGGCCGGTGTTCTCATGGTAGGCGGCGCATCCGAGCATCTCCGACGTGGCGACCGACCTGACGGTGCCGATGTGCACCAGGTCGTCTCCGCTGGAGTGCGTCTGCCAGATGAACAGCCCGCTTCCGAGCCAGTTCGCCACGTCGAACACGGTGGTGAACTGGTGTGTGATCACGTCGTACCGGACCAGCTTGGAGCCGTCCATCATGTACATCGCGTTGGGCATCTTCGCGCTGAAGTACCAGCCTTCAACGGTGGAGTAGCGGAACTTGCTCGAAACGTCGAACATCGGTCCGAGATTGCTCACCTGCTCGGTCACCTTGTTGTAGCTGAACAGGGTCGGCCCGGTGCCGCCGCGCGCCGGGCTCAGACCAAGCGCGATCAGCATCGTGTCGCTGCCGACGTGGTTATTGATGTTCGCCCAGTACGAGTAGCCGACGGGAACGACGCAGTCGCCGCCGCCCGCGCAGTCGCTGGCATTCGTGATGCGCACCGCGGCGGTGTTGTAGGGAGTCGGGAAGGTGAACGCACCGCGCGCCGGCACGAACGCCTGGATCTGGGCGTCCGTATAGGCCGGACGAGCCGTGGCGCTGGTCATCTTCTCGAGGAAGCCACCGGGAAAGATCTGCGTCTGCGCCGTAGCAGCCAGGAGGGGACCGGCCGTGACGAACGCCAAGGATATGAGGGCAATGAGGGCTCGAGTGATTGAAGTTCGCATTGCGATGAATCCTCCGTCGACGAGCTCATTCGCAGAGGTTCACCGTTCGTCTGGACCGCCGGAGACTACTTCCGGCGGTCACTGTCTGGTGATGGCATCAACTGGCCGGTGCCCTGGCCCCCCGGTCTCCCGAGGGGTTGATGCCTGTAGGGTATGAACCTCAGCAGGTACATACCTCAAAATAGGTCACTAATGTAAAGCGGAGACCTAATGCAGGTTAATTTAAGGTTAAAAGTAGGTGAAGCACAGGTTAACGAGGGGCTGACGGAGTGAAACGGGAGGGTAATTAGAGGGTGGAGGCCAGGAGGGGATCGCTAGGTGGGGTCTGTGGAAGCGTTCGACTGCATCAGCAGGGCCAGCGACATGTCGAAGCGATAGCCGACATTGCGCACCGTGAGAATGCCCGCCCCGTCGGGGCCGAGCTTCTCTCTGAGACGCCGGATGTGCACGTCGACCGTGCGCGACTCGACATCGGCGGATTGCCCGTAGCCCCAGACCTTCTCGAGCAGGTATTCGCGTCGGAGGGCGCGTCCCTTTGCTTCCATGAGCGCGCGGAGAAGCTCGAACTCCTTCGATGTGAAGCTCACCACCTTGCCGCTGACCTTCACGACGTAGCGGTCCAGATCCATCTCGATGCTGCCGGCGCGGATCATCCGCGTGGGCGGCGACTGGGCGGTGCGCTTCAACAAGCCCTTCAGCCGCGCGGAAAGCTCCTGGTCGTTGTAGGGTTTGGTCATGAAATCATCGGCGTCGAGATCGTTGTTGAGAAGCTGGTCGATCTGCTCCCCTTCACCGCTCAGAACCAGCAGCGGAACGCGCGCCGTTTCGGGATTCGCGCGGAGCTGGCGGCAGACGGACAACCCATCCTGCCCTTGCAGCTCCAGGTCGAGGATGATCGCGTCGGGCATCTCGAAGCCGACGGCGCGTAAGGCCGCCTCTCCGTCAACAGCCGTGACGACATTGAAGCCCTGGGCCTCCAGACGACTCTGGAGGAGCTGCTTGAGGGGCTCGTCCTCTTCGACCACAAGTATCTTCGCGGCCACCTGGGTGAACCTGCGGGGGGAGTTGCGTGAATGATTGAGGATCCTCGGCCCGTCGTCAACGAATCACGAGGGTCCCACATGTCCGGTCTTTCCGATCCCAACATTAGGGCAATTCGGCGCATGGGACCATCCGGTGGATCCTTCAAATCGACGAGGGGATCGGCCTGAAAGCCGACTTGATTCAGGGCTGAATCACCCCCCGCCGGATGGCATAACGAACGAGGGTCGCCGTCTCATGGATGTCGAGCTTTTCCATGATGCGCGTGCGGTGTGACTCGGCCGTCTTGACACTGATCCCGAGGATGGCGGCGACCTCCTTGGTCGTCTTGCCCTCGGCGATCAGCTGCAGCACTTCGCGCTCCCGGGGGCTGAGCGGGTCGGACTTGACGTCCTTGTTCTCGAGAAACAGCTTGACAGCGTCGCGCGAGAGCCCGGGGCTGATGTAAAGCGCGCCGTGGGAGACCTCCTTGATCGCCTGCACCAGATCGCTGGCGGCCTTGGTCTTCAGAAGGTAGCCGCTCACCCCGGCCCTCAGCGCCTCCACGACGTACTGGTTGTCCTCCTGGATCGTCAGGATGATCGTCCGCGTGTCCGGCGACGCGCGGAGGATTTCGCGCGCCGCGTCGATGCCGTTGAGCGCCGGCATCGCGATATCCAGAATGGCAATGTCAGGACGGAATTGCCGCGCCAGCTCCACGGCCGAGCGTCCATCCATGGCCTCCCCGACGATCTCGAAGCCTTGTTTCTCCAGCAAGGCCCGCAGGCCCTCCAGCACGATGGTGTGATCTTCGGCCAAAATGATGCGCAAAGGCATATCTGTCATCCCTCCGTAGGTATCGTGATTATCAAATCCGTGCCGCTGGCCCGGATGGATATGATCTGAAGCGTGCCCCGCAAGGCGTGCAGCCGCTCCCGGATTCCAATCAGTCCGATCCCGCCGTCGACGGTGCCGCCGACGAGTGCGGCCTCGTCGAATCCCGCTCCGTTATCATGAACCGTGCAGACAAGCTTTCCATGATCCCTTTCCATTCTCACGACCGCCGCGGTCGCCCGGGAGTGCCTGGTGATGTTGTTGAGAGCCTCCTGGACCGCGCGGTAGATGGTCAACTCGATGGCCGGCGGGTGCCGCGTCTCCAGCTCCCCTTCGACGGTCACTGGTATCTTCGAACGCGCGGAAACCCCCTCCGCCAGGAATCTCAGCGCCGGCATCAGACCGAGGTCGTCGAGAATCGTCGGCCTGAGCTCGTGGGAGAGCCTCCGCAGCTGCTGGCTGATCTGATCCAGAAGGCCCTGTAGCTTCGACAGGAGCTGCCGCTGGTCCGCGGGAAGCCCGGACAACACTTCTTCCAGCGCGAGATGGGCCGACACCAGCATCTGGCTGGCCTCCGAGTGCAGCAGGTGGGCGATCCTCGTGGCTTCCGCCTCGAGCTGTTCGTTGATTCGGCGCAGCGCCATGTTCGATTCGCGGAATGCGCGGTGCGTCATCTCGAACGGCGAAAGGCTCTCGATGAGGAGAGTCTCGGCGGCGAGGCGCCGCGAATCGGCCTCTGTCCTGGGATCCTCCTGCGTCACGGCCGCCATCGCCCGATGGTGCAGCGTGGCGATCTCCAGGACGCCGGCGCCGTTTGCCATCGCCTCACGCGACAGCTCGTAGGCATTCTTCAACGCGGCCTCCCCTCCTCCATCCATGTACTCCTTCAGGTTGGCAGAATACGCTTCGAGCTGGTCGGGCAGCGTGCCGGTCATGACGGTCTTCCCTCGTAACGGGCCACCAGCACCAGGGCGTCGTCCTTTCCGGTTGCGTACCCGTCCATGATCCTCTCGGCGATCTTCTGCGGCGTTCCCGTAAGATCCATTCCCAGCGAATAGTCGGCGCGGATGCCATCGGTGGCCAGGGTCATGACGTCGCCCGGCGCGGCATGCGTCCTCGATACGGTGGGCTTCGTCATCCGGCCGCCGACCACGCCGTTGCGCTGGATGAGGAACTCCCGCTGCCGGGTCGGCCCGCCGCTCTGCCTCAGCAGCACGCCGGCGACGTTGCCCACGCCAGCCCAGGCCCAGAAGGAGCTCTTCGCATCGAGCGTGCAGAGGCTGAGCGCCACACCACGGGTCCCGCGAAGAGCCGCGTGGCATTTCGCGATCGTCTGGACGAGAGGCTCGCCCGAGTAGTCGGACAGCATTCCGGCGCACAGCCTGGCGGCGACGGCCGCCTCCGGCCCATGACCCAGGCCGTCGATGGCGCCGATGAGCAGTCCGTCCGGGAACTCATGAATCACGTGCAGATCCCCCGATTCGCCGGCCCCTGGCATGCTGCGGGAGGCCAGGCCCCAATCGATCAAACCGACGCCTTCATCGTTTCCATTTTCTCGCTTTGACGACGGTCCCTTTTCCCACCTCGGTCTTGATCTCCATCTCGCCCATCAGGCGGCGCACGCCCGGCAGGCCCAATCCAAGGCCTCCCGACGTCGAGAAGCCTCCCTGTGTCGCGAGTTTGACGTCGGGGATGCCGGGCCCCTTGTCGATGGCGACCACCTGCACGCCACGCAGCTCGCCGGCCTTGACGATCTGCAGTCGCACTTCGCCCACATGGGCATAGAGCACGATGTTGCGCGCCAGCTCGGAAATCGCCGTGGCGATCAGCGTGAGATCGATGGCTGAAAACCCCAGCTGACTTGCCACGGCACGCCCCTTCTGCCTCGCCGTTACGATATCGACATCCGACCTGATGGCCACCACATGTTCATCGGCCAGCTGATCCGATTTCTCTCCAGGCGTTCTTGCGATTGCGGTCAAGGTATTCAAGTCCTTCTTCGAGATCGAGGGCGGTGGGAATGCCCTCGAGAGTGAGCCCCAGCTCCACCATCGAGAAGGCGACCTCCGGCTGGATACCGACAATGATGGTCTCGGCCCCGCGCAGGCGAATCATCTGCGCGACGTCGCTCAATGTCCGGCAGGAGAAAGAGTCCATGATGTCCAGTGCGCTGACGTCGATGATCACAGCGCGGGAACGGTTGACTCCAACCTTCGCAACCAGGGAATCCCGCAGCTCGAGCAGGTCCGAATCATTGAGCGCGGTTTGAATGGTCGCGATGAGATACGATCCCTGCTTGAGAATCGGGACTTCCATGAATCACCTCGCATTGGCCTCCATCTGTAACTCCGTGGTCATGACGACGCTGTAACCGAGATACCTCTCCGCTTGCTCGATACCTCCCTGCAGATCTCCTACGGTGTTCATCTTGGTCAGATCGACGCCGATTCTCACCAGCGTCTGTGCGATCTCGGGCGACAACCCGGTCACGATGACCGAGGCGCCCAGCAGGCGTGAGGCCTCCACGGTCTGGACGAGGTGGTTGGCGACGCCTGTGTCCATTGCCGCCACACCGGTGATGTCGATGACGATCACCTTGGCGCGGGTGGATCGGATGGCTCTGAGGATGTGCTCGGTGATCCGCCGGGCCCGCAGCGGATCGATGACGCCGCTGATGGGCAGGATCAGCAGCCTGTCCCTGACCTGGAGCACGGGAGTCGACAGCTCCTGGAGGACTTCCTGCTGTTCGCGGATCGTGCGCTCACGCTGCTCGACAAAACCCACCGCCACGGCGATGCTGACTCTGTTGGTGGCTTCGTCGAACGCGTCGAGAATGCGGTTCATCAGGGAGACATTGCTCTGGTATTTCGTCCTGAGGGATCGTCTCGAGACATCGCCCATCAGGAGAATGATCCCCAGAGCCTTGTCCGTCTCGACCTCCTGTGCAATGACTCCCGTGGCGAGTGTTCGAGCGAATTCGTGGACCGCGTCCCGGCTGCCGGCTTCCAGGGCATCGACATACTGGTCATAGATAATGGCCGAGTTCGTCATCGACTCCGACTCGCTCAATGCCGTCAGCAGTCGCGCTTCGGTGACGCGCCTGACCCACTCTTCGCGAAGCTCGACCCGATGCTCGCGCAGGTGTGCGACCAGCTCGCGGATCAACAGGCTGGCTGGTTCGGTCCGTGTCTGGGTCAATCTGGTGTTTTCCCCTCGGGCATTCGCCTGGGCCATCGTTCGGATCCTCCGGAGCCGAGCCCGGTCGGCTCACTATGGTGATTGGACAAGGGAATCACTGATGGAGGCATCATATCATTGAGCCACGTGGGCTTACACGACGATTCACCCGTGGGGGAAGGCCTGTGGCGGCTTCTTGCGGGGGGACGGCTCGAGAGGCGACGTGATGAACCGCCGTGTTTTGCGCGGTTTAGGCCGGGATCTGGTTCGCAGTGCGCTCCGGCATGATGGCGCGCGGGGGGTCTGTTCAGGTCACCAGTCGCCGTCCGGCCCGGTGGCTTTATCAGGGGATCACCCGATGGACGCTTTTGCCCACGAGGGTGGGCGGCTGGCTCGCCGGCCCCGCAGGCTAACCTCGCGCGAAGTGATTGAAAATCCAACTGCGCGGGCCGTCAGCCTGAGTGGCCTTGGCTGCCGGCCCGCGCTCCCTGGGTAAGGTGTGGATTGGACCCCTAATCTATCCTGTGCAGCTCGACCCGGCGGTTCTTCTGCCGGCCAGCCTCCGTCGCGTTGGTCGCTATCGGCCGCGTCTCGCCGAATCCCCTGGCCTCGAGACGCGACGCGCTGATGCCTCTCGAAACGAGGTACTTCTTCACGGCTGCCGCCCTTCTGTCGGAAAGCTCCAGGTTATGCGCATCGCAGCCGGTGTTTGAGCAATGGCCCTGGATCTCCACCCTGATGGCCGGATAGCCGCTCAACGAGTCGGCGACTTCGTTGAGAGTCGTCAGCGACTCGGGTCTGAGCGTGTCCCTGTCGTTGTCGAATTCAACTCCTTCGAGCACCACGACCTTCTTGTCGAGCAGCTGCTGGATCATCCCGGAGGGACATGGCGCTGTCCGCTCCTGGGGAGGGCAGGCGGGCGCCGCCGGGCATGCCGGGCAGGAGGGGCACGACGGACAGGGTGTGGTGA
>DASROJ010000019.1:0-17397 GCA_035646975.1 Patescibacteria group bacterium
AGGGCGAGCAGCCGCTCTTCGACCTTCATCGAGGCGCGTTCCCTGACCTCGGCGACTCTTTCCTGTCTGACGAGCTCCACGGCGATCTCGGTGAGATCGCGCACCATCGACTCGACGTCCCGCCCGACGTAACCCACCTCGGTGAACTTCGTGGCTTCGACCTTCGTGAATGGAGAACGGGCAAGCCGCGCGAGCCGTCTGGCGATCTCCGTCTTGCCGACGCCGGTCGGCCCGATCATGATGATGTTCTTGGGGGCGACTTCCTCGGCCATCTCGGCGGGCAGCCGCAGGCGCCGGATGCGGTTGCGAAGCGCGATGGCCACGGCGCGCTTTGCCTTGTCCTGGCCGATGATGTAGCGATCGAGCTCGGCGACGATCTGTTTCGGAGTGAGCTGCGCGGGATCCACCGAGTGCGGCAGCGTCGTCTCACCCGACATGTAATAGACCATCACAGCTCCTCGACCACGATATTCTCGTTGGTATAGATGTCGATGCCCGCCGCGATTCGCAGCGCCTCTTTTGCTATCTCCCCCGCCGACAGCGTGCTGTGGCCAATCATCGCGCGCGCCGCGGCCAGCGCCGGCGGTCCGCCCGAACCGATGGCGATGACGCCATCGTCAGGCTCGATCAGGTCTCCCGTTCCCGACAGCAGGAACGTGCGTCTGGCGTCCGCGGCGATCAGGAGGGCCTCCAGGCGCCGAAGCACCCGGTCGGTCCGCCAGTCCTTCACCAGCTCCACCGCCGCCCGCTCGAAATTGCCGTGGAACTCCTCGAGCTTGCCCTCGAACCGCGCGAACAGACCGAAGGCATCGGCGGCCGAGCCGGCGAATCCGGCGATGATGGCATCCTTGTACAGGCGGCGGACCTTGCGCGCGCCCTGTTTCATGACGACATTGTTGAGGGTGACCTGGCCGTCGCCGGCAAGCGCCACGCGGTCCTTGTGGCGCACCGCGACGATCGTCGTGTGGTGAAAGGTCTGAATGCCTGACAACGCCCCGCCTCCAGAATTGTCCGAGTCTAGCACAGGGTATTCGGGGGGCCACGCGAGGCGCCGACGGCCCGAGAAATCCCTGCCAGGCCGGCACGGTTTTCCATTACAATCTTCAGTCTCATGAGACCTGATTCGACACGCCGCGCATCCGGCCGGACTGGTGCACTCTTCCTGGTGCTGCTGGGCTCTGCCGCCTGGGTTTTCGCGAGCCCCGTGGGAAGCCTTGCCGGCCACGTCAAGGATCGCAATGGGCAACCGCTGCCCGGCGTCGCGGTGACCGTGACCGGCGATGGGGCGGTTGGCATCCACCACGCGACCACCGATGTCAATGGACTGTTCCAGATGGTGGGGCTGCCGACACTCGAGGCGCTGGAGATCACGGCGGAGGCGGAGGGAATGATCCCGTTCACCTATTCCGGCCTCGAGCTGCGCGAGGGGGAGATCACGTGGCGCGACTTCCGGCTCAGGCCCGCCGGCGCGCATGACATTCTCATCCTTTACGATCCGCGGGTGCCGTATCACGAGACCGCTCTGCAGGGCGCGCGCGAGACGCTGCCCGGTCCCGTCACGGTGCTCGAGCTGGTCGGCGACAAGCGAGAGGACTCGCGGCACCTGCGGGACGCGCTCGGCAAGCGGTACAACGCGGTGCTCGCCATCGGCAGCGCGGCCGCGCAACTGGCGCGGCGCGAAGTGCGCGACGCCCCGGTGGTCTATACCATGGTGCTCGACCCCGGCGTGGAGGATCTTCACCGAGTCAACCTTTGCGGCCTCGCGCTCAACGGCGCGTTTGCCGAACAACTCTCCGTGTTGAAACGGCTCAAGCCGGCAGCGCGGCACATCGCCACGATCTACGATCCGCGGCATCTCGCCGGCGCCGTCATCTCCCTTCGGCGGGCCGCGGGAAATCTCGGCATGCGCCTGACGACGATGCCGGCGCGCAACGCTCCGCAGGTGCTCGCGGCGCTCGATTCACTGCGCAGCAGACGTCTCGACGCCTTCTTCTTCCTGCTCGACCCTTCCCTGTTCGACGCCGGGCTGTTCGAGGAAATCCGGCGATTCTCGCAGGGCGCGGAAGCCGCGTTCATCGTTCCGGATCCCTCGTTCGTTGCCGTGGGCGGAACCTACTCCTATGGCCCCGGCTTCAGGGAAATGGGGATCTACGCGGGACGGCTGGTTCTGCACATCTTTTCAGGCGCGGCGGAGCCCTCCGGCATCAAGGTGGATTTCCCGGTCGCGCGCAGCTTTTCGGTCAACGCCCACGAAATCGCGCGGCTCGGCCTGACCATCCCGGATCAGTGGTTGCAGCCGACGACGTCGGGCGGCGCCACCGCATCGGCCCCACCGGACACGCAGCGTCAACGGGCACAGCGGTGACGCAGGTCTGACAGGTTGCCGGGAAGGTCCCGCCGCGCGCGGTGCGAACGACGCCCCGGACGGGTTGACGGTGTCAGCCCAGCCGGATCAGATCGAACACCTGCTGGGTCCGGATGTCGAGGCAGCGCAGGATCGTGACGTCGACCAGACCGAGCGGGCCGGTGGCCGCAAGGCTGTAGTAATAAAGATAGCGTCCATCCGCCGACCAGAAGGGCCGGTTGGGCGCGCGGCCCGCCGGGCGCTCGTACCGGGCCAGCTCCTTGCCGTCGACTCCCAGCAGCACGAGATCTCCGGCGCCGCTCCCCTCGTCCACCACCGCGATGCGGTCGCCGTCGGGCGACAACGCGGGAAAACGGCCCGGGCCGAGTTCGACGACACGGGCTGATTGTCGCGCGCCACCGGAAGAAACAAGGTCCAGGCGCCCCACGATGCCGGGGGCATCGTCCTGCCCTTCCAGGCCGAAGATGATCCCGGTGTCCTGCTTCGTCCAGGACAGGGCGCTGAAGCGCGCAAGGTCCTTCCCGCCCAGGCTGTACTCCTCCAATGGGGTGCCGTCCGCGTCGAACGTCAGGATCGCATCGCCACCCGCCGGCTGCTCGCGGTTGAGTCCGAGCGCCAGACGCTTTCCGTCACGCGACCAGGCGGCGCCGGCCACACCGAAGATTTCCTGCCGTCCGCCGGGTCCCGGTGGCGCGACCTTCTCGAGCAGCACCTTGCGCCAGGACGAAATGCCGGAACCCGGTGCTGCCGGCGCGTCGAAGGTAATGATGTTCAAGGACAGGTTGCGGCCGGTCGACTCCCGCACCTCGAGATCCTCGACGCTGAGAAACAGGATCTTCCTCCCGCCAGGATCGATCGCCGGCATGAAAACGGCGCCGCCTTTGCCGATCTCGCCGCAGGAAACGACCCTGACCGCAGAGCTGCCATCGCCATGCGCAAGATAAACGCCGTCGTTCCTCGAAAAGACGATGGTCGAGCCGACCAGGGACGCCCGCGCGGAGGAGTCGGTGATCCCGAGATTCTCGTAGCGGTTCACGAGGCAGCCGGTCGTCAGCGCGAGGGCCACCGGCACGATGCCACGCCACTGCCGGGACCGGCGGCGCCACCTCATGGCGCCGCCTTCAGACTGACCCGGGCGTCCACCGCGAGAGAGGGCTCCCCCTCCCCCCGCACGATGAACGGGTTGATGTCCAGCGCCGCGATCGCCGGTTGTTCGACGATGAGCTGGCTGACGCGCAGCAGCATCGTCTCGAGTCCTGCGAGGTCGACCGGGGCCTCTCCCCGCACGCCGGCCAGCAGCGGGTAGCCGCGCACGCCGCGCACCATCTCCGCGGCCTCCCGATCGGTGATCGGCATGACGCGGAAGGCGACGTCCTTGAGCACCTCGACATAGATTCCGCCCAGCCCGAACATCCCGATCGGTCCGAACTGCGGGTCGTGGAAGACGCCGAGGATCACCTCCTTGCCCCCCTTGATCATCTTCTGCGCGATCACGTCGGCGCCCGGGTCGAGCTTGTCGAGCAAAGCGCGCAGATCGTCGAACGCCGCCTTCACTTCGTCTGCGTTGCGGAGGTCGAGACGGACCACTTTTCGCTCTGTCTTGTGGACGATACCCGCGGAGTCCCCCTTCAAGACGATCGGGTAGCCGACTTCCTGCCCGAAGGCGATCGCGTCGGCCGCGGAGGTCACCTCGCGCGATGGCGTGAACGGGATGCCGTAAGCCTCGATCAGCCGGCCCGCCTCCAGAAGACCGAGACCTGGATGCCCCTGGCTGACCGCGCGCTGGATGATGGAGGAGGCGTCTTCCCGTCGCACGTCGAATCGCGCCATCCTGCCTTCCTCGCGCGTGGACAACGCCCGGTGCCTCACCGCCGCGGCAAGCCCTTCGGCCGCCAGCTCCGGGAAGCGGTACACCGGAATCCCATGCCCCTCAAGCTCGCGTATCCCCTCCTCCCAGCCCACCTTGCCCATGAAACAGGAGACCACCGGCTTGGGAGGCGCCTGCTGCGACATCACCGAGGCGACGATGGCGCGGGCCACGGCGTGGGCATCGATCATGATGGGCGAGACGAAGATGACCATCAACGAGTCGATATTCGGATCGGCCAGCGCCAGCTTGACCGCCGGCTCGTAGCGCTCCGGTCCGGCGCTCGCGATCAGGTCTATCGGGTTGGCCGGCGTGCCCTCCGGCGGCAGCACCGCGCCGAGTGCCGCCAGCGTCGCGCTGCTGAGCACGGGCAGCGAGAGGCCGAGGTTTTCGCAGGCATCGGCCGCCAGGATGCCGGGTCCGCCCGCGTTGGTCACGATGCCGACGCGCGGACCGGCGGGCGCCGGCTGCCTGGACAGCGTCTGCGCGAAGACGAACATCTCCTGGATGGTCGCCGCCCTGATGACGCCGCACTGCGAGAGAAGGCTTTCCACGGCGACATCGAGCCCCGCGAGCGAGCCGGTGTGCGTGCTGGCGGCCCGGGCGCCGGACGCCGAGCGCCCCGCCTTCACGGCCAGGATCGGTTTCTTGCGCGTGATGCGCCGGGCGATGCGGGTGAACTTGGCGGGGTTGCCGAACGACTCGAGGTACATGAGGACGATCGACACGCTCGGATCGTCTTCCCAGTATTCGAGCAGATCGTTGCCGGAGATGTCGGCCTTGTTGCCGGTGCTGGCGAACATCGAGATCCCCAGGTTCAGGTCCCGCGCGTTGGCGAGAATCGCCTCGCCCAGCGCTCCGCTCTGTGAGATGAATCCGATGTTCCCCCTGGTCTCGCTGCCGGTGGAGGGGACCGCCTTGGCGAACGTGGCATTCATGCGGATGTCCGGGTCGGTGTTGATGACCCCCATGCAGTTGGGGCCGATCATGCGCATCCCGTAACCGCGAACCTTCTCGAGCAGCTCGGCTTCCCTGCGGACACCGTCGCCGCCGACTTCCTTGAACCCGGCCGTGATGACGACGATTCCCCGCACTCCTTTGCGCCCGCACTGGTCCACCACCTCCGGCACGCGTAAGCTCGGCACGACGATGACCGCGAGATCGATCGGGTCCGGGATCGCGGCGACATCCGGATAGCATTTCAGGGAGTGAACCGTCGTGGCCTTCGGATTCACCGGGAAGACCGTCCCGTTGAACTCGTACTCGATCAGATTGTGGAGGATCTCCCTGCCGATGGACGTGCGATCGCGCGACGCGCCCACCACGGCGATCGATCGGGGACGGAAAATAGCGTCGAGGCTGCGGTCGCCTGCGCGCTGGACTGTTGCGGGGTTTTTCGGCATCGGGCGCCCATGTTATCGGAGCGCGCCGATCGAGTCAAAACGAGGAGTCACCGCGAGGAGAACCGGTCGGGCCGGCTGGCGCACCGCCGAACGCGAGGCGCCAGCCGCCCTTCCAGGCTACCTGTGCGGGGCGGGCGATGGCGCGGGGCTGCAGACGCCCGGCCCCTTGCCCGAGCAGATGACGTGAACGAAGTCGACGCCGGACAGGGCCGTTCCATCGCGAAGCGAGCCCGACAGGGTGAACGGCACCCTTTCTCCCACGTGAGAGAGGGCGACGATTTCCGGACGCGAGAATTTCAGCATCAGATCGACCACGCCTTCACCGTCGTGATCGCCGGTGCCGCGCGCTCCGCCCAAGGGCGCCAGCGCGCCAACGCCATCGATGGAAAGACGCAGCGACGATGGGTCGATCTCGCCGGGACGATGGCCGCGCACGCCGACGAACACCGTGACGACCTTGCCCGCCGACCTGAGATTCAGTGTCTGCGGCTCGACGGCGACCAGGGCAGGCAGCGAGGCCGGCCGGTCGCAGGCATCGCCGATGCCGTCGCCGTCCGAGTCCGCCTGATCCGGGTTGGATGCCGCCGGGCAGTTGTCCGAGTCATCGGGTGTGCCGTCCCCGTCGCGGTCGGGCTTCGGCGCCACGAACAGCTCCGCGGTGGAAGTTGCCGCCGAGCTGCTGGCCTCGCCACCGGCGAGCAGCACCACGCCGTTGCCCAGCATCACCTGGGAATGAAACGCGCGCGCGACGGTCATGGGTCCGGCATCGGAGAAAACTGCCATGGCCGGGTCGAACAGGTCTCCGCTGCCCGCCGGCGCGGAGCCCGCCCAGCCGCCTGAAAGCAGCGCCCTGCCATCGTCGAGCTTCGTGGACGCCAGGCCGACGCCGTGCACCGCGCTCATCATCGGCAGCAGCGTGAAGCTGTTCGTGGTGGCATCGTAGAGTTGAGCGGCCCTGGTCCCGTTGAACGCCGAGCCGAGACCGCAGTCAGGCTCTCCGCCGGCCAGCAGGATCTTTCCGCCGGCCAGCGCCGTGGCGGCATGGCCCCACAGCGGCACGGTGCTTTGTGTCGGCACCGCCGTGAATGCATCGGCGATCGGGTCGAACAATTCGGCGGTCAGCGCCACCGGCGCGCAGGTGAACCCCGACCCGCCGCCGGCCAGCAGCACCTTGCCACCCGGCAGAAGCGTGGCGGTGTGCTCGGAGCGGGGTGTCGTCATCGCGCCCAGCGTCAGTGTGAACGTGTTGGTGTTCGGGTCGAACAGCTCAGCCGTGTCAGCGGTCCCGTCGAAGTTGTCTCCGCCCGCCACCAGGACCCGGCCGTCCGACAGCAGCGTCGCCGTGAAGCCGATCCCACGCGCAACGTTGAGCGGGCCCGCCGGTGCGAAGGTTCCGAGGGAAGGGTCGAACAGCTCCGCGGTGCCGATCCCGCTGCCAAGCCCGCCGACCACGAGAACGCGACCATCATTCAAGGTGACGCTTCTGGACTCGCATCGTGTTGCGCTCATGCTGGCGGTGGGCGTGAACGTTCCGGTGGAAGGATCGTACAGCTCGGCTGTCCGGATCGGCAGACAGAAGCCGGAGTAGCCGGTTCCACCGGCAACCAGCACGGCCCCGTTCGCCGTCGAGCCTGCGCTGCGCGAGCGCGCGGCCCTCATGGCGCCCGTGGCGCCGAACCCGTCGGCTCGCAGCGAGCTGCCGCCACCAGCGGCCAGCACCAGCGCCGCGCCCAGCGCGATCGCTCGTGTATTGCGGACCCATCCGGTGTGCGATGATCGACTCATGGCTGCCCTCCCACCGTGCGCCTCACGTGCATATGCAAATCATTCATTCTGACAGTGTATGATTTACTCATCGCATATCTTAAGGGGTGGCCGGAAGATGAGCAACCATCACAACCCTGACACTCCCGTCAGCTCGTTGAGCCCTGTCGGTGGTTTCTGGGATGGATGCGCTGTCATTCAGCCAGTGACACGCATCCTGCACCGCGGAAGGCCACCCGGACAGGATGTCTGCTTTCGAACGACCTGGTTCTTCCTCCCGGTATTTCAATCCGACGCCCCTCCACGAGCGGACCGTGAAGCAGAAATGTCGTGGGGTGTTCCGGATTCCGGGTCAACTCGCGCCAACGTCTTGCCGATAACGTCAGTGCCCCGGGAATCGGGGCAACAACTCGTTGACGCTTCCCGGGATGGCTCGTATGATTTCAAGAAAATGATGAGAAAATGCCCCCGATGCGTGTGAAGATTTCTTCATAAGCTCATTGGTATCAGCTGGATCCATTGTTCCATCCGGGATCTTGAACCGAAGAACGCGATCCGCCATTTGTTCAAGTGCTTGAGTCGAGACCTTCACACGCATGGGGAGCATTTTCTAAAATGATGCGCGGCTGGTCGCATGATGGAGGAGGCCTTGCGTTCTGAGTTCGGCATCCTGCTGCTGGCGTTGCTGACTGCCGGGGCCGGGTTGATCGTGACGGGCTGGTGGCGCCGCCGGGCGGATCTTCAACTCGAGCGCGGCCATCCCGATGCCTCTGCGGTATTCGTCAGAAACCCGGATGCCAGCACCTCTCACGACAGCGGCGAACTGGTGCTGAGCCTCCCACGTCAGCGCGAAGGACTGGCCCTGAATCCGGTGGCCGCCCGTTGCTGGGAGTTGATCGATTCGCAGCGAAGCCTGGCGTCGATCGCCGGGTTGATCGCCGCCGAATACCAGGTGACGCATGCCACCGCTCTGGAAGAGATCGTCAGGTTTGCCTCGCGGCTGCGCGATGGGTATTACGCGCTCGAAGAACGCGAGTGGCGCCTCTCGCACATTCATTACAGCGACCTGTTCGCCGGCGCGAGAGACCCGGGCATCACGGAGCTGCGCCGCGGCGACAGCCTGATCGTCCATGTCGCCACCGAATCGCTGCGCGCCGACAACACGCTGGATCGACGTCTCCTCAGGCGCTCCTGGAGTCCCCGGCGCCGGCGCGCGATGAGCGCGTTCGACCGGCACACGCAGCGTGAAGCTCCGCTTCGCGAGGCGATGAGAGCCTTCGAGAGCGGGTGGGCCCACAGCGCCGCCGGACGTCTCGAGCCGGCTGAGGCGGCGTTTCTGGAGGCCAGTCGCCTGGCGCCTGGATGGGCCAACCCGCACTATCAGCTCGGCTATGTCCACCTGCGCGGGCGGCGCTACGAGCAGGCGGTGCAGGAGTTCGAGCGCACCGAGCAGAGCAGCCCGGGATATTTCATGGTTCGCGAGTATCTCCACCTGGCGCGCCGACTTGCGGAGGGCCGCCTCAGGTTCGAGGCGTTCCATCTGTTCGAGCGGGCGACCACCGCGGAGCCGGTCGACCCGGACGCGGTGATAACACTCTGCCGCAGGGCCCTCGAGCTGTCCCCCGAGTTTCCGTCGGCCAGGCTGGTTCTCGGACGGGCCTACGCCCGCAAACGCGACTACGAGAATGCGCTGGCGGAGCTGCGAAGCGCCATCGACACCGAGCCTGACAACTCGACGCTCTGCAACGCCCTGTTCGCTCGGGGCTCGATTTTCATGGCGCGCGGCATGGCCGAGCAGGCGGTGCGCGAGTTCGAGATGGTGATCGAGCTCAACGGAAGTCCCATCGCCACGCGCTCCGCCATGGCGCATCTTGCCAGTTCCGCCTCCGTGCACTAGATTTTCCCCGGTATGCGAGATCATCCGCTCAACGAGCTCTTCCAGACGCTCACCCAGCGCAATTTCTCCAGGATCGGCCTGAAGGAACGCGAGCTGCCGCAGTACGCCGCCGATGTGCTGGTGGATTTCACCCACGTCGATACGCTTTACAAGATCCGGAACGCCCGGGGCGAGCGCGTCGAAGACGTCGGCGAAATGCTGCTCGAAAGCGACATCCGCCACCATGCGAGCTCGCTGGAGCGGGAGCGCTCCGTGCGCAAGCACATCGGCGACTTCACCCTCTTCTACACGGGGATGTACCCGGAAAGCATCCGGACACGACGCAACTGGTGGCGCCTCGACCGATGGCTGGACTGGATCGAGACCGGCAAGGAGTCGTACCGGATCGTGGGGATGTTCGACAAGGCGCCCTACGAGCAGGAGGCGGCCCTCTACCGCCGTCTGTCGGAACAGTTCGATTTCATGGTCGTCGGATTGAACTTCGTCCGCGATGACCTGCGTCGCTTGCACGACTCCCGCTACGAGATCGGCAAGGACATCCTCTCAGAGGACTGACGTCCACCTCGATCCCCTCGCGCACCGTCTGCCCGGACGTTCTCGTGTACGACGTTCTTGTGTACGATAAGGGGCGTGGACCCCATCCTCTCGCTGGACATCGGCGGCACCAAGATCGCGGCAGCCCTGCTGACGCGCCACGGCGACCTGCTCGCCGCTCGGCGTGCCCCGTCGCTGGCCGACCAGGGACCGGACCGGATGATCGATCGGCTGCTCGAACTCTGTCGCGAGCTGGCTGCCGAGACCGGCACAGACTTGCGCTCCGCGGGCATCAGCTGCGGCGGGCCGCTCGATCCGGTGAAAGGGATCGTTCTGAATCCGCCAAACCTTCCCGGGTGGGATCGCACGCCGCTGCGCGCGATGATCGCCGACGGTCTCGATCTCGACCCACGCCGCGTTCATCTCGAAAACGACGCCAACGCGGGCGCGCTGGCCGAGTTGAGATTCGGCGCGGCACGAGGGCGCCGGCACGCGATCTTCCTCACGATGAGCACCGGTATCGGCGGCGGACTGATCCTCGATGGACGTCTTTACCGCGGCGCCACCTCGAACGCCGGGGAAGTCGGCCACCAGGTGGTGCTGCCCGGCGGCCCCTTGTGCGGGTGCGGCAACCGGGGATGTCTCGAAGCGGTGGCTTCCGGCAGTGGTATCGCCGCGCGGCTCCAGGACAGGTTCCACACCCTTTCGCCGAGACTCCGGCAGGCGGCCGGGGCCGATGGAAGGCTCACCGCCGAGCATCTGATCCAGGCGGTCAGGGATGGCGACGGCTCCGCAATCGAGTTTTTCGAGGAGACCGTGACGCTGCTGGCCCGGGGCATCGCGAACCTCGTCTTCGTCATCAACCCAGAAATCGTCATCCTCGGGACGATCGGCTGGCACGCTGGACCGACCCTGCTGGATTCCCTCCGGGAGCAGGTCGGCCGGATGTGCTGGCCGGTGTTGACGGCAGGGCTCGAAATCGTGGCGTCTCCACTGGGTTTACGGCTCGAGCAGCTTTCCGGGCTGGCCGTGGCACTTGAGGCCGAGGCCGACGCCCCCTGACCGGCCGGTACGGTTGCCCGGGCGGGGCCACGCCACCATAATTCCTCTTACTGGAGTGATCCGGGCGATGGCCCGGCTTCGGGCCGCGCGGTCAAGGTGACCGCGGCGCCCCGGAAATCAAGGCCCGCAGGCCTCATTCACCCGGAGAACGCGCTTCCATGGTTCGTGTCGGCACCGCCGGATGGTCCTACCCGGATTGGGAGGGAATCGTCTATCCGAAGGGAGTCGCCTCCAGGAGAGAGGCGCTCACGGTGCTTGCGGGACTCTTCGATACGCTGGAGATCAACGTCACGTTCTACCGCCCTCCCAGCGCGAAAATGTCGGAGAGCTGGGTACAGCGCGTTGAATCGAGGTCCGGCTTCCGGTTCACCGCGAAGCTCTGGCAGGGGTTCACCCATCGAAGAGAGCAGGGGCACGCGATGGAGGAGAAAGTCTTCAAGGAAGGCGTCGCGCCGTTGGTGGAGGCCGGGCGGCTCGGCGCGTTGCTCCTGCAGTTCCCGCACTCGTTCAGGAACTCCACGCAGAACCGCGACTATCTCGAGGGTCTCCTCGATCGATTCGCCGACTATCCGCTCGTGGTGGAGGTCCGGCACGTGTCGTGGCTCCAGGATGAGCTGCTCGCTCTGCTCGAAAAACACCAGGTCGGTTTCTGCAACGTGGATCAGCCCGCGGTGGGAGCCGCCGCCCCGCCGACGAGCCTCGTCACGGGTCGAGTCGGTTATGTTCGATGGCACGGCCGCAACGCCAGGAACTGGTTCGACAAGGAGGCCGGGCGCGACGCGCGCTACGACTACCTGTACAGCCACGAGGAGATCCGCGAGTGGGTCGAGCGGATCCGGCTCATGCAGGGCAGGACGAAGGACATCTTCATCATCGCAAACAACCATTACCGCGGACAGGCGGTCGCCAACGCCCTCGAGCTGATGCACGAGCTGACCGGCCAGCCGGCCGACGTCCCGGAGGACCTCCTGCGAGCCTGCCCGCGACTTTCCTCCATCGCCTCGAAAACCGGCAGGCCCGGGATGCTCCCGCTGTGAAGGACCTGCTGCGGGAGGCCCGGAAGGCGGCGCGCACCGGAGACTGCTCGCGCGCGGGCGATCTGTGCGACATGGCCGGCCACCCGCTCGATGCGATTGCCTACTACGTTCAGGGCAAGCACTACCTGCTGGCCGGGCAGGTCGCCGCGCGCATCGGCGAGCACGCGCAGGCCGCGGTGTATTTCGGCAACGGCGGCGACGCGGCGCAGGCCGCCGAGATGTACATCAAGGCAGGCCAGAAGAAGAAAGCCTCGATGATGTACGAACGCTCCGGGCAGTTCCTCAAGGCCGCCGAGCTCGAGGAAAAGATGATGAACCCGCTCGCGGCGGCCGCCTACTACGAGATGGGCGGCCAGATCGAAAAGGCCGCCTACCTCTTCGCCCAGGTCGGCGACAACATCAAGGCGGCGACACTGTACGAGAAACTCATCGGGGCGAAATCATCCGGCCCGATAGACTCGGGGGCTTTCAACCTCGACGAGACCCGCAAACGAGGCACGAAGTACGCGCGGTTCGCCGGCATCCTGTTTCTGAAGGCCGGCCAGTTCAGCAAGGCCGGGCCGTTCCTGGAGGAGGCCGGGCTGTTCGACCAGGCCGTGGAGGCCTACCGGAAGTCCGGCCGCACCGACCGCGCCGCGGCGCTGCTCATCAAGCTGGAGAATTACAGCGAGGCGCTCAAGCTGGTAGAGGACGACCCGACCGCGACGATAGATGCCAGGATGCTGGGCGAGCTCTACCTGAGATCCGGACGATACGAGCGGGCCGCGGAGGTCTTTCTCAAGGAAGGGCTCAACTTCAAGGCCGCCGAGTGCTTCGAAAGCGGGGGCGACCTCACACGCGCCGCGGAGCTGTTCGCCGCCGAGGGCGAGCTGACCCGGGCGGCGGACCTCTACTCCGGCGTCGGGCGCCACCAGGAAGCCGCGATCTCGTACGACAAGGCCGGCGAGTTCATGAACGCGGGCAAGGCGTTCGAGAAGGCCGGCCAGATCGACGAAGCCGTGCGCGTCTACCAGAACGCGGGGCGCACGATCGAAGCCGCGCGACTCTATCTCAAGCGCGGCGCGAAGAGCCAGGCGATCCGCGTGCTGCAGAAGGTGCAGCGTGACGAACCCGAATACGGCCGCGCCTCGTTCATGCTCGGCACGTTGTTCTCCGAGCAGGGGCTCTACGCGCCGGCCGCCGAGAAGTTCGAATCGGCGACGCGCCTGCTCAAGGACGACCAGGACCGGGTGAAGTGCCTCTATCATCTCGCGCTGACGTACGAGCAGCTCGGCCGCGTGGAAGAGGCGTGCCGTCTCTATGAAAAAGTCCTGTCGGTCGACTATCACCACGCCGACGTCGCCGACAGGCTCAAGAGCCTCGCGCAGCAGGTGAGCCAGCATCCGCCCGGCAATTCGACCTCGGCGCAGAAACAGGCCGTGCGCGACACGCTCCGAACGAGCGCCATCACCGCGCCGGGCGCCGCGGCCGACATCACCGGCAGGCTCGAGATCACGCGAAAGCTCGGCGAGGGGCGCTACGCGATGGTCTACGAGGCCTATGACCGGGTGCTGCAGAAGAAGGTGGCGGTGAAGAAATACCCGGTCGCGGAATCCGCAGCGCCCGACATGATCAACAGGTTTCTCCGGGAAGCCCAGAAGGTCTCCGAGCTGAACCACCCGAACCTGGTCACCATCTACGGCATCGGCGAGGACCCGGAGGGCCGGTACATTCTCGAGGAGATGGTCGAGGGCCGGACGCTTCGCGACATCCTGGACGAAAAAATCCGTATCGAGCCGGGCCGCGTCATGGAGATTGCCACGCAGATCTGCGATCTGCTCAGCCACGCCCACCGGAAGGGAATCATCCATCGCGACCTGCGGCCCGAGAACATCTTTCTCGTGGGTCAGGACCAGGTGAAAGTCTCCGACTTCGGCCTCAAGGCGCGCGTGACGGACGTGTCGGCCAATGAAGGCCGATCGGTCTGCTACACCTCGCCGGAAGCGCTGCGCTCCGAGCGTGTCGACGACCGCTCGGACATCTACGCTCTGGGGGTCATCCTCTACGAGATCCTGCTGGGCGAGCCTCCTTTCCCGGCGGACACCGCTGCGTTCGATCATCTCAACGTGGCGCCCCCCTTCCCCATGAAGGTCGACCGGATCCTGCCGGCATTCCTCCGCAAGATCGTCGAGCGGTGCCTCGAAAAGGACCGCACGCGGCGATATCGCTCGGCCACCCAGGTGCTCGACGAGCTGAAGGCCTCGGCGATCGTCCCCGGGGTCATCATCGCGGAGCGCTACGAGATCATCAAGGAGCTGGGCATCGGAGGCATGGGCCGCATCTACCAGGCCCTCGACCGGGATCTCGACGAGCCGGTGGCGCTCAAGGTCCTGCGCGCGGGCGATTCGGAGGGCCGGCAGGTGGAGCGGTTCCTTCGGGAAATCAAGATGACGCGCCGCATCTCGCATCCGAATGTCGTGAAGGTGTACGACCTCGGCTCATGGAAGGAGCACAAGTACATCACGATGGAGCACATCGAGGGGATGAACCTCGAACAGTGGGTCCGCCTCCAGTCGGGAATCGACATCCCGATGGCGGTGAAGATGCTGGTCGACATCTCCCGAGGCTTGCAGTCGGCGCACGATCTGGGGATCATCCACCGCGACATCAAGCCTCAGAACATCCTGCTCAAGGACGGCAAGACGCCGAAAATCCTCGATTTCGGCATCGCGCGGGGAGCCGAAGGCAGCGACATGACCACCAGCGGGTTCGTGATGGGCTCGCCCAAGTACATGTCGCCCGAGCAGGTGCAGGCGATGCCCCTCGATGCCCGCACCGACATCTACTCGATGGGTGTGCTCATGTACTTCGTGTTCACCGGCCGCGAACCCTTCGTCGGCGACACGCCCAGCGTGATCGCCTACAAGCACATCGGTGAGGCGCCCAGACCGCCCCGGGAGATCAACGCGGCAATCCCCGAGTGGCTCAGTGACATCGTCCTGCGCGCCCTCGCAAAGGACCGCGAGCAACGATTCGCGTCGGCGGCGGACCTCGCCACCGCGCTCGAAGCCGGTCTGGCGGCCTCCACGAAGGCCACGAGCGCCGCGGGAGCCTGAGGCTACTTCTTCATCAGCTCCAGAATCGCGGTGGTCATCGCCTTGACTCCGGTTCGCAGCGTGGGCTCGGGCAGCGGCGCGAACAGGCTCGAGTGCAGCGAAGGCAGCGGTGTCCCCGTTCTGCGGCTGGCCTCGACCTTGGCGGGCTCCACGGCGCCCAGGGTCAACATGACCGCTGGGATCTTTCTTCCCTCCAGGGCAAACCAGCCGAAATCCTCGCTGCCCATCACCGGGTCCCGCTTCACGACGTTGTCCTCCCCGAGCGCCTTTTCAAGGGCCCGGGCGAGCCGCTCGGTGAGCGCCGGGTCGTTGAAGGTCGCGGGGGTGCCTTCATTCTCGATGACCTTCACGATCGGCAGGCGATCTTCCGGGACGCCCGCGGCCTGCGCGGTACCGCGCGAGATCCGTTCGATGGATGACAGGATCTTCTTCCGTACTTCGTCTTTGTAGGTTCTCACGGTGAGCTGCAGAGTGACGTCGTCGGGGATGATGTTCCGCTTCGAACCGCCATGGATCGACCCGACGGTGACCACCGCCGGGTCCAGCGGGGAGGTCTCGCGGCTCACGATGGTCTGGAGCGCGAGAACGATCTGCGACGCGACGACGATCGGGTCCTTGGTGACTTCAGGCCTGGAGCCGTGACCTCCCACGCCCCGCACGATGATGTCCACCGATGTCCCGCTGGCCAGCGCGAATCCCGGGCAGTACGAGACCTTGCCCGCCTCGAGATCGTCCTTGTCGTGCAGCGCGACGGCGAAATCCGGTTTGCCGAACCGCTCATAGAGCCCGTCGGCAAGCATCGCTTTGGCTCCATCCACCGTCTCTTCGGCCGGCTGGCCGATCAGCATCAGCGTGCCGCGCCACCGATCCTTGATCGCGCTGAGGGTACGCGCCGTTCCGATCAGCGTGGCCATGTGGATGTCGTGCCCGCAGGCATGCATGACCCCGACTTCCTGGCCCGTGTCGGTCTTGGTCCTCACCACGCTGGCATAGGGCAGGCCCGTTTTCTCCTCCACTGGCAGCGCGTCCATGTCGCTGCGCACGAGAACCGTCGGCCCGTCGCCGTTCTTCATCACCGCGACCACGCCGAACCCGCTCCACCCGGGCTTGTCGAACTTGCCGACATGCTGGGTCACCGTGAATCCCGCGGCGGACAGCTCCCTGGCCAGCAGCGCGGAGGTCATCTCCTCGTGATGCGACAGCTCGGGCGCCGCGTGCAGGGTCTTGTAGACGGCCTGCACGCCGGCAAGCTCGCGCTCGATCAACGCGTCAAGCGTTTCCACCGTGCCGGGCGCCGCGGCGAGCAGCAATGCGGCGGCCGCGATGTCAATTCTCTTCATCTGGATGTCTCCCCTGCCCCGGCGTCTCGACCCGGGCGCCGCGGACCTCGTCCCTCGAACCGACCTTCGATGCTCGTCATCGATCCCGTATGATGCGCGAAGCGGGGCGCGGGGGCAAGCGAGGCGTTCCGGGCTAGGATTGTCTCGCGCCTTCGCGCTGCACGAGGTAGACACCGGCCAGCACCACCAGCCCGCCGATGATGGTGGCCGGCCCCACTGTCTCGCCCAGCAGCGTCACGCCGGCGGCCAGCGTGACCAGCGGCTCGAGGTACAGGAACGACGCGACACGCGTGGCCTCCATCTTCTCCAGCGCGCCGTACCAGAACATGTAGGCCAGTCCCGAACAGCCGATGCCGAGAAACAGGACCGCCCCCCATCCGGTGGCGCTCAACGCGGCATACTCGTTCCACCCGGCGCGCCATGCGAACAACCCCGCGAGCATCGACGTGCCGGCCACCATGGCGCCGGCGGTGGCCCGCGCGCTGCCCAGCCGGCGAATCGTCGGATGGCCGAGCGTCGAGTAGAACGCCCAGTTCATCGTGCTGGCCAGGATCAGCAGGTCGCCGCGGGTGGATGGCAGGCTCAGCAACCCGCCCGACAGGTCTGCTCGCGTCACCACCAGCGCCGCGCCCACGAATCCGAGGCCGAGTCCCGCCAGCTTGCCCGGTCCGAACCGCTCCTTGAGGATCATCGCCGAAAGCACCGCCGACCAGATCGGCGTCAGGCCTATCAGCCAGCCGGTGCGCACCGCGGTGGTCATCGTCAGTCCGTACGACTGCACCACCTGGTGGACGAACACGCCCACGAACCCCATCAGCGCCAGGCTGGCCCATGTGTCGCGCGGCGGCGCGAGAGGCTGGCGGCGGACCGCGAGCAGACTCACCAGCAGAGCCGAGCCGATCGCAAAGCGGGTGAATATCAGGGTGATCGGAGAGATCTCGCGCAATGCGGCCTTCGTCGCGACGAACGACAGACCCCACAGGATGATCGCCGTGAGCGCGCCGGCCCGATGCCACGCGCCCGAGGAGCGCGT
>DASROJ010000020.1:0-2352 GCA_035646975.1 Patescibacteria group bacterium
TCGTCGTCATGTCGAGCGAGAAGACGAAAGATGAGTACGAAGCGAAGTCAGCCACTCGATCGGGTCCGCAACATCGGCATCATGGCCCACATTGATGCCGGCAAGACGACAACCACCGAGCGCATCCTCTTCTACACGGGCATCACCTACAAGATAGGTGAGGTGCACGAAGGCACCGCCGTGATGGACTGGATGGAGCAGGAGCAGGAGCGCGGCATCACGATCACGTCGGCCGCGACCACCTGCTTCTGGCGGGATATCCGCATCAACATCATCGACACGCCCGGCCACGTGGACTTCACGGCCGAGGTCGAGCGTTCACTGCGCGTGCTCGACGGCGCCGTGGCCGTGTTCGACTCGGTGGCCGGCGTCGAACCCCAGTCCGAAACCGTGTGGCGCCAGGCCGACAAGTACCGCGTGCCGCGCATCATCTTTGCCAACAAGATGGACCGGGTCGGCGCCAATTTTGACCGCTGCCTGACCATGATCCGCGACCGGCTCACCAAGAACGCGCATCCGCTGCAGATCCCCGTGGGAAGCGGCGAGCTGTTCACCGGCCACATTGACGTGCTGCGTCGCGTGGAAATCGTCTTCGATGACGAAACCCTCGGCAAGACCTTCACGGAAATGCCGGTGCCCGAGTCGTACCGCGAGCAGATGGAGACGTACCGCGCCGAGCTGATCGAAGCCGCGGTGGAACACGACGACGTGCTCATGGAGAAGTACCTGGCCGGCGCCGAGCTCAGCTTCGAGGAGATCCAGCAGGCCATCCGGGCCGCCACCGTCGCTGGTGCGTTCGTGCCGGTGCTGTGCGGCGCCTCGTTCAAGAACAAGGGCGTGCAGGCGCTGCTCGACGCGGTCATTGATTATCTGCCCAGCCCCGAGGACGTCCCCGCCATCAAGGGCCACGTGCCGCTGCACGATGACACCATCGCCGAGCGGCATACCGGGGACAACGAGCCGTTCAGCGCGCTCGCCTTCAAGGTGGCCACTGATCCGTACGTGGGCCGGCTCACGTTCTTCCGGGTGTATTCGGGCTCGCTCAAGAGCGGCAGCTACGTGTACAACAGCACCAAGGACAAGCGCGAGCGCATTGGCCGGTTGCTGCAGATGCACGCCAACAAGCGGGACGAGATCGAAGAAGTGATGGCGGGCGACATCGCAGCCGCGATCGGCCTCAAGGAAACCCGGACCGGGGACACCCTGTCCGACGAGGACAAGCCGATCATCCTCGAGGCCATGAAGTTTCCCAATCCCGTCATTGACGTGGCCATCGAGCCCAAGTCCAAGGCGGACCAGGACAAGCTCAGCATCGCGCTGCAGAAGCTCCAGGAAGAGGACCCCACCTTCCGGGTGCGCAGCGACGCCGAGACCGGCCAGACCATCATCGCCGGCATGGGGGAGCTGCACCTCGAGATCCTGGTGGACCGCATGAAGCGCGAGTTCAAGGTCGAGGCCAACGTGGGCAAGCCGCAGGTGGCCTTCCGCGAGACGGTGCGCAAGGCGGTCAAGGACATCGAGGGCAAGTTCGTCCGGCAGTCGGGTGGCAAGGGCCAGTACGGCCATGTGGTCATCAACATGGAGCCCGGCGAAGCCGGCAGCGGCTTCGTCTTCGAGGACAAGATCGTGGGCGGCGTCATCCCGCGCGAGTTCATCAAGCCGAGCGAGGCGGGCATGCGGGAAGCGCTGGAGAACGGCGTGCTGGCGGGCTACCCGATGGTGGACGTCAAGGTGCAGCTGGTCTACGGCAGCTACCACGACGTGGACTCCAGCGAAATGGCGTTCAAGATCGCCGGCTCGATGGCCGTCAAGGAAGCCGCGCGCCAGGCCCATCCGGTGCTGCTGGAGCCGGTCATGGAAGTGGAAGTGGTGACGCCGGCCGATTTCCTCGGCGATGTCATCGGCGACCTCTCCAGCCGCCGCGGCAAGGTGGGCGGGATGACCCAGCGCGGCGACGCGCAGGTGGTGTCAGCCGACGTGCCGCTGGCCGAGATGTTCGGGTACTCCACCCAGCTCCGCAGCATGACGCAGGGTCGCGCGGTGTACTCGATGCAGTTTGATCATTACGAGGATGTTCCGAAGAACATCGCGGAAGAGATTATTTCGAAGAAACAGTCGTGAGTCATGGGTCGTGGGTCGTGAATCTCACGACCCGTGACCCGCGACTCGTGACCCATTAGACCGACCCAGCAGGCATCAAGGAGCAGCGGGCCATGGCGAAGGCGAAATTTGAGCGGACGAAGCCGCACGTGAACGTCGGGACGATCGGGCACGTGGACCACGGGAAGACGACGACGACGGCGGCGCTGACCAAGGTGGCGGCGGACAAGGGGTTCGGGACCAAGTACATCC
>DASROJ010000021.1:0-7945 GCA_035646975.1 Patescibacteria group bacterium
GCGCTTCGCGCAGCCCCTGCTCGGTCCTGATGTCGCCCGGGTCCTTGGCGGCAGGAGCCGGTGCTTCGGACCCGGCGCGCGGCTCCCCGGCGGCAGACAAAGCCCGGGAAGCGGGCCAGACGATCAGTCCGAGGCCGAGCAGATGGACCGCGAGCAACCGGAGCCGGGCGGCCTTTCTGCTCCGGGAGGTGAAGGAGCCAGCAGCGACACGATCACCGGCGGCGCGTGGGAGAATCATGAAGCGGGAAGGATCCCGTCGGTTCCTGGTCATGCCCTGCCATCTGTCATTTCGTAGACGCTGCTGACCCACCTGATCGCGTGTGGTGCGCGCGGTGAACGCCCTGGCGAGCGCGATCGGGAGGAACCGTAGCATCGCACGGGCCGGCGCCGCCACAAGGAACGTCGAACCCGGTGTTCGGTCTGTTCACCCTGTTCATCCCGTGCACGGCGATCCTCCCGATGAAGGCCCCGGCGCGGCGGATGATCGGATTCGCCTGAGGTGGATTGACGTAGAATGACCGCTCGTTTCCACGCGCCACTCACCCGGAGGCATGATGCAGCAGCGGCCCGCCGACACCTCGACCGGATGGTTCGGACATCCTCGGGGCCTTTCGACCCTGTTCTTCACCGAGATGTGGGAGAGGTTCAGCTTCTACGGGATGCGGGCGATCCTCCTGCTGTTCATGACCGCGCCGGCAGCCACCGGCGGGCTCGGATGGGATGCGGCCAAGGCCGGCCCGATCTACGGGCTGTACACCGCCATGGTGTATCTCACCGCGCTGCCCGGCGGCTGGATTGCCGACCGGCTCATCGGCCAGCGCCGCGCCGTCCTGTTCGGCGGCCTCCTGATCGCCCTTGGCCACCTGACACTCACGATCCACAACGTCGGGTTTTTCTACACCGGGCTGTTCCTGATCATCTGCGGCACCGGGTTGCTCAAGCCCAACATCAGCACGATGGTCGGGGCGCTCTATTCAGAGGAAGACAAGCGCCGTGACGCCGGGTTCTCGATCTTCTACATGGGAATCAATCTCGGCGCCTTCATCTCGCCGCTGGTCTGCGGGTTTCTCGCGCAGGACGAGCGCTTCAGGAGCTGGCTGCAGGGCATGGGGCTTCGCCCGGAGAGCAGCTGGCACTGGGGGTTCGGCGCGGCCACGGTGGGAATGACCATCGGTCTGATCCAGTACACGCTGGGAGGCCGAAGACTGGGAGCGGCCGGTCTGAAACCGGCGGTCCCGCTCGAGCCGGCCGCCCATGCACTGCTGCGGCGACGGATCCTGCTGGCCGCCGCCGCCGCGGTCGTCGTTGCCTGCCTTGCCGCCGTGGTGCAGGCAGCGGGCCTGATCGAGATTTCCATCGAGAGCATCACCAGCCTCGTCGGCTACTCGCTGGTGGTCGTCCCGCTGCTCTACTTCGGCTACTTCTTCATGAACAAGCAGTGGAGCGGAATGGAGAAGAAACGGCTCGGCGCGATCTTCCTGCTCTTCCTCTTCGCGGCGCTGTTCTGGTCGGCGTTCGAGCAGGCCGGTTCGAGCCTGAACCTGTTTGCCGAGCGGTTCACGCGCAACGAGATTCTCGGGTTCGCGTTTCCGGCAAGCTGGCTGCAATCGGTGAACTCGATCTTCATCATCCTGCTCGCCCCGGTCTTCGCCTGGCTCTGGGTCACGATGGGCCGGCGGGAGCCCTCGAGCCCGGCGAAATTCTCCATCGGGATGTTCTTCGTCGGGCTCGGGTTCCTCGTGGTGGCGTTTGCCGCGATGCTCTCCGGTCCGGCCGGGGTCCGGGTCAGTCCCTGGTGGCTCATCACGCTCTACCTGTGCCACACGATCGGCGAGCTGTGCCTGAGCCCGGTGGGCCTCAGCACGATGACGAAGCTGGCGCCGCCGCGCGTGGTCGGGCAGATGATGGGGATCTGGTTTCTCGCGCTGTCGGTGGGCAATTTCATCGGCGGGCAGGTGGCCGGGCTGTTCGAGACGCTCCCGCTGCCGAAGCTGTTCGGCGCGGTCGTGGCGGTCACGATGGCCTGCACGTTGATCTGCGTGATCCTGATCAAGCCGATCCGCAGGCTGATGGGCGGAGTGCGCTAGCAGGGATGCCCGATGAGCCCCGCTACAGGAGCGGCATCAGCTCGGTCTGGATCGGCGGGCCGGTGATGACGGCCTGGTTGCCTCGGACGTACAGGTTGATCTCGGACCGGATACCGAACTCGGGCAGGTAGACGCCCGGCTCGATGGTGAACGCCGTGCCCGGGATGATGCGGCGGTCGTCTATCGTCTCGAGATGATCCAGATGGGCGCCGTTTCCGTGGACTTCGTAGCCGAGATTGTGCCCGGTGCGATGCGTGAAGGCGTCTCCGAATCCGCGAGCGGCGATGAAGTCCCGCGCGGCGTCATCGACTTCCCACCCGCGAACGGGCCGACCCGCGGCAATCGCCTCCTGGACATGTTTCGTCGCGGCGTCCCGGCCGCCGCGGACCACTTCGAACACTTCGCGGAACCTGTCGGGGACGCTGGAATCCACCACGGCCGTCCAGGTGATGTCTGCGTATATCGCGTCGGGCTGGTTCTTTTTCGCCCAGATGTCGATCAGCAGCAGGTCGCCGCGCCGGATCGGCGAGGAGCCCTCGGGCGCGGGGGAGTAGTGGGGCTGGCCGGCATGCTCGTTGACCGAGACGATCGGTGGGTGATCGGCCGTGAAGCCGCGCGAGGTGAAGATGTTCATCAGGAAGCCCTGGATGTCGTGCTCGGTGGTCGGCACCGACCCGGTGACGCGGCGGCGCACCTCGGAAAACGTCAAGTCGACCGCTTCGCGGAGCATGCGGGCGGCTTCGTAATGGCCGGCCACCTGGCTCTCCGTCATCACGGCCTCGAATGTCTGCACGAGGTCGGCCGACGACACGATGGTGACTCCGCAGGCCGTCACCATCTCGAAGGTCCCCGCGTCCACCCGCGAGATGTAGGGGATGGCGTTGCGCGGGGAGTACTGCATCGCGACGCGTCCGGCTCCCTTGAGCGCCGAGGACAGATGCCCGGCCAGCTCCTTCCACCCGCTGAAGAGCAGGGTGCGGCCCGGCAGGTGATCCAGCGCGCCGGCTTCGATGCGATGGCAGATCCGGACCGGCTCGCCGGCCGCCGGAACGAAGTAGAACCATCGCCGGGTGGCGATCTGATCGGGCGGAAACCTGAGGATCCGGAGGCTGATCGGGTCCAGCCCGCGGAAGTCGTAGAACAGCCAGCCGCCGAACGCGCCGTCGGCGTCGCCCGCGGCGAGCGCCTTCTGGATGGCGGCGATGTCGGGCATGCCGTCGGGCTTCTCAGTTTTCAAGGAACACCATCTCTTTGAGCGAGGACCTCACGACATAGATGCGCAGGTTGTTGTCACCCGGGTCCGTGGGAAAGAAGAAGAACCCCGGCTGGTCCTCGTCATAGGCTTCCGCGTACCCCCAGAGCCTTTCGCCGTCGGCGAACTGGATCGCCACCCTTCGCCCCTCCTGCATCACCCTGGCGAAGCGCTCCTCCTCGATCGATCCAATCTCGGATCGCTGGCGCGGGTGTCCAGGGTTGCCTTCGAACGTCTTGACGTGAAACACCGCCTTGAGCTCGTCCAGAAAAACCGCCACGGGGCCGGCCTCGCCGCTGTAAGGTTGCAGCGTGAACGATTGCCGGACAGGAGAGAAGTCCCGGGTGTGACCCTTCACGATGCGGCCGTCCCTGAAATGCGCGACGACCTTGTCCTCGAAGAATATCTCGCCAGCGAAACCGATGATGCCCATGATCTCCTCTCTGACGCGGGCCGGCACGAACCGGGTGCGCCAGAATCGGGGGAGGCGGGCTGCCTGGAACTCCGATGCTATAATCGGCCCGTCGCCTGGAAGAAGAGCAAGTTCGGCGTATTCTAACCGACACCGACCCCTTGTCAACAATGATACCCAGCGATTCGAGCCGCGGCACCGCGCGCCGCCGCGCGTGGCCGGTGGGCATTCGCGCCCTCCGGCACAGGAACTACCGCCTCTTTTTCGTTGGCCAGCTGATCTCGGTCATCGGCAGCTGGATGCAGAGCCTGGCGCAGTCCTGGCTGGTGTACCGGCTCACGGGGTCCGCGCTGCTGCTGGGATTGATCGGCTTTGCCGACAAGGTCCCCGTCTTCCTGCTGGGGCTTGCCGGCGGGCTGGTGGCCGACCGGTTCGATCGTCACCGGGTCGTCATCACGACGCAGACGCTCATGATGCTGCAGGCGCTCGCGCTCGGCCTGCTGGTCGTCTTCGGCGTGGTCCAGGTCTGGCACATCTTCCTGTTCGCGGTGGTCGGCGGAATCATCAACGCGTTCGACCTGCCGGCGCGCCAGTCGTTCGTCGCCTCCATGGTGGTGCAGGACGACCTTCCCAACGCGCTGGCGCTCAACTCCTCAATCTTCAACGCCGCGCGGGTCATCGGACCCGCGATCGCCGGGGTCGTGGTGGCGGTGATCGGTGAAGGTCCCTGTTTCCTGCTCAACTCCGCATCCTTTCTCGCCGTCATCGCCTGCCTGCTGATGATGCGGTTCGACACGCGACCGGGTCGGGCGGAGCTCTCCTCGACGTTCGCCTATCTCGGACAGGGCCTTCGGTTCGCCACGAGGAACCCGCCCGTGCGGGGGTTGCTGGTGCTGATCGGGCTGATTGCCATCTGCGGCATGCCCTACATCGTGCTGATGCCGGTGTTCGCCGGGGAAATCCTCGGCGGCGGGGCGCGCGCGCTCGGCACGTTGATGGGCTGCACGGGTATCGGCGCTTTCATCGGCGCGGTCTCGCTCGCGCGGCGGGAATCGGTCAAGGGGCTCGGCAGGGTGGTGGCCGCCGGGGCGATCGGATTCGGTCTCTCGTTGCTCCTCTTCTCGATATCCAGGAGCTTCGCCCTGTCGGAGATCGCGCTGGTGCTCGTGGGCTTCTCGATGATCACCCAGGCCGCCGCGACGAACCTGCTGCTGCAGTCGTTGTGTCCGGACGCGCTGCGGGGCCGCGTGATGAGCCTTTACACGATGATGTTCGTCGGGATGGCGCCGTTCGGAAGCCTGCTCGCCGGGTCGATGGCCCACACGCTGGGCACGCCCGCGACGGTGGGAATCGGCGGGATGCTCTGCGCTCTTGCCGGTCTGGTGTTCGCGTCCCGCATCCCCTACATGCGCCGCTTCGTCAGGTATCCGATTCCCGAGAGCGCCGACAACCGCCCCGTCGCCGGCGGCTGATTGGAACGCCGCGCCTCGCGTTGACACGTTCCAGACCGGGATCTAGACTCGGCGCGTCTTTGTTGATTCGTGTGTCGAGACGTGCGTCTTGATGTGCATCGCAGCGTGCAGCGTGGCATGCATCGTGGCATGAAGAAGGTTGCGAAAGGGACAGGAGGCGGCGTGCCGGGTCGTTCGTCTGACAGGATCATCGTCGGCGGCATCAAGTTCCACGCGTATCATGGGCTGACCAGGCTCGAACGCGAGGTGGGTGTCCGCTGCTCCATCGACGTCGAGATGAGCGTGGATCTGTCGCCGGCCATCGACAGCGATCATCTGTCCGACACGATCGATTACCGCGAGGTCCACCGGATCGTCCTCGAGATCGGCCAGGATCGAAAATCGTTCCACTTGATCGAAAGCCTCGCCGGTCGAATCGCCTCGGAGATCCTGCGCCAGTTCAAGGTGACCGAGGTCACCGTCAGGGTCCGGAAGGAAACGCCGATCATCAACGGGATCGTGGACTACATCGGCGTCCAGGTCACGCGCGACCGTTCGAGTCTGCGCCGGCGGAAAGCCGGCCGGTGAGCGCGGACGCCAGGTCGGCCAGGCTGGCGAACGAGCCGGCGGTCAGGCCGCGGCGATCCAGTTGCACCGCGCCCAGGCCCGCGCGCCGCGCCCCCTCCACGTCGTCCGTGAAGTTGTCTCCGACCATCAGGATGCTGCCGGGCGCGAGCCCCAGGCGGCCCGCCGCGTGCGTGTAGAGCCGGGGGTCAGGCTTGAGCAGGCCGCAATCGGAAGAAAGACAGATGTCATCCACCAGCGCGGCGAGCCCCTCGCGCTCGATGAAGTCGAGATCGAACGACTGCGTGTTGGAGAGGATGCCCAGCCGGTAGCGCCTGCCGCCGTCGTGAAACTCCCGCAGGCTGCGCAGCGCCGGCAGCGCGTCGGACGCGAGACGGCTCCGGTTGGAGGCCTCGCCCCAGAGCAGGATGAGGTCGCGCCTCGTGGTGCCGGCGGAGATATCGCGTCCCGTCGCCTGAGCGATGGCATCGATCGCCTCGCTGATCCCCGAGAGCCGTCGTGTCATGATGGCTCGCTCGATCTGCCTGCGCCAGTCCGGCGCCGCGTCGAGCCCGAAGGCATTGGCCAGCGCGGCGATCGGATTGGGATGAAAATCCGTGTAGACGAGGGTGTTCCACAGATCGAACATCACGCCGTTGATGGATGCGGCTTCCAGAGCGGGGTGTTGCATGCGTCTTGAGCATATCGTGGCCGGGACCTTCCTGTCAGCCGCTGCCGCGGTTCTTGTCGTCGCCCAGGCCGCCGCCGCGGAAACACCGCGAACCCGCCTGGGTCCCCTGGGTGAGCGACCGCGTGGCGGCGGCAGGGTCACCCTGAACCTGAAGAGCCCCACCGCGCGCATCGGCCTGACCGGCGACGATCGGATACTGTCGCTGGATTCGGCGGGCGGCCTTTACATCGTGGATCGCGACACCGGCCGCGATGTCTGGAAGCACATACACAAGGGTCCGGTCCGCATCGTGCTGGAGCGGGGCGGTGCGCCCGAATCGTCGCCGATTTACCGGGTCCAGGTGGCGTCGCTGGCCAGCCAGGAGGAAGCCGAGGCGCTCAAAGCCAGGCTCGAGACACAGACCGGCGAGGTCGCCCTGGTGACGCGCAACCCCGACCGGAAGGCGTGGCGCGTGCGGGTGGGACAGCGGGCGTCGCGCGAGGAGATCAAGCAGGTCGAAGACAAGCTGCGGGACCTGGGGTACAACGAGATCTGGGTCGTGCCGGAAGGAGGGCCCGCGGGGCGGGAGTCGAAACTGCGGCTGGTCGATCAGGACTACAACGACATGTTGACGAGCTCGAAGGCTCTGCTGGTTCTTCCGGCGGCCGAGGGCAGGCCGCTCAAGCTGGCCGACCAGCCTTACCGCGGCGTGTTCGAGGTGCTCCTGACACGCCAGCGCGAGCTCCAGGCCGTCAACATTCTCAATGTCGAAGACTATCTCCGGGGAGTCGTGCCGAAGGAGCTGGGCCCCACCCTCTACCCGGAGCTCGAGGCGCTCAAGGCGCAGGCGGTGGCCGCGCGCACCTATCTGGAGGCGAACCGGGGACAGTTCGACGAGGATGGATACGACATCTGCGACTCGGCGCGCTGCCAGGTCTACGGCGGTCTGTCCGCCGAACACCCGCTTTCCGATTTCGCGGTGGAACAGACCGACGGCACCATCGCCACGTTCGAGGGCCGACCCATCAACGCGCTGTACACGGCGACCTGCGGCGGCCACACCGAGGATCTGAAAAACGTCTTCAAGGAGATGGAGGGACCCTACCTCAAGGGTGTCGACTGCTACGCCGACGAGGCCGGGCTGGTGGCGGCACGCCGGACGCTGAAGGGGGCCTGGGGCGGCTCGCCGGTCACGCTGCCGGGCGGCGAGCGGATCGATGAGGCGGTCTCGATGCTCGAGGCGCTCGGGGTGCTCACGCCATCCGAAACGACTCCGCAGTTCCTGGCGGGCTTTCCCACCTCGGCTGAAACGGGTGGATGGACCACCCGAACTCTCAAGGCCGCCGGAAAGCGGGTTCCCGCGGGATTCGACCCGGCGCGCGAGCCGCGGGACGTGGCGGCGCTGGCCGATTACCTGATCGGGGCGTTCGAGTGGTCCGAGCGGATCGGGCTGTTGATCGATCCACGGGACCTTCCGGCATTTCTCGGCGCTTCTCCGCTGGAGGCCAC
>DASROJ010000022.1:0-12579 GCA_035646975.1 Patescibacteria group bacterium
ATGTCGGCGATGGCTCCAGGAATCTCGGCGTTCCACTTGCCCGGCGGCTCCGGCGCCTCGACGCCAACGCGTTTGAGGATGTCATCGGGCCCGCCGTCGAAGGGAAGCCGGCCTGCGAGAATCCTGTAGAAGAGCACGCCGAGTGAATACAGGTCGGTGGCCCGGCCCGGCCTCTCACCGCGGATCAGCTCCGGGGCGATGTATTGCAACGTTCCGGCGAGACGATACCTGGACCCCTCCGGCCCGTCGCGGCGTGTCGAGGAGAGGCCGAAGTCCGTCAGCTTGCAGCAGGGCGGCTCGGTGGCGCTGACGATGATGTTCTGAATCTTCAAGTCGTTGTGGATGAGGCCGCGTGCGTGGATATAGTCGAGACCCCTGCACACTTGAACCAGCAGATCGAGCCGCTGATCGAAGGTGAGCGGCCGGGAGGCCGTCTCAAGATCGGTCCCTTCGACGTATTCCATGGTGAGATACTGACGACCGGTGGACTCGTCCACGCCGAAGTCGTACACCTCGACCACGTTCGGGTGGCGCAACAGCGTCATCGCCTCGAACTCCGCCTTGAAAGCGGCGGTGATCTCGGGCGTGAGACGGTCGGGCTGGATTCGCTTGAGTGCGACCGGCCTGCCTTCCTGGGCGAGGTCGGCTGCGAGGTAGACCGAGCCCATGCCCCCTTCGCCCAGCAGCCTGGTCAGCTGATAGCGGCGACTTACGAGATCGGTTCCCTTCTCTTCCATGAGAGATGACCTGTCCGTCTCATAGTCGCGCGGCGGCGCGGGGTCATATTGCGTCTGATGTTTGAGGTCGCGGAATCATACGCCGGACAGTCTCACTCTGCAACATAATTTACTGACAAACCGGAAAGCCCGTTGGCAGAGCGGCATTGGCGTGGATCAGGAGGGGGTGTGCCTGGGTGCAGAGCTGCTCTTGCTCCGGGCGAGTGTATTACTCGGCGGGTTTTTCCGCCGGCTCATGACCGCCCATCAGGAAAACGACACCAAGGTCGCCCGCGGCCTGCACGTCGCTGTTGGCGAATCCTTTGCCCGAGTCGACGAAGTCGAGCGACCCGGCAAGACGGATTCCGATCTTCGGAGAGAGGAACCACCGGAAGCCGCCACCGGAGTAGATCATGAAGCTGGACTTGCCCTCTTCCAGACGCGCGGGGCCCGAGGTGTGCGCCTCCGGACTGAGGACGAAGGCACCGAATCCGAACCGGAAGAAGGAGACGATCTTGGGCTTGGGATAGGCATTGAAGATGTAGCCGACGCGCACGACGTCGACATCCACCTGGAACGATTCGCCCTTTCGCGGCGTGGCCGTCGTGGAGGTGAAAACCAGCTCGCCCCCGTGGCGCTTGGTGAAGTTGTAGCCCAGCATGATGGACGGCGAAACCCGATAGGCCAGTGACGTCTGGGTGTCGAAGTGGGTGAAAGTGTAGGCGAGGCCCACCTCGGCGCTGCCGTCCTTGTTCTGAGCCTGGGCCATCGCGGGGATGAGCAGAAGAACTGCGACCATGAGGGCTGTGCGTACTGACCGGCTGAGGGGCGACATGGACAGGGCTCCATTTGCGTTGATCGGTGTGCCGGGCTGAGAAAAGAGCCGTTATCTTGAACCGATCCGATGGAGCCTGTCAAGGGTTACCTTTTGAGGGGTCGATCCGGAAGCCGATCGGGCCTCCGGCGCGCTCCTTTCCGGCGTTCGGGGCCGGCATAGTCGGGCGAGTCCGAGATGCGTCGGTCCACACCGGTGCGTCGTTCGGCCGACTTGCCGTTGCCGCCATTGCCTCCGTTGCCACCTTCGCGCTCGTTGCCCGATTTCTTTTTCTGCGACATCAGTGCCTCCACGGACGCGCGAGTGTGCCGGAAGGCACCGGAGATTCATGATCCGCCTCGCGCTCGCGATGCTCCGCTTTTTGCTGTTTCATTCGCGAGTCGGCCACCGCGATGAGCGACTCGAAATCCTCCCCGTCCCCGGGCAGCGTCGCATAGCCGATCGACAGGCTGAGATGGACCGGTCGATCCGGACGCGCCTCGAGAGAGTAGTCCTTGGCCACGTCGGTCATTCGCTCCACGACAGCCTCGATTTCCTGCCCGGACAGACCGGGCAGGATCGCCACGAACTCGTCACCCGCGTATCGGATGCAGATGTCGCAGGCACGCATCTGGGAACGGATGGCCTTGGCCATGCCGACGAGGAATCGGTCTCCGGCATGATGACCGAAATCATCGTTGATCTCCCTGAATTTGTCGATGTCGAGAACCATTAGTGTCAATGGCGTCCCCTGGCTGCGGGCCTTGGCCGCCTCCTGATCGAACATGATGAACATGTAGCGTGAATTCGGCAGGCCCGTGAGCGAATCGGTCAGCGCGTGCTCCTGGGTCCGTTCGAAGAGCAGCCCGGTCCGTACCGCCGGGGCCACCTGGCGGGCGATCGAACCGAGCAACTGTTCCTCCTGCGGCGTATATTCATGCCCGGCGTCATCGTACAAGGTGACGACGCCCACGAGGCTGTCGTCCACCAGCAGTGGAGCGGCAAGAGACGATGACAGGCGCGCGATGTCAGGATCGGCGTCGAGCGCTTCGAGATCCGTGTGGCCGCCGGCGGCCCCCTCCGTGACGTTTCGTCGGCATCCGCTGGCCGGGCGCCGCTGCAGTGCCGCCCACCCCGAGACATGCTGGCCGAGTGGTATCGACAACTCGTACATCCGCGGCGCGGCGGGTCCGGTGGCAAACCGTGGGCGAAGAATCTCCCCTTCGGGATCGAAGATGTAGATCGCGCAGGTGGAGAAATGGATCAACCGGTGGATCTTGGCGGCGATCAGCATGAACGACTCGTCGATATTCATTGTCTTTCCGAGCGCCTGAGCCATCTCGTGCAGCGAACAGATCTCCATGTGGGAAGAAGCAATCCGGTCGAGCACTGCCTGGAGCGGCGGCGCCATCTTCTGTGTCTCGGCGTCGGCCGACGCCGTCTGGCCAGGGTCGAAACGTCCGGCAAGTGATTTTTCCTCGGCCACCACCATCTCTTCGAATTCAGCGTGATGCTCGACCAGGATCCTGATCACCCGGGGGTCGAAATGATCGCCGGCGTGTCGCTGCAGGTACGAGACGACCTGCGGCACCTGTACGGCGGGGCGGTAGGGTCGCCGGGACAGGAGCGATTCGAAGGTGTCCACCGCGGCCAGGATGCGCGCGCCCAGAGGGATCTCGATGCCGGCAAGTCCGTCGGGATAGCCGGTGCCGTTGAACCGCTCGTGGTGGTGCCGGACCATCGCGACCACGTCCGGGGACATGGAGGTCGTTTCTAGGATTTCGGCGCCCACCCGGGAGTGCGTCGACATGACCTGGAACTCCTCGGTCGACAGTCCGGAGGGCTTGGAGAGTATCGACTCGGGCACTGCCAGCTTGCCGATGTCGTGAAGCAGCGCGGCATATTGGAGAGACTGCAATGCGTCAGGCGTCATGCCGAGACGTCGTCCCACCTCGATCGAATAGATCCGCATCCGGCGCAGGTGTCTCTCGGATGTCCGGTCCTTGGCCTCGATCGCCAGCGCGATCGACTCCACCAGCTCCGTGCCCGTGCGCACGCGCTGTTCGGCTGACCTGACCAGACGGCTCTGCCGCCGCAGCGCGATCGCCACGAGCCAGCAGGACAGAATGGCCGTGAGCAGCGCGAGGGCCGACTTCATCGCCTCTTCGGGTGCGGCAGCCGATGGAGTGACGACGCTCAGCGCCGACAGGTTGATGCGGGAGAAACCGCTGGCAGCGATGCCGGCGGCGAGGGCGAGGATGCCGGCCATCGACCAGCCCGATCCGAGGCGTGAACCGTCCGCCTCCTGCCGGGGGGCCAGTGTCGTCGCCAGCCCCGCGCAGTATCCCGCGATGATGGAGGCAGGCGCTCCGGAAGTGACGGCCATCGCGCCGACAAGAGGCAGGCTCGACGGCAGCAGCCACAGACCCGGCACGCGAATCGAGAGTATTCCTCCCAGCGCGCTGAGTCCGACGAGCGCGACCGTCCGCCAGGTCAGCTGCGATGATTCGGTCAGGAAGGATGCGCAGGATACGAGACTCAGCGCCAGTCCGGCGGCACCGAGAAGGAAGGTGGGGATTCGCATGCGTGTCGGTATCCCGCGGGGAGGGACGTCGCGCCCGGAGCTCCAGCGGCCAGCCACAGGCCTGCCGGAGCTCCGGGCGGAAAGTCCCTGAGGTCACCCCCTCCCCCCGTTATTGGGGCCCTGCCGGAGGCGAGCGGCTTCAGGGAACTCGTTCTATCTCGTTGCCCCTATGGGCAGGTTCCATCTCCAAGAGAGTGCTGCCAGGTCAGGCCACTGCCCGTGAGGTGCTGCCATGTCAGCCCCTCGCTGGTCAACGTCTGCCAGATGATTCCCTCGGCCACGGCATGCTGCCAGGTGATCCCCTCGCCGGTCATGCAGGCGTCGTCGAAAAGAGAGATCGTGCGCGTGACCTCCTCGCTCCAGAGGGCCGGGTCGCCATAAAGACTCTCGAGGCTCCACAAGGAGGCGTCGCCCCAGGCAGGACCCGTTTCCTCGATCAGCACCGTGTCGGAGTCGGCCGCCAGGAAGACCGAAGGCGAGGGGGACGCCGCCGCGCGCTCGTTGCCTGCCAGCGCCGCGCCGGCATCGATGGCTCCGGCGCCACGCGTGTAGATGTCCTGCGTGCCGAGATGGTTCGCGTGTTTCATCAGGCGCGCCTTGATATCGTCGGGGCTCAACGTCGGGTCGGCCTCGAGCATCACCGCGGCGGTGCCCGACACCAGCGCGGCCGCCATGCTCGACCCGCTCAACTCGAAGTAGCGCGGCTCGAAGGCCGTGCCCGAGCCCGCGCTGTTGATCGAAACGCGGGCGTCCGGCAGCGCTCGATCGAGTGTGGAGTGAGGGACGCGCAGCGAAACGATACGCGTGCCCGGAGCCACGACGTCGGGCTTGATGCTGAAATCGAACCTGGTGGGGCCCTTCGACGAGAAGGCCGCGGTCTGGTCGTCGCGCCTGTCAGGCGTTCCCCTGTCGTCGAGCGCTCCGACGGCGATCACCAGCGGGTCGTTGGCGGGGCTCGAGATCATGCCGTAGCCGCTGCCGAGCAGGCCTGCGTTGCCGCCGGCCGTCACCACGACCAGACCGGCGCGCCAGGCGATCTCCACAGCCTGATCCAGCGGGTCGTCCGATGACGGGTCGGCCACCGGCTGGCCGAGCGACATGTTCACCACGCGGATGCCGTACTCGTCCTTGTGCTGCACGCACCAGGCGAGCGCAGCGATGACGTCGCTGCTCATGCCGGCGCCTTTGTGATCGAGCACCCGCAGAGAGATCAGATGAGAGCCTGGTGCCACCCCTCCGAAAGAGCCATCGCGATCCGAAGAGTGTACGGGGCGGCCCGCGATGATGCCGGCCACGTGCGTTCCATGGCCGTAGGGATCCTGAGTCAGGTCGTTGCCGGCGCGCGTCGGGTCGACGAAATCAACGGTGGCCACCACGGCGCTGCCAAGATCTTCGTGCGGGTAGATGCCCGAGTCGATCACGGCCACACCGATGCCGCGACCAATCGGCCCTCCGGCAGCAGGGGTCGAGCCGGCCGGCCAGTTGAACCCCGCGGCCTGTCCCGCGATGTTCATGGCCGCGGCCAGTGGCCTGTCGGGAGTCATTCGGCGCACCCGGGGGTCTTGCGCTATCGCATCCAGCTCGGATACCGGCACCGAGGCCACCAGTCCGTCGACAAGACCGAGTTCGCGACCCGGCGTCCCGCCATGTTGTCTGAGATGAGAACGAAGCGTGTCGAGAGAAGACGAAACCCCCTGGACGATCACGTCGACGTTGCGCGGCCCGTTACCATCATCTATCTGCGATGCCAGGTCGCTCGACATCTTGGAGCGTGGGTGATTCGCGCCCGCGCCGGCCGCCAGGGCCGAGGTGAACGCGAACGCCAGCAGCAGTCCGGTGACGCTTCTTGGTGTCGGCAGGTTCCGCATGCTCTGTCTCCCGCGCCACGTTTTCGGTAGTTCCTGGCTTCGAGCGAAGAAGAGTATGAGAGCCTGTTTTGCATTGGTCAATTGCGCTTGTTACAGATTGAGAAAGTTTGTTTTGAATATTTGAATTGCTCCGAATGCTGATAATCCAGACGCATAAGCTGTTGCGTAAACGGTCCTTAAGAGGTCACTCACCGATCGAAGCAAAACAGACGATTCACGCGAATCTCAAGACCCGGCCAATGGGTCATTGAATGGGAACATACGTCTGGCTATACTCCGGCCATAGGTGAACGGCCGGGCCATCCAGTGGGTGAGGGAGCCGGATGTATACGACAAACCAGCAAGTCGCTCGGCGGGTCTACCGCAGCCTCAAGACCGCATCGGACGATACACGCAAGACCGATCCGATCCTGGCTTTCCATTTCAGGGGCAAGACCGACTTCATTCTGATGCGGTGCAACAAGGAGCCCGAGATCACGATCAAGGGGAAGGATCAGCCGGCCGGCGAGGTGAAGTTTTTTGCGTACAGCGACTTCTCTGACTATGATGAGAAGGACGTCATCTTCAAACTCAAAGACCAGATCGAGATGATCGAGCTTTACCGCAAAGGCGCGATCGACGCCCTTTCGTGGCAATCCTGGAGCGATTTCACCAAGTGGCTGGATACGCTCGACGAAAACGGCGTGCAGATCTCGCTCAAGCTTCCCTGCCTGGTCTATCGCTCGGTGAAGGACCAGGAGCCTTCGATGCAGAACTTCATCGTCGAGGCCGTAAAAAAGGCCCTCAAGACCACCGAAAGCTGATTCCGTTCGCTCTCAGCCTGATGATCCTTTTGGCTCTCGTCCCGACTGCCGGCTACACCGCAGGCGCGGACATGATCATGCCCCTGTCCGAGGTCCGCCCCGGCATGCAGGCCACCGTGAGAACCGTCTTCGAAGGCGGAAAGATCGAAGAATTCGGCGCGGAGATCATCGGCGTGATGGACAGCTATCTCGGTCCGCACCAGGATTTGATCCTCGCCCGTCTCAAGGGAGACCGCGTCGCGTTCACGGGCGTGGCGGGAGGCATGAGCGGCAGCCCGGTCTATGTCGACGGCCGGCTGATCGGCGCGCTGTCGTATCGAATGGGCACCTTCCTGAAGGAGCCGATCGCCGGCGTCACGCCAATCGAGTACATGCTGGCCGTCGCCGAAGAGGGAAGCCCGGGCGGCGCCCGCGCCGCGGGCGATCCTCCCGGTGCGCCGGATGGCCTGCGGCCGATCGAGACGCCCTTGATGGTGGCGGGCGCCCCGGATGGAACGCTCGCAATGTACGCCGACGAGCTGGCGCGGCTCGGGCTGGGCCGGGTCGTTCCAGGCGCCGTCGCCGCCTCGGCGTTCGGCGTCACCGGTGGTCTCTCGACGCCCGGGACTGCCGCCACCACGTCCACACGATCACTGGATCCGCTGCGTGCCGGCGATCCGATCGCCGCGCGGCTGGTCACCGGGGACATCTCCTTCGCCGCCACGGGGACCGTGACCTACGTCGATGGCGACAAGGTGTATGCGTTCGGTCATCCGGCCTTTCTGAGCGGCGCCGCGGAGCTGCCCATGGCGCGCGCGGAGATCTTCCTGACGCTTGCCTCCCTGCAGGCTTCCAACAAGATGCCCCGCATCCTGGACACCATCGGCACGTTCCGGCAGAGCCGTCTGCCCGCCATGACCGGCGTCATCGGTCCGTCGCCGCGGATGGTGCCCGTCACGCTGACGGTGACCGGTGGCAGCGCGCCGCGCCGGTTCGCGTACGAAGTGGTCGACCACAAGGTGTTCACGCCGCTGCTGGTTGGATTTCTCACCTCGGCCAGCCTGATCAACACCCCCTGGTACGCCGACGAGATGACGCTGGCGCTGGCGGGGCGCATCGCGATCGAGGGACATCCCGACCTGATGCTCAACGATCTCTACTCCGAGCTTCCCGGGGGCCAGCCGCCGGCTGCGACGCTTGCGCGCGATGTGCAGGGACTGTTCGGCGCGGTGTTCCAGAACAGGTGGGAGCCGGTGGTGGTCAAGTCGGTGCATCTCGACGTCGCCACCGTCGAAAGAAACGCGATGAGCGTGGTGGAAGCCGTCTACCCCTCGCGCACCGAGATGGAGGCCGGCGAAGAGGTCAAGCTTCGCGTCGTCATTCGCCCCTTCCGGGGCTCCGCCTTCACGCGCACGTTCGCCTGGCGTGCCCCTGAAGGAACGCCGCCGGGGCCGATCGCCATCACGGTCGGAGGCGCCAACCTGCTCGGCGCGGTGGAGCGCAACGTACTGGCCCGGCAGGTGACCCAGTCCGACACGCTCGATCAGCTCATCACGGTGATCAACCGGCTGCGCACCAGCGACAAGCTCTACATGAAGATCACGCGACGTGAGGCAGGCGCGGTCGTCCTGAGCGAGATCCTGCCCGCGCTGCCGCCTTCCGTGCTGTCGACCCTGAGCGGCAACCGCGGTTCCGGAGAGGTCACGCCCATGGCCGAGACCACGCTCCATGAAGAAGAGATTCCGCTCGAGCAGCTGGTATCGGGCGGAACGGTCGTGCCGATCACCATTAAATGAAGTGGACGGTATTTCGGAGATGACATCCATCGTGACGACGAGGACTCCCGCGCGCGCATCGCTGCATTTCCTGCTCCTGCTCTTTGTCCTGCACGGCATCGTGCCGGCCCTCGTGCTGGCCTCCTCCTCGCAGGCCTGGGTCCTGCGGAACCGGGGTGATTTCCAGGACGCGAAACTCGACGGGGTGGCTCTCGGCAGCGACGGGAGTCTCAGGCTTTCGGCAAAGGTCTCCAGGTTGCTCGACTCGGCCCAGCCGAACATGTGGTGCCTCGCACGGGATTCCAGGGGGCGTATCTACGCGGGGGGTGGCAACGAAGGCAAGGTGTTCCGGATCGACCCGTCGTCGGGCAAATCGGAGACGGTATTCGACGCCGATGAGCTGGAGGTCCACGCACTGGCGCTGGATTCGCGCGGCGCGCTCTACGTCGGCACGTCGCCGCGGGGCGCTGTCTACAAGGTGGACGAATCGGGCATGCGCACGCTGATTTTCGATCCGGAAGAGACCTACATCTGGGCGCTCGCGTTCGATCCCCGCGACCGCCTCTTCGTGGCGACAGGGCAGAAGGGGCGCGTCTACCGGATCGACGATCTCGGCCCGAACGCGAAGGGAAAGACCGTGCTCGACGGCCGCGAGGATCACATTCGATCGATGGCGCTGGCCCCTGATGGATCAATCTACGCCGGCTCCGATCAGAACGGTATTCTCTACCGAATCCGGCCGGATGGCACCAACACGGTGATCTACGACTCGCCGATGCGTGAGATTTCCGCCCTGCTGGTTGTCGGCGATCAGATCTACATGGCGGCGCTGGCCCCCGCGCCAGGGCAGCATCCTCCCGCTCCCGGCGGCGCAGAGAACGTCACGCGCATCCGGGTGACCGCTGACGACTCCGGCGGCGATCAGGACCAGACGCCCGGCGGCGAAGAAGAGCCTCAGCCTCAGCCGCCGCCACGCCCGCCGGCCCGTCCGCAGCCTCGCAGGGAGAGCTACTACGGCGCCGTCTTCAAGGTCTCACCCGATGGCTACGCAAGGAAGCTGTGGGAATCCCGGGAGTCGCTGCCCCTGTCGCTGGCCCCCTGGAGCGATCACGCCGTGCTGGTCGGAACCGGCGATGAAGGCCGGGTGCTGCTCGTGGATGACACGGGTGATGTCACCGACTTCGTGGACGTCGAAGCTCAGCAGGTCAACGCCCTGCTCCAGGAACAGGAGGGCCGGCGTGGCGTCCTTGCCGCGGCCAGCAACATCGGGCAGGTCGTGCGGATCGATCCGGCTGCCTCGGACCGGGGCACCGTCACGGCGCGCGCTCAGGATGCCGGCTACACCGCCTCGTGGGGCGCGCTGTCCTGGGTGGCCGACCAGCCGAAGGGCTCCGCGATCGCGTTTCGCGTGCGCACCGGCAACACCGAGAATCCGGACGATTCGTGGTCGGACTGGTCGCCCGAATACACCGGAGCTGGCAACGCGCCCATCGAACGGCCGCGAGCGCGCTACCTGCAGTGGCAGGCGATACTCAAATCGGAGCGCGGCGGAGTCAGCCCCGTGCTGCGCAGCGTCCAGATCAACTACCTGCAGGACAACCTGCCGCCGGAAATCACGGGTATCGAGGTGATGCCTCCCGGCGTCGTGCTGACGGGGTCGGCAGGCGCGACGGGGGATCAACCCGACCTCACCGCGGGCGCGCGCCGCGCGCAGAACCTGCCCCGCCGCAGCTTTGACAGGGGCAAGAGGGCGGTCGCCTGGAAGGTGGAGGACGCCAACAACGACACGCTGCGTTACGATGTCTTCTTCAAGGCCGAAGACGAGACACTCTGGAAACCGCTGATCCGCGGATCCGACGACGAGTTCTACAGCTGGGACGCCACCACGATGCCTGACGGCGTCTACAGGATCAAGGTCACGGCCTCCGACGCGCCGTCGAATCCCGCCGCCAGCGTGCTGGAAGGGTCGCGCATCTCGCTCGCGTTCGACGTCGACAACACGCCACCGATCGTGAGCCAGCCGCAGGCAAAGCTCCAATCGAGGGTCGCGGAGGTCACGGTCACCGTCACCGATACGTTCAGCGTGGTGGGGGACGTCGCCTTTTCGCTGGATGCCGGTGACTGGGTGCCCGTGCTTCCCGAGGACCGGATCGCCGACTCGACGAAGGAGACCTACCGCTTCAGGACTCCCGACCTCGAGCCTGGCGAGCACACCGTGACGGTGAAGGCGCGCGATCGCGCGGGCAATACCGGCGCGAACAGGCTGGTCATTAGGGTCGAGAAGTAGCGGGCGAGGCCAGCCGGCTCTTCCGGAAGCCGTAGGCGAAGTAGATGACCAGACCGGCGAGCAGCCAGACGCCGAACCGGACCCAGGTCTTCCAGGGCAGACCGTCCATCAGGTAGAAGCAGGTCCCGATCCCGGCCACCGCGAGGTCGGTCTTCATCCACTCTTCCACCGGTCTGCCGGCCACCTTGCGCGCGATAGCGCAGGCGTTCAACCACAGGCCGGCCAGACAGACAACGACGATCATGATCGACAGAAACAGCCCGAAACCGTTGCCGCCGGCGAACCGCACGATAACGCCGACCAGCGCCACCAGCCAGAGCGGTGTCAGCGGCAGCCAGGGCATCCGGAACGGGCGCACGCGCGAAGGGTCCGTGGCGCGCAGGATGATGACGCCGGCGCACACGAGCACGAACGCGAACAACGTGCCGATGTTCGTCAGCTCGACGATGACGTCGAGCGGGCTCAGGCACGCGCCGACCGCCACCACCACTCCGGTCCAGATCGTGGTGACGTGCGGCGTGCGGAACCTCGGGTGCACGCGCGCGAAGTAGCGCGGCAGCAGTCCGTCACGCGAGATGGAGAAGAAGATTCGCGGCTGGCCGAGCTGAAAGACGAGCAGGACGGCGGTCGTGGCCACCACGGCGCCCAGCGAGACGATCCCTGCCGCCCAGTTGATGCCGATGGCCGAGAACGCCTTGGCCAGCGGCTCGGCCGTGTTGAGCTCGGGGGAGGGAAGCATCCCGGTGAGCACGGCCGCCACGGCGATATAGATGAAGGTGCAGATCACCAGCGAGGCGATCAACCCGATCGGCAGGTCGCGTTTCGGGTTCTTGGTTTCCTCGGCCGCCGTGGAGACGGCGTCGAATCCGATGTACGAAAAGAAAATGATGGCCGCGCCGGCCTGAACCCCTCCCCAGCCGTTCGGGGAGAACGGGTGCCAGTTCTCCGGCTTGATGTACGAGATCCCCACCACGACGAAGAAGGTCAGGATCAGAAGCTTGAGGACCACCATCGCGGCGTTGAACCAGGAGGATTCCTTCACTCCGATGACCAGCACCACCGTGATCAGCGCCACGATCCCGATGGCGGGCAGGTTCAACACCAGCGGCGTGCCGCCCAGGTGAGGCGCGGAGGCCAGCAGCGCGCGGCAGGCTTCGTACTTGTCCGCTCCCGCCGACAGTCCGGCTGCCACGATGTCGCGGCAGCCCAGCGCTGTCTGCATGTCGCTGCGCAGCCAGAGCGGGATCTCCAGCGTGCCCGAGCCGACGTGTATGCCCCGCAGCAGCTCGTTGAAATACCCCGACCAGGAGATTGCCACCCCGATGTTGCCTATCGCGTACTCGATGATCAGGTCCCATCCGATGATCCACGCGACCATCTCGCCGAGGGTCGCATAGGTGTAGGTGTAGGCGCTGCCCGAGATCGGGATGAGAGACGCCAGCTCGGCATAGCACAGCGCGCAGAACGCGCAGGCGATCGCCGTGATGATGAACGAGATGATGATGGCGGGACCGGCCCCCGGCCGATCCGGGCTGCCCGCCGCGGCGGTGCCGACCGTGGCGAAGATGCCCGCTCCGATGATCGCGCCGATGCCCAGGGCGGTCAGATGGATCGGCCCCAGCGTTCTCTTGAGGCTCTGGCCCGGAGCTTCGGAATCGCGGAGGATCTGGTCGAGGGATTTCGTCCGGAAGGCTTTCGAGAGAAAGCTCATGAGGCGGCTATGATAGGCGAGGCCGATGGCCGCCTCAAGGAT
>DASROJ010000023.1:0-2851 GCA_035646975.1 Patescibacteria group bacterium
CCATTCGGACCGGGCGATCTCCGCGCCGCCGAGACGTCCCGAAACCCTGATCTTCACGCCCTTGGCGCCAAACCGGAGCGCCGATTCGATCGCCTTTCTCATGGCGCGACGGAACGCGACCCTTTTTTCGAGCTGGATCGCCACCGACTCGGCCAGCAGCTGCGACTCCAGCTCCGGCTTGAGGATTTCCTGGATGTTGATGAAAACCTCCCGACCGGTCTTCTTCTGGATCTCGTCTCGCAGCTTGTCGATCTCCGCCCCGCGCTTGCCGATGATGATGCCCGGCCGCGAGGTCATGATGTTGATCTTCAGCTTGTTGGCCGCCCGCTCGATCTCGATGTTCGCGATCCCCGCGTGGGACAGCTTCTTCTTGAGCTCCCTGCGAAGCTTGATGTCCTCGTGCAGGAGCTCGGCGTATTTCTTCTCCGCGTACCAGCGCGAAAGCCAGGTGCGGTTGAAGCCGAGCCGGAACCCGTAAGGATGTACCTTCTGACCCAAAGTCTCCTCCCTCTCTGCGTTATCCTTCGGACGCCGCGCCGCCGGCCGACCGGGCCGGCTTGGCCGCCCGGCCTTTTGCGGTCTTGCCGCCCGCCGCGCGTTTGCGAGTCTGCCCTTTGGGCGCCGATGTCTGCCTGGCGGGCGCCGTGGTGCCCTTGCCGTGGGGCACGCTCTCGGGGGCAGGCTTTGCCTTCAATTTCAGCGTGATGTGACATGAACGGTGCAGGATGCGGAAGGCCCGGCCGAACGCGCGTCCGCGGAACCGCTTGAGGGTGGGCCCGGGACCCGCGTACGCCTCTGCCACGTACAGGGTGTCGACATCGACCTTCTCTTCCGAGCGCTCCGCGTTGGCCACGGCCGATCGCAGGAGCTTCTCCAGCGGGTTGGACGCCACCTTCGGAGAAAACCTCAGCAACCCCAGCGCGTCGTTGACGTTCCTGCCCCGTATCTGATCCAGCACGAGCCTCGCCTTCTGGGCGGAGCCGCGGTGGTGCATGAGCGTGGCCTGAGCCACCACCGGCCGGTTATCGATCTTCGCCATGTCGCAGCATCCTCGCTTCCAATCAGGACTCCGGCGTCGCCGTCGTCTCGCCCTTGGTCCGATGCCCCTTGAACGTGCGGGTGAAGGAGAACTCACCCAGCTTGTGTCCCACCATGTTCTCGGTGATATAGACCGGGATGAACTTCCTGCCGTTGTGCACCGCGATCGTGTGCCCGACCATCTCGGGAGTGATGTCCGACCGCCGCGACCAGGTCTTGATGACCTTGCGCTCGAAGCGCCGGTTCATGTCCTCGATCTTCTTCATCAGGTGGGCATCCACGAAGGGGCCCTTTTTCAGCGAACGACTCATTCAGCAGACCTCGTTACCGCTTGTGGCGGCTGCGGACGACATACTTGTCAGTCCGCGGGTTGTTGCGCGTCTTGTATCCCTTTGTCGGCGTGCCCCATGGAGTCACCGGGTTCCGCCCGCCGGACGTCTTGCCTTCGCCGCCGCCGTGCGGATGATCGACCGGGTTCATCGAGACACCGCGGTTGATCGGCTTTCGCCCCATCCACCTCTTGCGGCCGGCCTTGCCAATGGAGATGTTCTCGTGCTCCAGGTTTCCCACCTGGCCGATGGTCGCGCGGCATTCCAGGTGAATCTTCCTGACTTCACCCGAAGGCAGCTTGATCTGGACGTAGGTGCCTTCCTTGGCCAGCATCTGGGCGGCAGCGCCCGCGCTGCGCACGAGCTGCGCCCCCCGCCCGGCCTTCAGCTCGACGTTGTGCACCATGGTGCCCAGCGGAATGTTCTTCAGCGGGAGCACGTTGCCGATCTGGATGTCCGCGGTGGCGCTGGCGATCACCGTTTGACCGACCTGGAGCCCCTGCGGCGCGATGATGTACCGTTTCTCGCCGTCGACATAGTGCAGCAGGGCGATGCGGGCGGAGCGGTTCGGGTCGTACTCGATGGAGAACACCTTCGCCGGGATGTCGATCTTGTCGCGCCTGAAATCGACCACGCGATACATCCGCTTGTGCCCGCCGCCGCGGTGCCAGATGGTGATGTGGCCCTTGTTGTTGCGGCCGCCGCACCTCTTCTTCGGCTCGAGCAGGCTCTTGAGCGGCTTGCTCACGGTCAGCTCGTCGAACGTGGCCACCGTCATGAAGCGGCGTCCCGGCGATGTCGGCGCGAATTGTCTGATGCCCATCTAGGTCCCCTCGAAGTACTCGATCATCTTCTCGCCCTCGGCGAGCGTCACGTACGCCTTCTTCCAGTTCGCCCGCCGTCCTTCGTACCTGCCGACGCGCTTCCACTTGCCGTGGATGGTCAACGTGCGCACCTGGGCGACCTTCACCTTGAACAGGCTTTCCACCGCGCTCTTGATCTCGATCTTCTTGGCCTTCTTCGCCACCTTGAAGCAGAGGATCCGCGCGGAGTCCTTCAACCCCGTCGACTTCTCCGTGATGACCGGAGCGAGGATGACCTGGGCGGCGTTCTTCATGAGTGCAGCACCTCTGACAGCTTCTTCGCCGCCGCCTCGGTGACCACCACCCACTCATGCTGGAGCAGATCCACGATGTTCACGCCTGAAGCCAGCGTCGCCTTGCATTCGGGCAGGTTGCGCACGGCCAGCTCCAGGTTGCGCGGCAACGGCTCATCCAGCAGCAGCGCGCTGCCCTGGATTCCCAGCCCGGCGATGCGGCCAAGCAGCGTCTTGGTCTTGTGCGAGTCCAGCGCGAGCTGGTCGACGACCAGCAGCCTGCCCTCGCGGAGCTTCTGTGACAGCGCGACCCGCAGCGCCCCCGCACGCTTGCGGCGCGGGAAGGCATAGGCGTACGACCTCGGCGGGACGGTCCATGGACCCACGC
>DASROJ010000024.1:0-6171 GCA_035646975.1 Patescibacteria group bacterium
CTTTCAACCCCGCCATCAGCGCCGTCTTCCAGGGGATCGGCGCCTCGTCGATCAACCACAACCGGGATGAGGACGGGTTCAGCCTGAGCGAGGCGGAGATCGGTCTGCAGGCGGCCGTGGATCCCTACGCCCGGTTCGACATGTTTCTTTCCTTTGGAGCCGATGGCGGCGCCGAAGTGGAGGAAGGCTACATGACGTTTCAGACCCTGCCGGGCGGGCTGCAGGCCAGGGCTGGCCGATTCAAGGACGCCTTTGGCAAATGGAACCAGCTTCACAACCATGCCTTCTTCACCGTGGATCGACCCGATGTCCTCACCAGCTTCTTTGGCGAAGAGAGTCTCACCGGAGACGGAGCCTCACTGAGCTGGCTGGTGCCTGGCACCGGCTCCGCGTACGTGGAGTCGGTCAGCGAGGTCGTCAGCACGCCGAACGATCAGATGTTCAATGCCCGCCGGCGGGACCTCATGTACCTGCAGCACATCTCGTCGGTGTTCACGCTGAGCCCGAACGCGACCTTCGAGTTCGGAGCTTCCGGCGCCACCGGCAAGGCGGGTCCCTCGGAAAGACTGGTCGATGCGATCGACTCGGCGGGTCTCTCCGGGACAGTGACCCCCTCCAACGACCTGTCTTCCAGCGTTTTCGGCGCCGACCTCACCTGGAAGTGGAAACCTGTGCAGTTCAACGTCTACCGGTCATTCCTCTGGCAGACCGAGGCGCTCCAGTCGGTGCGGAGGGTGGAATCCCTCGATGCGGGCGGAATCCTGCTCCGGCGCACCGCGAGAAGCTTCGGCGGCTACAGTTACGCCGAGTACCAGTTCGCCAAGCGGTGGCGGACCGGGCTTCGCTATGATTACACGGAGTTTCCCGACGATGAACATGCACGGCAGACGGCAGCCTCGATCGTCTTTCGCGTCCAGCCGACGGAGTTCCAGGAGTTCCGCTTCCAGCTCAAGCATACCGGACGCAATGACGCCGCGGCGGCCCGGTTCGACGACATCGGCAGCGACAACGAATTCTTCATCGAGTGGATCCCGGTGATCGGGGCCCACGCCGCTCACAAATACTGAGGAGACCGGGGTCATCATGAAAAAGATCACCGCAACACACGCTCGGATCATCCTGGCCTGCTCGTTCCTGTGCACGATCGCCGCCTGGCCGGCGGGTGCCGCCGCCACGGCCGGAAAGCTCTCGGTCGTCGCGACGCTCCCCAACCTCGGCTCCATCGCGCAGGAGATCGGCGCCGATCATGTGGATGTCATGACGATCGCATCGGGGCTTCAGGACGCGCATTTCGTCGACCCAAAGCCCAGCTTCATCGTGAAGCTGCGCTCGGCCGACCTGATACTGGTCAACGGCCTCGATCTCGAGATCGGCTGGGTGCCTCCGCTGACACAAGGCGCGCGCAACTCGAAGCTGCTGCCGGGAGGCCCCGGGTACATCGACTGCTCCTCGCGGATCAGCGTGCTCGAGATCCCCACCGGGACTCTCAGCCGGGCCGAGGGAGACGTTCACCCGTTCGGCAACCCGCACTACCTCGGCGACCCGCTCAACGCGGAACAGGTCGCCGGCGTAATCGCGGATGCCTTCAAGCGCACCAGACCGGCCGATGCCGAATTTTTCGAGAAGAGGCGTGCGGATTTCGTCAAGCGGCTGCATGCCGCCCTGTTCGGCCCGGAGCTGGTGGATCTCGTGGGCGGCGCGAAGCTGTCGCGTCTCGCGCAGGGCTTCGAGCTGGAAGCGTTTCTACAGTCGGGAAGCGTCGACGGCAAGCCTCTGGCCTCGCACCTGGGGGGCTGGCTCGGCAAGCTGCGCCCGTACGCCGGTGTGAAGGTGGTCACCTACCACAAGGATTACTCGTACTTCGAGAAACGATTCCAGCTCGACGTGGCCGAGTATGTCGAGCCGAAGCCTGGAATCCCCCCCTCGCTCAAGCACATCGACGAGCTGACACAGAGACTGTCCGCGGGTGACATACGGCTGCTCATCACGAGGCCCTACGTCGAGCACCGATCCACCGATCAGCTTTCGGAGAAGAGCAAGCTGCCGGTCGTCACGCTGCCGCTCGAGGTGGGGGGGGCCCCCGAGGCGACAGATTTTTTCAAGCTGTTCGATTATGTCACGTCACAGATCGTCACGGCGCTCGGCCCACCCCCGGCCGGGAGGTAGCAAGCGATGTCCGAGCAGATCGGAGTATTGACGCTTCCCTTCGTGGCCTGCCTGATCCTGACCGGCATCCACGCCTACCTGGGGATCCACGTCCTGAGCCGCAAGGTCATCTTCGTCGACATCGCGCTGGCGCAAATCGCCGCGCTGGGCGCCACGGTGGCGTTTCTGCTGGGCTATGACCCTCGATCCGAGGGGGCGTACTACTTCTCGCTCTGCTTCGCCGTCCTGGCCGCGGCGATCTTCGCCCTGACGCGGACCCGCGTGGAGCGTGTTCCCCAGGAAGCGATCATCGGGCTGACCTACGCGGTGGCATCGGCCACCGCGATCCTGCTTGCCGACATCTCACCTCATGGCGCCGAGCACCTCAAGGATCTGCTCGCGGGCAGCATCGTCTGGGTGACGCCCCACCAGATCATCAAGACCGGGATCCTCTATTCGATCATCGGCGCCTTCCATTTCATCTTCCGGAAGACGTTCCTGCTCATCTCGCTGAACCCGGAGGAGGCGTACGCGCGCGGCATTCATGTCAGGTTCTGGGACTTCCTCTTCTACCTGTCGTTCGGGATCGTGATCACGTCGTCGGTGCAGATCGCCGGGGTGCTGCTGGTCTTCTGCTACCTGGTCGCTCCCGCCGTCTTCGCCGTCATGTTCTCGGACAGGCTGCGGACCCGGCTCGCGCTGGGGTGGAGCGCCGGGGTCATCGTGAGCGCCGTTGGCCTGCTCTTCTCCTATGACCGCCCTTCAGGCCCCACCATCATGGTCTGCTTCGCCCTCACCCTCATCCTTGGCGGGCTGGTGCGCGGTGTCTTCACGTCGACCAACCGGCCCAGGGCGGCGGCCACCGCCGGCGCTGGCATCGTGGCAGTGGCGATGGCCGGGTACGGCATGGTGAGCCTGAGAAACGCCCCCGCTTCCGACGAGCACACGCATGGAGGCGGCTCGGCCCATGCGGAGCAGGCCTCCATCGAAGAGCGTCAGGCACACCCGATCGGCTCGACGCTCGAGGATCTCAAGCTCGCCGTGAGCGACTCCCATCCTGGCGTGCGGGCAAAGGCCGTCAACGACCTGGCCGCGCGCGGCGACAGGTCCGCGGTTCCGGTCATCGTCAAGGCGTTGGAGGACAGCTCGACGACGGTGCGCGAGAACGCGGCAACCGCGCTCGGCGCGCTCGGTGATGCCGCCGCCGTGGCCCCGCTCACGCGTGTGATGACCCATGCGGAGGAAGATGAATGGGTGCGGCTTCGTGCCGCCGGGTCGGTCGCGCTGCTGGGTGAGACGGCCGGCATCCCCGTGCTGATCGAGATTGCCCGAACCGGTGAAGCGCGCGTGGCGCGGCTCGAGGCGATCGGGATTCTGCGGCGGCTGAGCGGGTCGGCCGGCGGAGCGGGAGCCGCTCCCGATCAAGATTCGGCTGCGGTGGTCCAGGAGATCGACTCCTGGTGGCGGCAGAACCATGCGAGCCTGCACTGGGACGCCGCCAGAAAGGTCTACTTGCCCGCGGCACGCTGAGCGCGATAGTGGCGTATGGCCTCGAACGCGACGGGCAGCAGCGAAACGGCCACGATGCCGATCAGCACCAGGCTGAAGTTGTTCTTGACCGCCGGAAGGTTGCCGAATCCGAATCCTGCGAAAAGACAGACCGCCACCCAGGTCACTCCGCCGACGAGGTTGTACGCGAGGAACTTCGGGTACGACATCCTGCCGATACCCGCGACGAACGGCGCGAAGGTGCGGATGATCGGGATGAACCGCGCAAGGAAAATCGTCTTGCCGCCGTGCTTCTCGTAGAACTCCTGGGTGCGGATGAGATGCTCGCGTTTGAGGAATCGTATCTGGCCTCCGAAGGCCCGCGGCCCGACGCGCTGTCCAATCCAGTAGTTGACGGTATCGCCCGCCACGGCCGCCGTGGCCAGCAGCAGGAACGTCAAGCCGATGTCGAGGCCGCCCGTGGCGGCCAGCGCCCCGGCGGCGAACAGGAGAGAATCTCCCGGCAGGAACGGCGTGACGACCACGCCGGTTTCGAGAAACACCACCAGGAACAGGATCAGGTAGCTCCAGCCGCCATAGTCCTGGATGATGGCCGCGAGGTGCTTGTCGAGATGGAGGAACAGGTCAACGATTTGCCGTAACAAGCGCGCCACCCCCCGCTGTTGTGCTCCCGGTGTGCCGGACAGTCCGGCAGCCTCTGGATTGCCGGGCGCCCCTGGCCCTGGACGAGGGCCGGAGGCTGGGGAAAGATCGCGGTTGCCGGGGAGTCTGTCAACGGTGAAATGGGCGGGATGGCGCGATCGACGGGGCGCCGAAAAACTTCCGCCGTCTGCGTTGCCGCCGCGCCGACCCTGTGGTACTTTCGGGTTCTATGAAGCGTCTCGCCCCGATCCTGGTCGCGGCTGCCGTCATCGTCCTTCTTCTTTCATACTTCCTGGTGATCAGGGTCGCGGCCGACTCGGTGGGGATTGCCGATACCGGCCGGCCGGCGGACACGCCGGTCGTGCTGAAGCCCGGGCTGCATCTGCACCCCGTCGGCGCCCAGCTTCTGACCTACTCGACGCTGCCCGTCACGGTCGAGGGGGAAGCGCTCATGACGCCCGCGGCGGGAGGAGAGATCCCGGCCCGGTTCAGCGTGACAGCGAGGATCGATCCCGATCACGTCGCGGATCTGCACAAAGCCATCGCCGGACGCCGGACCGACGAATTTCTCAAGTCCCAGACGGACCTGATGCTGCGCGAGTATGCGTCGCATGCCGACGCCGTGGAGGCGCTGACTCCGCAGTTTCGCTCGCGCGCGGCAACCGAGATCGCCGCGGCGCTGAAAAAACTCGGGTTCGCCGAGGTCTCCCTGACGGTCAGACCGCCCGACGCCGATACCCTGCTCGCCGCCGCGCAGTACCTTGCGCCGCGCCGCGAGGCCTGGAAAATCCGCCAGACGGTCGCCGAGGCGCTCGGCGAGCCGGGAGGATCTGGCAGCTGGAAGCTCCAGACCGCGATGGGACTGGTCAACGAATCCGAGAAGCTGTTCACCGACGCAGAGAAGAACTACTTCGATGCCCTGGCGATCGACCCCTCCGCGCTGCCGCCGATGAGCGAGCTCGTCAATCTCTACTCGACCGTCAAGGAATGGGCCAGATTGCAGAGGGTTCTCGACGCGGCGCTGACGGCCAACCCGAAATCACTACAGCACATCAACTGGATGGCGATGGTGCTGCTCAAGCAGGATGACCTCGTCGGCTGCGAGCGAATCCTCAAGAGCGGTCTCGAGCTCGAGCCGGCCAGCCCGATGCTGCTGGCCAACCTCGGAACGCTCTACATGAAGATGAACCGCGTGGACGACGCGCTGGCAGCCTTTCAAAAGGCCGTTGAGGCAAGCCCGGCCAGCCAGCAGGCGCAGTTCAACATGGGCTCGGCGCTGGCGGCCACCGGCAGGTTCGCCGAGGCCCTGCCCTACCTCGAGCGCGCCGAGCAGGCGGGCAAACCCGGGGTCCAGCTGCTGGGCACGCTGATGATCGTCAACGAAAAGCTCGGCGACAAGACGAAGGCCGCCGCCTACAGGGCACGGGTCAAAGCCCTGGAGGCGGACAAGCAGGCAGGCAAGAAGCCGCCCCCGGCCTCGAAGAATCCTTCGTGAGAGTCCCCGCCCCTGGGGCCGGCGAGGCTTGATCCCCGGCGGCTCCCGGGACCATCTTTAAGGACGATGTCGAAAATCAGGTTCCTCCAGCTCTCCGATCTGCACCTCGACTCGAGCCTGCAGTCCGGCCGCCTCGGGCTTTCACAGGACAAGGCCCGCACGCGGCTGGCCGAGATCCGCCAGATCCTTCCCCGCGCCTGCGCGCTGGCGCGCGAGCGCAAGGTCGACCTGGTGCTGATGCCGGGAGACCTGTTCGACGACGAGGCGGTCACCCAGGACACCGTGAACTTTGTCATCGATCACCTGGCGCGGCTGGCTCCGATGCCCGTCGTCATCGCCCCCGGGAACCACGACTACTACTCGCTGGGCAGTCCCTACAA
>DASROJ010000025.1:0-2663 GCA_035646975.1 Patescibacteria group bacterium
GTCCGTGCTCGGTGAAGAGCTTGGTTTTTCGGGCGCCGCATGCGCCCTGATCGTCTATTTCGTACTGCTGAGCCGTGTCGTTGCCGCGGCCCGCAGCGCGCGGGACCGCCTCGGCGCGTTCATCGCGATGGGGGTGGCGGCGCTGATCGGCTCGCAGACGCTTGTCAATATCGGGGTGGTTCTGGGGTTGATGCCCACAACGGGCATCCCACTTCCCCTGATGTCTTATGGGGGCTCGTCGCTCGTGACGACCTATGCGTCACTTGGACTGGTCCTCAATGTGAGGATGAGATGCCTGGTGAATTGAAACCGCGCCGTCGCCGAAGAGGCGGGCGTGGAAGAGGACGCCGCCACGGCGGTGCCCGCAAACCGATACAGTCGGCCGCGCTGCCGGGGACGCCCGAAGAGACGATCCCGCTGGTGTCCGCCGAAATTGCGACCGAACCCGTCACGACGGGCCGGATCGCGCAATGGCCAGTCGATCTGCCCGAAAGCCAAAGTGAATCAGGGCAGGCAAATGGGTCCGGAAATGGCGGCGGCTTGTTCGGAGGCCCGCCGCCGCGGGATGCAGTTTCCCTGGGCGGAGAAACGTTTTCTTCGTCCGGGCGGTACGAACCCGCCTCGTACCACGAGCCGGGTTCGACCGTGCCGTCGCTGGATGCCGGAGCGGCTCCCGTCTCCGCGCTGGCCGATCCGCTTCCTGCGGCCGTCACGGGTGACGCGCCGCCGTCAGATTCGGCCGGCCGGCCTGTGCGGGGCCGGCGCAAGCGCGGCACGCGCGGTGGCCGTGCGCGCAGGGGAACACGCGGGCGCGGGCGGGTCGAGAAGCCGACCGATGCGCGTGCCCCGCAGGAAGCCGTCGCATCGACGGAGGCCGCCACGGCAGAAACGGCGCCGGTGGTGGAGCCGGAGGTTCGCCATGAGCCGCCGGCCCGGGCCGAACGCTCCGAGCGGGGAGAACGCTCGGAAAGGGCCGAACGGGCTGCCGAGCGCGCGTTTGCAAGGGAGCATCACGGCACCGAGAAGACGATCATCATCAACGCTGCGCCACAGGAGACACGGCTTGCCATTCTCGAAAAGGGACAGCTCGCCGAGATCTTCATCGAGCGCGAGTCGAATCGGACGGTCGTCGGAAACATCTACAAGGGACGCGTGACCAAGGTATTGCCCGGGATGCAGTCCGCGTTCGTCGCGATCACGCTCGAGCGCGATGCGTTCCTGTACGTTTCGGACATCTCGCCGGGGTACGACGCCTACGAAGGGCTGCTGAACCTCGACGAGGTCGAAGGCGGAGAAGCGATCCGCGACGCGGCTCCCAAGGTCAGCCGTGAAGCGAAGATCGAGGATCTGCTGAAGGAAGGCCAGGAGTTGCTCGTGCAGGTGACCAAGGAGCCCATCGGGACCAAGGGGGCGCGCATCACCTCGTACGTCACGTTGCCGGGACGATTCCTCGTGCTGATGCCCCAGGTGGATCACGTCGGTGTTTCGCGCAAGATCGGCGACGCGCGCGAGCGGGCCCGGTTGCGCAGGATTCTCGACAAGGTACGCGTTCCCGGCATGGGGTTCATCGTGCGGACGGTCGCCGAGGGCTGCGATGCCACCGAGCTGGAGGCCGACGCCAACTACCTGGCGTCGCTCTGGGACGAGATCCGGCGCAAGGCGGAGAAGGCGGGCGCCCCTTCGGAAATCCATCGCGAGTTGTCGCTGGTTCCCAAGGTGCTTCGCGACATGCTCAATCACAGCGTCTCCAAGGTCATCATCGATGACGCGACCACATTCCAGCAGGCTTCCGACCTCGTGGGCAAGCTGCTGCCCGACATGCTCGGGCGGATCAACCTGTACCGGGAGACCTTCCCGATCTTCGAAAAGTATGGCGTGCAGCCGGAGCTGGACAAGGCCCTGCGCAGCCGCGTATGGCTCAAGTCGGGCGGCTACATCGTCATCAACCAGACCGAGGCGCTGGTGGCCATCGACGTCAATACCGGCAAGTTTGTCGGCCGGCGCAATCTCGAGGACACGGTGCTCAAGACGAACCTCGAGGCTGCCATCGAGATCTGCCGCCAGCTCAGGCTGCGGGACCTTGGCGGGATCATCGTGGTCGACTTCATCGACATGGAGGAGCGCAAGAGCAAGAAGAAGCTGATCGAGGCCTTCGAACGGGAGCTGGAGAAGGATCGCGCGCGCACCAAAGTCCTCCAGATCAGCGACTTCGGTCTGGTGGAAATCACGCGCCAGCGCACCAAGAAGAGCCTCGAGCGGATTCTCTGCCGTCCCTGCCCGTACTGCTCGGGCGCCGGCAAGATCAAGGCCGGGGCGACGGTGCTGTTCGAGATTCAGCGCGAGCTGCAGAAGCTGGCGCCGAATCTCGACGGAAAGCGGCTCATCATCCGCGCGAATCCCGAGGTGGCGCACCAGCTGGAGGGCGATCGGCGGGTGCTCACGGCGGGCATCGCGTCGCTCGATCATGTCGAGGTGGCCATCCGGCCGGACTCGACGTTGCACCATGAGCAGTTCGATATCGTGAGTCTCTGAGCGGGGCCGCGGGCGCGGGGGCGACCCCCGCGTCCGCGGGCGCCGCTCGCCGTTCGCTCTCCGCGCGTGCGATGCTCGCCGCTGGCTCCCCGTTGCGGCGCCGGCCCGTGCTCGGGCGATCGGTCCGCCTT
>DASROJ010000026.1:0-2818 GCA_035646975.1 Patescibacteria group bacterium
TGCGGCCGGCGCCACTCCGGGTTGTTCTGACACTGCGCGCAGACGCTGCCCGAGACGTTGAGGAACCCGCAGATTTGACAGGTCCACGCCGCATCGCGCAGGCGCTGGCCGGAATGGCGCGGGCCGCCGACACTCATGCCAGAACCTCTGTCTCCGCGGCGATCTGCTCGGCGCGCACGCGCATCTCGTCCAACGCGAGCTTCGCCTCGTCGATCGCCTGCAGGAACTCGGGCACCTGCTGCGGGCTGTACAGCGACCCTGAGACCGTGGCGTTGATCTGCCGAAGCTGGTTCTCTTTCCGTTCGCCGAGACTCAATCCAAAACTCATCAACATGGCTCACTCCTCCTCTTCAACTTCGACCTCTGGTGGAATCACCCCGGCCTGCAGCGCCGCGTCGAGCTCCGGTATGTGATGCGGGCGCCTGAGCACAAACCCATGCGCGAGCGGATCCTGCCAGCCCTCTTGGCGGAAGCAGAGCATCTCCATCGGGCAGTGATGCTCGCTCCCGAACTTGCGGCAGTTCCAGCTGCGCTGCACATTCGCGCCGATCTCGCTCTGCACGCGCTCATCGGCCCACTCCCAGCCGGCCGCGTCGAGCGCCTGGTAGATGTTCCAGATCGCGGTCTGCCACTGTCGCTCGTGCGGGACCAGGTCGCGCAGGAACCCCTGGATCAGCACCTCCTGCCGGTTGAAGGGCCCGACGATCGCGATCTGTTGCTGGCGGAGCTCGGGGGAGAGCCAGCGGATCCAGTACTCCACCGAATCCGTCGCTTCCAGCTCGGGACCGAACTTATCGAAATCGGCCAGCCAGATCGGCGTCTTCTCCCACTTCGGGTTCAGCCGCTGGGGCGTGCGCGTCTTGTCCTCCCAGAGCGCTTCCCACTTCTCCTCATGCATCGGCGGCACGGCGGGCAGCTTGTAGCCATAGCAGCAGACGCTGCCCTGCTGGGCCACCCCCTCGCGATTCTTGCGCCGGTCGCCCTTGTAGAGGCCCACGACGTAAGTCTCATCGATGCGGATGCCGAGGCGCTGCTCGCAGGCGACGATCCCGGCATGGAACTGGATCTTGGTCTCCCAGCTCTCCTGCCACGCGGGAGTGATGCGCCCGGCGGTCTTGTACTCCCAGTACTGATGGCTGTCCGGCCTGAGGCGCGCGCGGGTGATCAGGTCCGGCCGCGACATGAAGCAGATCCCCTGACAGGCGCGGGCATCGTGGTCGGCGGCCGTGCCGATGCGCGAGCCGAGGCCACAGGTGCAGTCGAGCACCAGGGTCTCCTCGGTCTCGACGGCGATCACCTGATGGTCGCGCAGCAGATCAGGGAAGAACTCCAGCCCTGCACACCAGATCAGCCCCGCGATGAGCGCGCCCTGCTCGCCGATGACGAAGTTGACGCGCTCGGGGTCCGCCATGCCGGCGAGGCCTGAGGCGTGCGCATTCGTCTGGTAGCGCTCGCGTGCCTCCGTTGCGGCCGCCCTGATGACCTCCAAGGGGATCTCGGTCGCCTCGGGGTGCGCCATGGCCCACTGCCCGAGCGGATCCAGTCCCTCATGGACCCCGGTGCCCGTGGCGAGGGGCAGACTCTGCGCCTGGCGCGCGATACCGTAGCCACTGGGACCGAAGTGGTACCCGAGGTAGCGCTTCCAGCTGCACTCCTGTGTGCCGGTCTCAAAGCGCGAGCGGTCGACATACCAGAGCGCCATTAGTCCGTGCGCCCCTGCAGTTCGATGACATCAAAGCGCACCCCCGGCGTGAACTGCCAGATGGCGTTGCCCGCGATGAGCTCGATCATGTCGTGGTCCGTGAGGAACAGCGCGATCGCCCCTTCGGTGTAGATCGTGGAGAACATCCCGTCCGGCTGAACGATGAGGACCTTGCGCCTCATTGGCTCGCCACCATGCGATGCTGCTCCAGTACGGCCTGCAGCTCTGCCGCGCCAAAGGGTAGGGCCTGGAAGAAGGCGGCGAGCGCTCGGTTGAAGGCCTCGGCCTCCTCCAGGCTCCCGACGCGCACGGCCCACTTGGCGCCGCGCCACGGCAGGTACTTCCGCTCGTCGCTCACGTACAGGCAGGGCTGCACCTTCACGGTGAGCTCCTTGCCGGCGGCGGCGGCGCGCTCGGCGATCTCGTTGATCCGCGGGTCTGGTGCCGAGTCGAACCAGGTGCGCACGCTGATGTTGGTCATGGAATCGCTCATAACAGTTGCGGAGTCTACTCCGACCTCCTGAATGTTGTCAACAGTTTTCTTCATGTTCACCTGTTTCTAGGTGTCAATGATTTGACACAACTACACCTAGCACTACGCCTTAGGGAAACCCCCTAGATTTAGGGGCTTGTGACCCCAGCCATACGCGAGTAGCATCCCAGCCGGGAGTGTGCTTTGCCGATGCCCGACGCGGAATCCCCCCGAATCGTTCGCTTGCCTCCGATTTCGATCTACTTGCCGGCGTGGCAGGTGCACCTGCTCAGCGGCCCTCCGGGCGGTGGGAAAACCACACTGGTCGCGAGCTGGGCACAGGCCTGGCGCGAAGGACAGGCGATCTTCGGCCGCGAGACGGCGAAGCTCCCGTGGATTGGTACCCTCATCGCCGACCGTGAGAAGGCCGACACCCTCCAGTGGTACCAAACGGTCGGATTCCCTGACATTCCGCATCATTCGATCCTCGATGACTTCTCCATTAAGACCGCGCGCCTGAGAAAGCCCCTGGAGGCGTTTCACATCCTCACCGAGATCGTGGACCAGCTCCGCATCCCCCCGAATGGCCTGCTGATCCTCGACCCGATCGCACCCTGGTGCGGCGGCGACCTCAACCGCTACCA
>DASROJ010000027.1:0-33375 GCA_035646975.1 Patescibacteria group bacterium
AGATGGAGCTGCCCGACCGAGCCATGGAACGCGGTGCATCCGAACCTGATCTGGAACATCCACAATTCACCGGCGGCCCAGGTCTCGATGGTGGGACAGATACAGGGCCCGGCCTGGGCTCCCGTGGGCGCCTGCTCGTCGTTCGGCGTGGCGATCAAGCTCGCGGTGGATGCGATTCGATCGGGGCAGGCCAGGGCCGTCGTCGTCGGGATGACCGACCCGCCGCCGCATCCGCTCCTGGTGGGTGCCTTCTACCGCGCCAACGTTCTATCCGCCGACGGCGCGCCGAGCAAACCGCTGGCCGGTCTGAAGGGGACGCACGTGGCCGGCGGAGCGACGGTCTGGATCCTGGGCGACGTGGAGTACCTGCGCAAGGAAGGGTATCGCCCGATCGGACTGGAGATCGTCGGCGTGGGCGTGTCGTCGGACGCGCACCACATCATCACGCCGACGCGGCACGGGCCGCTCGCCTCGATCGGCAAGGCGCTGGAGGACGCCGGCATCGGGGCGGACCAGATCGACGCCTGGGACATGCACGCCACGGCCACGCCGGGCGACTGGCTCGAGGTGGCCACCGTGCGCGAGGTGCTGTCCGACAGGGTGCCGATGACCGCGCGCAAGGGTTCGTTCGGTCACGGCATGTCGGTGGGCGGCGCATGGGAGCTGACCGCGCAGCATCTCGGCGCCGTGGAAGGGGTCCTGTACCCCACGGTGTTGTCGCGCTCCGAGCTGAACGAGTCGGTGGCGGCGCTGCACACCAATTTCGTCTTCGACCAGCCGGTGGCCTTCAGCGGCTCCTACCTCGGCAAGATCAACATGGGTGTCGGTGGGATCAACGCCTGCGTGATCAGCCGCCGGTGGGAGCCATAGGCTTACGGTTGGTCAGCCCCGCTTTTTCTCGAAGATCACCCCGGGTCTCACGTACTGGTCGCCGCCAAGACGCCCGATCGGCTTGAGCCTGGACACGTCGATCACTTTCGAGGCGGGTGCGCCCCCCGTGGAAGGGGCTTCGATGACCAGGTCGTCGCGCACGTGAATCCAGACAATCTCTCCGACGATGACGGCCGACCCGGCCACCTCGAGCACCTGGGTGAGCCGGCACTCCATGTTCACGGGCGAGTCGAGCAGAAGCGGGGCCTTCACCTTCACGCCGGGAGCGGTCCGCAGCTTCGCCAGCTCGATTTCCGAGACATCGGGCGGGTGGTCGGTGCCGCCGATCACCACGGCTTCCATGATCTCCTCCACCACGACGTTGACGACGAACTCTCCTGTGGCGAGGATGTTCCGATGTGTGTCCTTGAGCCCCTCGCGGCGGCGGGAGGAGCAGATCAGCAGCGTGGGTGGCGATGACGACACCCCCGTGAAGTAGGAAAACGGCGCCGCGTTGGTCAGACCCGAGGGATCGGTCGTGGAGACGAAGGCGATCGCGCGCGGCACGATCGCGGTGATCATCAGAAAGTAGCCGTCGCGGCGGGAAAGTGTTGCGGGATCGATCTGCATCGTCGTGGTGTCAGTTGAGCGAGGCCGTCAGCCGGCGCAGGCTCTTGATCTGTCCCCGGACTTCGGCGGCGTCGCTTGCCCCGGGCGCCACCAGGAGATACCGCTCGAGGTCGGACAACGCGCGGGCGTAGTGGCCGAGCCCCGCGTGCGCCGCGCTTCGATCCCTGAGGTGATGGGGGCTGCCGGGAGCCAGGTCACCGAGACGCTCGACGACGCGCAGGACGCGCTCATGGTCCTGGGCCTGCGCGTAGACGTGAAGCAGGTTCTGCAGCATGCGCGTCAGGATCGCCCGCTTGCCCGCGGTCTTGAAGAAACGCGCTTCCAGCGGAACCTGGTCGCCGTAGGCCAGCGCGAGCCGCTTGCGGCAGTCCTCGGCCAAAAGAATCTCGCCGCCGTGAAAGGGGTCGATCAGGAGCTCGCGATCCCCGGAGGCGTGCCGGACCAGGAAATGTCCCGGGAATCCCACACCCTGGACCGGGAAGCCCGCGCCCGCGGCCACCTCCATGTACACCAGCGACAAGGTGATCGGGATGCCGCGCCTCCGGTCCAGCACCTCGTTGAGAAAGGAGTTGCGAGGGTCGAAGTACTCCGCATGATTGCCACGGAACCCCTGCTCCGAGAACAGGTATGTGTTCAGGGCATCGATGGCGGCGAACGGGTTGCCGATCACCCGGGCGACGCGGGGCCGTGCCTCGTCCGACATCCGCTGGAGCATCGAACGGTAGGCGGCGACATCGAGGTCGGGGTACTCGTCACGCGCGAACAGCAACGCCGCCCCGGCCAGATCGATCGCCTCGTCGGGAGCCGAGACGAGGTCGCGGAAAGTCTCGCATTCGGTCAGCATGTTCATCGTGGCATTTATACCATATTGGACGCCCTCGCCCCATATCGGACGCCCTCGCCCCATATCCGACGCCGTCGCCGGGCTGGCGGGATTGCAGCCGGCGATGCGTGTGTTAGCATCCAGAAGGATCCAATCGGCGATGGGAAACTTCGATCTCGAATCGGGCAAGAGGCTGATGGACGAGGGCGACCTCGTCGACGCGATCCGTTGTTTCCTGTCATCCGTCGACCAGGATCCCACCGATCCCGAAGCCTACGTCGAGCTGTTCAAGGCCTATGCGCTTGCCTGGCACGAGTCCGGCGACCCGCTGGTGCTCGACCAGATGCGCAAGGTCGCCATCGCGGGGCTCAAGCGGGGCGCGTCGCCCGGGCAGCGGCGGCTGCTCGAAGAAGGCCTCGAGCAGACCGAAGCAGAGATCGTCGCCATCCAGCAGGCCGAGGAAGATCTCGAGCGCCAGCAGGCGGCCCGCTCGCGCAAGCTGCCGATGTTCAAGGGCGACGACGGATCGTAGGAGACGTCATCCGGGAGGATCCCCCGCGCTTCGTCCCGCAACGAGCCGGGGGATCAGCCGCTCGAGGATCGGCCCATCGGCCGGCGGCATCAGCAGCTTCCCAACGGCCTCGGCGTCGAACCAGCCCAGCTCCGCGCAGCCCAGGGGCTCCGGCCGGCCCGCCAGCGAAACGGCATACGTCAGCAGCAGAACGCGTTTTTCCGGGTACGCGTGGTAGTTGAAGGCGAAGGGGGCTTCCACGGTGGCCTCCACTCCCAGCTCTTCTTCGATCTCGCGGATGAGCGCGTGCGCCGGTTCCTCTCCCGGCTCGAGCTTGCCCCCCGGGAACTCCCAGTGATGCTCGAGGTGCGCGCCGGGCTTGCGGCGTGTCAGCAGCACCCGACCCTCGCGAACCGCGACGGCGGCCACGACGATCAGGATCGACGACGTCTTCCGGGAGTCCGGCATGGCGGGCAGTGTAGCCGAATCCGCGTTGCAACAGGCTCGCCGATCCGATAGGCTGTCCGCATGTCGGCCACCCACGCGTCGCCCGGCAGCCAGGCCGCGCAAGTACCCGAAGAAACAATCCTGGCGCCCTATGCCATGCGGGCCGCCCTGAGCCGTGGCCGACGCTACCCGGAGCCGGAGCATCCGTTCCGATCCCCGTTTCAACGCGACCGGGACCGGATCATCCACTCGCGCGCCTTCCGCCGCCTCGAATACAAGACCCAGGTGTTCGTGAACCACGAAGGGGATCATTTCCGCACGCGCCTCACCCACAGCATCGAGGTTTCCCAGGTGGCGCGCACCGTTGCGGCCGCGCTCGGTCTGAACTCCACGATGGCCGAGACACTCTCGCTGTCGCACGATCTGGGGCACACGCCGTTCGGTCATCTGGGCGAAGAGGTGCTCCACTACCTGATGAAGGACCATGGAGGCTTCAATCACAACCGGCAGTCGCTGCGGATCGTCGAGCACCTCGAGGATCGCTACCCGGATTTCGTCGGGCTCAACCTGACCTACGAGATCCGCGAGGGGATCGCCAAGCACTCGGGCAACTGCGACCCGTCGATTGCCCCCGAATACGCGGAGTACCATCCCGAAGAGCAGCCGCCGCTGGAGTCGCAGATGATCGACATGTGTGACGAGATCGCCTACCAGCACCACGACGTGGACGACGGCGTGGAATCGGGGCTTCTCGACCCGGGATTCCTTGCTCAGAACATCCCGATCTGGGGCGACGCGTACGAAGAGGCGCTGCGCCGGTACCCCGACGCCGCGCCGCGTCAGCAGATCACCGTCGCCCTGCGCGGGATGATCGACGCGCTGGTGACCGACCTGGTGGAGAATTCGCGCGCCGCCATCAAGGCCAGCGGAGTCACCTCGGTGGACGAGGTGCGCCGTCTGCCAAGACAGATCATGGGGCTGTCGGCCCCCGTGGCGAAGAAGAACGCCGATCTCAAGCGGTTCCTGCACCAGCACCTTTACCGTCATCATCGCATCGAGAGGATGAAGGACAAGGCGCGCCGCATCATGGAGGCGCTTTTCGCGCGGTACCTCGAAAACGTCCACCTGCTGCCGGAGGAGCACCGGGCCAAGATACCGGTGCTGGGCCGCGAGCGGGTGTTGTGCGACTACATCGCGGGGATGACCGACCGGTACGCGATGGACGAGTATCGCCGTCTGTTCGAGCCGTACGAGAGGGTGTGACGCCGGTATTTTTCTCTTTTCAACCTTTCAGGCCCTTGCCTGTCTGCAGGTGTGCGGGTATGTAAGAACGACATCGACGGGCACTCAGCGGGGACCCGGCATGCGACGCACCGCGACTCTTGCATTCTTCCTTGTTCTGGCAACCACCCCCCTGGTCGCCCAGACCCCTCCCGGCGAGGTGACGGGGCTCGACATCGGCTCCGGATCGAGCCTCACCTGGGTCCCTGTTGCCGGGGCTGACGACTACAACGTCTATCGTGGGCGGATTCCGTGGCTGGCGGCGGGAATCGGGCCGCAGTGCCATGGAAATGAAATCACCGGCACCACCTTTTCCAGCCCGGCCGATCCGCTGCCTGGCGAGGGTTACTTCTACCTCGTGACTGCCGAGTCCAACCTCGGTGGAGAGGGGACTCCCGGCACGACCTCCGGCGGCGCTCCCCGTGCGATGCGCGGCCGCTGCGACCCGATCCTGCGCAACCACGTCCTGAACCGGCTCGGCTACGGATGGGACGAGTGGACGCGCACCCGGATCGCGGCGCTGGGTCCGTCCGGTTACATCGCCGAGCAGCTGGATCCCGCCTCGATCGACGAATCGACCAACACCGCCTTGAGCAGCCGACTCTCCGTGCTGACGCCTCCCGATAACATCAACGAGCTGGAGGGGCTCGACATCGTCAAGGCGGTCTACGCGCGCCGGCAGCTCGAGCAGCAGGCGACGCTGTTCTGGGACAATCACTTCAACACCGATTACAAGGAGAGCCTGACCTTCTTCGGATTCTACCAGGCCCTCTTTCCCGCCACGCGAAACCTCGAATCGGCGAAGCTTCACCACGATCTGCAAACCACGCTGCGGGATCTCGCGTTCAACGGGACGTTCCGCCAGATGGTGGAGGCCGAAGCGCTCAGCCCCGCGATGATCATCTACCTGGACACCGACTCGAACGTCAAATCCGCCCCCAATGAGAACTTCGCGCGGGAGCTGATGGAGCTTCACACGATGTCGGTGGACGGGGGATACACCCAGAACGACGTCGTCCAGCTGGCCAAGGTCTTCACCGGCTGGAACGTGTGCAAGAAGGACGCCTCGGTGGCCGGCGACCCGCTGGCGGCCTGCATCCCGCGCAACCTGTACGGCACCGCGTCGGAGCCGCCCGGCGTCTGGGTGAGCAACTTCAGGACTTCCCAGCACGACAACACGCAGAAGATCCTGTTCTCTGGCACTCCCTACCAGAAGATCATCCCCGCCACCGGCTCCAACGATCCGAACGGCATCAACGATGTCGCGATGGCGCTCGACGCCATCGTCGCGCATCCCTCCACGCCGAAGTTCATCGCAAAGGAGCTGCTGCAGCGATTCGTCACCGAGACGCCGACCCAGCAGATGATCGACAATGTCGTGGCCGCCTGGAACAATCCGGCCAATCCGCTGGGAATCGGGGATCTTCGCGAGGTGTTGCGCGCGACGCTGGCGCAGGCCGCGTTTCTCGACCCGGATTCAGTCGGCGGCAAGATCAAGACGCCGTTCGAGCATCTGGTGAGCGCGCTGCGGGCCGCGCGCGGAAAAACGGACGGCACGACACAGGTGCTCTCGTATCTCGCGCGGATGTCCGAGCAGTTTCATCTCAACCCGGTGCCCACCGGCTACTCCGAGCTCGGGGGGGACTGGCTCGACACCAACAATCTGCTCGAGCGGCAGAACTTCGGCATCGACATGGCGCCACGCACCGGCTCGAACTTCGGCGCCGACATCATCGGCCTGCTCAACGCCAACGGTATTTCGACCTCGCCGACGCCGAACAACGCCGCCGCGATCGTCGATTTCTTCGCCGACGTGCTGTTCGGCGGCGCGCTGACGACGGCCGAACGGCAGAAGGGGATCGACTACCTCAACACCGATGACAACGGGGTGGCCGCGAACTACAACGATGCCCGCATCCGGGAGACGTTCGGCTTCATGATGGGGTTCGCGCAGTTTCTCGAGCAGTAGGAGAGGACCATGTCCGTCAAGACCGGCAACAGGATCTGCGGCTGCCCGCGGCGTTCGTTTCTGAAAGGGGCCGGTCTGACGCTGGCGGGATTCGGCGTGACGTCGCTGCTGCCCGGCGCGTTCGTGCGGTACGCGATGGCCTCCGGCCCTTTCAGCAACAAGCGGTTGATATTCATCTTCAACCGGGGCGGCAATGACGGCCTCAACACGGTGATCCCGGCCGGGGACCCGGACTACAACGCGACGAACCGGCCCTCGCTGTACATTCCCAACACAAGCTCGATCGCCTTGAACGGTTTCGCGCGCCTGCACCCGGCGCTGGCCGACTTGATGCCGATCTACAACGCCGGAGATCTGGCAATCGTGCACAGGGTCGGCTTTCCGAACAACAGCCGCTCCCATTTCGACGACCAGCGGGTGTGGGAAAACGGCGACCCGGTCGACAGCAAATCGTACGAAGGCTGGCTCTATCGGTACATCGTGGACAACGCCATCGACGCGGGTGTGAGCCTGCCCGCGCTCTCGGTGCAGGCCACCCAGCCGGTGATCATGCGCGGGGCGACACCGTTCGTGAACATCGCCAATCCCGACAGCTTCGACTACATCGTGGCCGAGCCGAAGAAGACCAAGGTGAAAAACGCCTGGGACGGGCAGTACACCGACCTGACCGGCCTCGAAGCGTACCGGCAGCTCCTGTCGCAGACCAGCGTGAAGCTGATCGACACGCTGGACGAGTATCGGTCGTGGGACCAGACACACTGGGACCCGAAGGACCCCAACACGGGTTTCTCGCTCTTTCCGGTCAGCGACGCCACCAATCCGCCGGACCCTGGCGGCCCGGGAGGAAAGAAGTTCACGAGCCAGGCCTATCCGTTCTTCAAATCGCTGAAGATCTGCGCGTTGTCGATGCTCGAAAGCGATTCGGTGAACAACAACGGGACGCGCGTGGCGGGAACGGAGCTCAACGGGTTCGACACGCACAACACCCAGGGTTCCACCACCGGCACGCAGGCGGATCTGCTGAGCTGGCTGGGATACGGGATGAAGTCGTTCCAGGTCGTGCTGTCCGGCGCGGCAAACGACCCGCGCGCCTACCCGGCGGTCTGGAACGACACCGTGGTGATCACGTTGTCGGAGTTCGGCCGCACATCGAAAGAAAACGGCAGCGATGGCACGGACCACGCGTCGGCCTCCTGCCTGTTCCTCGCCGGAGGCATGGTGAACGGCGGCGTCTACAACTGCGATCCCGCGACATGGCCTACCGGGGTGATGTTCGGCGATTCCGGAAGGTACCTGCCGCTGCGCACCGACTACCGGGCCATCTTCTGGGAAATCCTCCGGGATCACATGGGAGCGAGCGGGTCGTCAGCCGACACGGTCTTTCCCGGCTACTCTTCGCTGGGCCTGCAGGAGCTCGGGCTCATTGGATAAGAAAATGCCCCCGATGCGTGTGAAGGTCCCGAGTTAAGTGATGGAATGAGCATCGGATGGAGGATTCCGGTTCGGGATTTTGAAGAGCTGCTCGTATCTAGTTTAAAATGAGCCGGTTATGAGCTCACCTTCACACGCATCGGGGGCATTTTCTCATTGGCTAGGAAGGTGAGGATGGCGAGGATCGCCTGGCAGCCCGGGCTGTCGAAGCGGCTGTCCGCCGCCGGCGCGGTGATCCTCCTCGCCGTCCTGGCCGCGCGGGCCGGCGTGCCCGCGCTCACGTCTGTGAGCCCGGGGCAGGGCGCCGATGATGAGTCGACCCCCCTCACGCTGACCGGCGACGGCTTCGAGCAGGGGACCCGCGTGTCGCTGCTCGGCGGCGGGCCAGCGCTCGAGTCGACCTATCTCCTCGCCGAGGGGGCCAGGGCCGTGGAGGTGACGGGCAACCTCGCCTGCGTCGCCTACTACAGCCACACGGCGAAGCTCGGCGGGATACAGATACTCGATGTCGCGAATCCGGCGGCGCCGACGATGCTGGGAAGCTTCGAGACGGGCGACAGCGGGGTGGGGGTGGCCGCGGCCGGCGGGCTTGCCTACGTCGCCTTCCTGAATCCCTACACCTTCATCGGCGGCATGCATCTGGTCGACATGAGCGACCCGGCCGATCCGATCCGGGTCGGCACTTTCTACACGCTGCAGGATCCCCAGTCGATCGCGGTGGAGGGGAACCACGTCTATGTCGCGGACAGCTTCGAAGGGCTCAAGATCATCGACGTGACGGACCCGTCGGCTCCGTTCGAGGCCGGGCGTCTGGACACTCCGGGGATGGCTCGCGACGTGAAGGTGGCCGGCAGGTACGCCTACGTGGCCGACGGCGACGGCGGGTTCGAGGTCATCGATGTCGCCGATCCGGCGGCGCCCGTTCTGTCCGCGGTGCTCACAACGCCCGGCAACATGTTCACCGCCGTTGCGCTGGCGGGACCACGCGCCTACGTGACCGACGCCGTCGCCGGGCTGCTCGTGATCGATATCGCCGATCCGGCGCATCCCGTGCTGAAGGGTCGCACGAACATTTCGGACACCCCGACGGGGGTGGCCTTCGCCGAGGGACGTGTGTACGTGGCGGCGGGATACAGCGGGTTGCAGGTGGTGGATGTCGGTGACGACGCGCATCCGCGAGTCGTGGGCAGCCGGGGACTGTTCGGCAACTCCGCCTATTTCTTCACCGTTGCCGTGGCGAACGGACATGCCTACGCCGCCGATCTGATCAACGGAGTGCAGGTGATCGACGTGAGCAGGCCGTCCGGCCCGCCATTGCGCGGGGGGCTGGCGCTGCCGGCCGAGGCGGTCGCCGTGGCGGTGCGCGGCGCGACGGTGTTCGTGGCGCAGGCCGACACCGGGCTGACGGCGATCGAGGCTACCGATCCTTCCGCCATGACGGCGCTCGGCGCGCTGGACACGCCCGGCTCTGCGCAGGGCCTTGCGGCCGACGGGGACGACCTGTTCGTCGCGGACGGGCCGAGCGGTCTTCTGGTGGTCGACGCGGCGAATCCAGCGGCCATGAGCATTGCCGCGACGCTGGACACGCCGGGCGAGGCGATGGGGGTGGCGGTGGCGGGCGGCCTCGCCTTCGTCGCGGATGGTTCCAGGGGAGTCGAGGTGATCGATGTGAACGATCCGCTGCATCCGACAATTGTCGGCGCTTACGATACGCCCGGGTCGGCTCGCAATGTCGCGATCGATGGGTCGCATGCGTTCGTCGCCGATGATTTCAGGGGGATCGAGATTCTCGACATCACCCGGCCGACCTCCCCCACGCTGGCAGGCAAGTACGACACCCCGGGCCGCGCGATGGGCGTCGCACTGAAAGGCGGGTATGCGTATGTCGCCGACCTGAACAGGGGCGTGCAGATCCTCGATGTCTCCAACCCGGCGGCGCCCGTGCTGGCGCAGAGCCTGGGCACACCAGGCGGCGCGAGCGGCGTGGCGGTGTCGGGTGACAGACTCTTTGTCGCCGACGGGTTCGCCGGGTTGATGGAGATCGACATCGCCGATCCATCCCACCCGGTGGTCACGGGGTCGTATGACACGCCCGGCTCGGCCACCGGGGTGACTCTGTCGGCCGGACTCGCCTGGGTCGCCGATGGCAACGGCGGTCTGCGTGTCGTTCGACCGAATCCTGCCATACCGGCTCCTTCCCTGATCACCAACGGGACGATCCAGGTGACGCTGCCGGCCGGTATCAATCCGGGCGTCTACGATGTCCAGGCGGGCGGCACGGCAGGCTCGACTCAAACGCTTCCGAACGCCTATGTCGTCTGCCACGATCCGAACCTGACGGCCAGGCTGGTGCCATCGCGTTGGCCCGTGCCTTCCTCCTCGGCGCCGTCGATCCTCTGGCGCCTCGAGCTGGACGGAGACGCTTCGTTGTTCCAGCCGCAGCCGCAGCACCAGGCGCGGCTTCTTCTTCCGGTGCTGCCTTCCGTTGTGTCAATCCAGTACGCGTCCGGCCGCGAGGCGATCGAGATCCGGCCGTCATCCACGCGTGGCTCGGCAGAGGTGCGGCTGATCGGCGCAGATCGCGCCGCCTTGATGTCGCTGTGGGAGTCGATTGCCGGTCAGGGAGGAGTCAACCTTGCGCGATTTGACAATCGCGGATACGGTGAACTGAGTCTTGCCATCGTGCCTGCAGGAGACCCGGGCGACAACGCAGGGCCGAAGGGCGGACCGCCACGCGTGCGTTATGAATTCGATGGCGACCGTCTCACGGCGGCGCGGGCGTATGGCGCGGGAGCCGACTTCGTCTTCGAAGTGAGCGCCGCGGCCGGCGGATGCGGGACCACCCTGCGCATCGGCTTCGCGCAGGCGGCTCGTGCCGCGTCGGCGAAATGATCGTGCTGCCGGACCCAGGAGGGCTCAACGACTTGGTGAAACCAGTTCTCGCAACGGTCCTGCTGGTGGGCGCGGCGGCCATCACCCCCGCGCGAGGCGACTGCGTCGGCGTGCATCCGGTGGGCAACACCACGCTGAGGACCGTCGCCGTGGTCACCGGGCTGACCGGCCGCCCGCTTTTCGTGACCTCTCCTCCGGCAGACACGAACCGGCTGTTCATCCTGGAGCAGAACGGGTTCATCCGGATCAAGAAACGCGGCGATCCTCCCGCGACGGTCTCGACCTTTCTCGACATCAGCGCGAAGGTGCAGGCGGCGCCGTCCAACAACGAGATGGGCCTTCTCGGCATGGCGTTCGATCCTGACTACGCGACCAACGGCTTCTTCTATCTCAACTATACCGAGGGACCTATCCTCGGGCCCTGGTTCACGGTGGTGGCGCGCTATTCGGTCACTCCGGGCTCTCCCGATCTCGGCGACCCCGACAGCGAGGTCCGTCTGCTGAGGTTCTCGCAACCGGAGAACAACCACAAAGGAGGTCAGCTCCAGTTCGGCCCGGATGGGATGCTCTATGTCTCCACCGGGGACGGCGGCGGTGGCGGAGACGCTCACGGCACCTGCGGCAATGGCCAGGAACTCTCCGCGCTGCTCGGAAAGATGCTGCGGATTGATGTGCGCGGCATCGACCCGGCCAGCGTTGCGCCCGACTGCGGCGGAGCCACGGCAGGATACAGGGTACCGTCAGGCAATCCGTTTGCCGACGGTCTCGGCGGATTGTGCGACGAGGTCTGGTCCTACGGGCTTCGCAATCCGTGGCGGTCCAGCTTCGATGCCGCCACCGGCGACCTGTACGTCGCCGATGTCGGACAGAACTGCTGGGAGGAGATCAACTACACCCCGGCCGGAGTCGGCGGCAAGAACTACGCCTGGCGGATGATGGAAGGCACGCATTGCTTCAATCCCTCCACTCCGAGCACCTGCAACCCGACACCAGCGACCTGCGGCACGGTGCCTCCGTGCAACGACCCATCCTACGCCCGACCGATCCTCGATTACGGGCACACCGCGGGCGCCTGTTCTGTCACCGGTGGCTATGTCTACCGCGGTTGCCAGATGCCGAACTACTCAGGGATCTATTTCTACGGCGATTACTGCGCGGGATTCATCCGCGGTCTGCGCGTTTCGGGGGGTGTGGCGACCAACCTCCAGGATTACACCAGCCAACTCGATCCCGGGGCGTCGTTGCTCTTCAGCCTCACCAGCTTCAGCGTCGACGTCCAGGGAGAGATCTACATCACCGACAGGGACGGGATTGTCCTGCGCATCGTTCCACCATTTCCGAGTCTCGAGGTCTCCGGGGACGGCGCGGCGGCCGATTTCCGTCTCTCCCAGGCGGCATGGGTCTGGGAAAACCTGCAGTTCACCACGATGAACCCGGTCGCTTCGTACCGTGTCTATCGCGGCGCGCCGGCGGGCGGCTTCCGGTGCGTCCTCGCCACGTCGGCGACACAGTGGGTCGGCGGTGACCCCGCGCTGCCCGCCCCCGGTGCGATGTTCGCCTACCTGGTGACGGCGATCAGCCCCACCGGCGAGCAGACCGCCACCGGCAGCCCGTCCGCCACGCTGCTGCCCGACCCCTGCCCATGAGGTCATGAGCGGATGATCTCCCGGGCTCACGCGTGCAGGAAACGGGTGAACGGGTGAACGCGTTCACGGAGGCACGGTGGCTCAAGGCCCCGGGAACAGACGCAGCGCGTTGTCCTGCACGATGCGCCGCTTCGCATCCGTCGAGAGGTAGTCGTCGGGCAGCCTCAGCAGCGCCTCGACGTTGGCGCCGATGTCACGCACGCCCGGGCTCGGCCAGTCGCTGCCGAAGACGACCCGGTCGGCGACCTCTCCCAGTCGCGGGAAATACTGAGGCAGGTTTTTCGGCGGGATCCCCGACAGGTCGAGCCAGACGTTCGGATGCCGCCGCATGAGAAAGAAACAGGTCTCCATCCAGAGAGGCCGGCCGCCGTGCGCCATGACAATCCTCAGGTCGGGATAATCCACGGCCACGTCGTCGATGCCGATCGGATCGCCGTAACGGCTGCGCGCGCCCGGGAAGATCGATGTGCCGGTGTGAATGATAACGGGCAGGCTGCGCCGGGAGGCGGCCGCGTAAAGCGAGGCGAGCGACGCGCCGGTCGGGCCCGGCACGAGATAGTCCGCTGGAGCCACCAGCATGTGAGGCGGGTGCAGCTTGAGCGCCCGGATCCCCGCGTCGGCCAGACGCTCGACCTCGTCGCCCGCGTTGGCGATCAATCCGGGATGGACGCCGCCCACCGCGATGAGCCGGTCCGGCGCGGACCTGGCGTAGCGAACCGCGAAGTCGTTTGTCTCATGGCCGAATCCCATGATGGCCGGCGCCGGATAGTTGATCAGCGCGGCCCGCTCGATACCGGCTTCGTCCAGGTAACCGAGAAAGGCGGCAGGGTCGCGGCTCATCTCGATGATCCTGTCGAAATCGGGACGCCCACGCCGCATCCGATCCAGCGTAGCCGGGCGGAACGTCTCCCAGGGCTGCATGTGAACGTGGACATCGGTGACGCGCAAAGACCCGTGACGGGTCATGCTTTCTTCTTCGCGGTGTCGTCCCACCGGTGGAACCCCTGCCCGGTCTTCTTGCCGAGCCTGCCTTCGCCCACCAGACGACGAAGGATGTCGGGCGGCCGGAACTGGTCGGCGCCCAGCTCGCGGTGGAGAATCTCGGCGATGCTCAGACGCACGTCGAGCCCCACCAGATCGCTCACCTTGAGCGGCCCCATCGGGTGGCCGTAGCCCAGCTCCATCGCCCGGTCGATGTCTGGCGCCGAAGCCACTCCCTGCTCGAGCATCCGCATTGCCTCGAGCCCCAGCGCCAGGCCGAGCCTCGAGGTGGCGAAGCCCGGGCTGTCCTTCACCACGATGGCCTCCTTTCCCAGGGCCGACACGAACTTTCGTGACGCTTCGAGCACCGCATCGTCGGTGAGCTCGCCGCGGACGATCTCCACCAGCTTCATGATGTGCGGCGGGTTGAAGAAGTGCAGACCGATCACCCGGGAGGGGGACGACGCGGCTTCGGCGATGGTCGTGATGGACAAGGACGACGTGTTGCTGGCCAGGATCGTCGAAGCGCCGCAGACGCGGCTCAGCTCCGCGAATACTTTTTTCTTGAGGTCCATGATCTCGGGGATCGCCTCGATGGCCAGGTCGGTCCCGGAGACGGCCGTCGCCAGGTCGCTGCTCGACGTCAGGTTCCCGCGCGCCCGATCGGCCTGATCGGCCGCAATCTTGCCACGGCGAACGCCGTCGTCGATCTGGGACACGGCGCGATCGTGGCCGCGTTGCAGCGCCGCGGGATCGAGGTCGAACATCACGCTGCTGAAGCCCGCCAGCGCGGCCGCCTGCGCGATGCCGGCTCCCATCGTTCCCGCGCCGAGGACCGTCACCTTGCGGATTGTCGGAGACATGCCGTCATGCTACAACAGAGATCAGTCCACTTGAAGCGGGACCGCGTCGGCCGGGGCGGCGTGGCCGCGCGCGCAGGATTGCCGGGCAGCCAGGCGGGCTTCCGTTTGACATCGAGCCTCCGCATCTCGTACCATGCCGGCCAAATCCTAGGAGAGACGCGGGATACGCTCTGCCGCGTCGTACGTGTCCAGCGTGAACGTTCGGCGTGACGATGCCGCCGGATCGTCTCTTCCTTCAAGACTCACGCGTTTCACGGCTAACGAGGTCAGTCATGCTCGCTCCCACGAAGGTGAAGGTCGAACCGGGCAAGCTCTTCATCAACGGCCAGTTCGTCGACGCGGCCGCCGGCGGGACGTTCGACACCATCAATCCCGCCACCGGCGACCTGCTCACCCAGGTCGCCGACGGGCGCGAACAGGACATCGACAGCGCGGTGAAGGCGGCCCGCGCCGCGTTCGATTCGGGTCCCTGGACGCGAAAGATGTCGGCGGCCGACCGCTCGAGGGTTCTCTGGAAGGTGGGCGACCTGCTGGCCGCGCACGCGGAAGAGCTCGGCGAGCTCGAGACGCTCGACTCGGGCAAACCGGTCACCGAGAACACGAAGATCGACGTGCCGATGGCCGCCGATTGCTTTCATTACTATGCCGGCTGGGCCACGAAGATCCACGGCGACACCATCCCGGTGGCCGGCCCGTTTCTCAACTACACCCTGCGCGAGCCCGTGGGAGTGTGCGGCCAGATCACCCCGTGGAATTTCCCCCTGTTGATGGCCGCCTGGAAAGTCGCCCCGGCGCTGGCCTGTGGCAACACGGTGGTGCTCAAGCCCGCATCGTACACGCCGCTCACGGCGCTGCGGCTGGCCGCCCTGTGCAAGGAGGCCGGGCTTCCCGACGGAGTGCTCAATGTCGTGACCGGCTCCGGCTCGGTGGCGGGCATGGCGCTGGTGCGTCATCCGCTCGTGGACAAGATCGCCGTGACCGGCTCCACTCCGGTGGGCCAGCAGATCATGCGCGAGGCGGCCGGCACGCTCAAACGGGTTTCGCTCGAGCTGGGAGGCAAGTCGCCCAACATCGTGCTCGCCGACGCCGACCTGGACGCGGCCGCGCGCGGCGCCCAGGTGGGGATCTTCTACAACAAGGGGGAGATCTGCACCGCGGGCTCGCGACTGTTCGTGGAGGAATCGGTCCACGACGACTTCATGACCAGGCTGATTGATCGCACAAAAAAGACGATACCGTCCGACCCGCTCGATCCCAAGTGTCGCTTCGGGCCCCAGGTCTCGGAGGCCCAGATGAACACCATCCTGCGCTACATCGCAAAGGGAAGGGAAGAGGGCGCCCGTCTCGTGGCCGGGGGCAACCGCGCGAAGGTCGGAGATGGGCGCGGGTTCTTCGTCGAGCCGACCATCTTCGACGAGGTGCGCAACGACATGACCATCGCGCGCGAGGAGATCTTCGGCCCGGTGCTGTCGGTCATCAGGGTCAGGGATCTCGACGACGCCATCGCGAAGGGCAACGAGTCGATTTACGGGCTGGCCGCCGGGATCTGGACCCGCGACATCAAGAAGGCGCACCGGCTGGCCCGCGAGCTGCGCGCGGGAACAGTCTGGATCAACACCTACAACGTTCTCGACAACGCGTCGCCGTTCGGCGGATACAAGATGAGCGGTTTCGGCCGCGAGCTGGGCGCCGCGTCCATCGATCTGTACACCCAGACAAAGAGCGTCTGGGTGGATCTGTCCTGAGAGAAGGGGAGAGCTGCATGGCTGACAATCTGATCAACTACACGGTCGACAAGGGGCTGGCCGTCATCGAGATGAACGATCCGCCGGCCAACACCTACACGCACGAGATGATGAAGCAGCTGGACGACGCGATCATCCAGGCCCGGTTCGACGAGTCGGTGCACGTCATCATCCTGCGCGGCAACGGCGAGAAGTTTTTCTCGGCCGGCGCCAATATCAAGATGCTCGGCTCGGTCACTCCGTATTTCAAATACTTCTTCTGCCTCCATGCCAACGAGACGCTCAATCGGCTCGAGCAGACGCCCAAGCTGGTCATCGCGGCGCTCAACGGGCACACCGTCGGCGGCGGGCTCGAGATCGCCATGGCGGCCGACATCCGGATCGCGCGCAAGGACGGCGGCAAGATCGGCCTGCCCGAGGTGAACCTGGGCGTTCTTCCCGGCACCGGCGGAACCCAGCGTCTCTGCCGCGCCGTGGGCAAGTCACGCTCCATCGAGCTGATGGTCACCGGGCGCACGTTTTCCTTCGAGGAAGCGGCCGAGATGGGCCTGATCAACCACATCTTCGAGAGCGAGAATTACTGGGGCCAGGTCGTCGAGTACGCCCGGCAGTTCCTGCCGCCGAACAAGGCCAGCAAGGCCGTGGGCCGGATCAAGCGGTCCGTCCAGTCCGGCCTGGAGATCTCCTTCCAGGAGGCGCTGTCGCTCGAGCGCGAGCTGCAGCAGCAGCTGTTTGCAAGCGACGACGCCAAGGAAGGGCTCAACGCCTACAACGAAAAGCGTCGGGCTCAATTCAAGGGACAGTAGGAGTTCTCGGGGGTCGACGGTGGCGGCGGACGCGACGCAGGACCTCGTTCTGCACCAACGCGCCGGGCGCGTGGGCTACATCACCATCAATCGCCCTCCTCTGAACATCCTCAACATCGCTTTGTTCGAACAGCTCGGTTCCGCGCTTGCCGAGCTGACCCTCGGCGAGGGGGTCGACATCGTGGTGCTGCGCTCCTCGGGAGACCGGGCTTTTTCGGCCGGCGCCGAGGTGGCGGACCATGTCCCGGAGCGGGCGCCCCGGATGCTCGAGACGTTTCACCGTGTGGCGCGGTTTCTCTGCTCGATGGAGCCGGTGTCGGTGGTCGCGGTCCAGGGACTCGCGCTGGGTGGCGGCATGGAGCTGGTGATGTGCTGCGATATCGTCGTGGCGGCGGAGAACGCGCAGTTCGGCCAGCCGGAAATCCTCCTGGGGTCGTTTCCCCCCATCGCCGCCGCGCTGCTTCCGGCCCGGGTGGGGCGGCATCATGCCGCCGACATGGTGCTGACCGGGCGGCGCATCTCGGCGTTCGAAGCCCTCGCCCTGGGGCTGGTCAGCCGACTGGCTCCCATCTCCGAGCTCGAGCAGGAGGTTGGCCGGGTGGTGGAGTCGCTGGGGGCGAACAGCGGTCCGGTGCTGCGTCTTGCGGTGCGCGCGCTGCGCGGGTCGCGCGCCAGCGGGTTCTCCGACGCGCTGGCGGCCAACGAGAAAATCTACCTCAACGAGCTGCTGGCGCTCGATGACGCGCGCGAAGGCATCGATGCCTTCCTTCAGAAACGGAAACCCCTGTGGAAAGGGGCACAAGAGGAGACGTCAGAGCGATGAAGGCGGTCGTCATACACGAGCACGGCGATGTGGACAAGCTCAGGATCGAGGAGGTCGACACCCCCAGCCCCGCGCCCGACGAGGTGCTGATCCAGGTCAAGGCGTGCGCGCTGAATTATCTCGATCTCTGGGTGCGCAAAGGCGTGCCCGGCCAGCGCATGCCGTTGCCGATGATCCCGGGCTGCGACATCGCGGGCGTGGTGAAGAAAGCCGGGTCGTTCGTCAAGGGTGTCAAGACTGGCGACAGGGTGGTGGTGGCACCCGGCGTGTCCTGCGGCCGATGCGCCAGGTGTCTGAACGGCCAGGACAATCTCTGCGCTTCCTACGGCATCATCGGCGAGAACCGCGACGGCGGCTGCGCCGAATATGTCTGCGTGCCGGGCGTCAACGTGATGCCGATACCGGGCAAGCTCACGTTCAACGAAGCCGCCGCGATCCCCCTGGTCTTTCTCACCGCGTGGCACATGCTGATGGCGCGCGCCCGGGTGCGTCCGGGCGAAGATGTGCTGGTGCATGCCGCCGGCAGCGGGGTGGGCAGCGCGGGGATCCAGATCGCGAAGCTGCTCGGCGCGCGGGTGATCGCCACGGCCGGATCGGATGCCAAGCTCAAGAAGGCCCGCGAGCTGGGAGCCGACGAGACGATCAACTACCGCAAGCTCGACTTTTACGACGAGGTCAAGAAGATCACGCGACGCCAGGGGGTGGACGTGATCCTGGATCACATCGGCGCCGACACGTGGGACCGGAACATCCGCAGCCTGAGGATGGGTGGGCGGCTGGTCACGTGCGGCGTGACCTCGGGCTTCGAGGTGGCCACCGATATCCGGTACATCTTCTTCCGCAGGCTGTCCGTCCTCGGCTCCACGATGGGCACCAAGGGCGAGCTGCTCGAGATCATGCGCATGGTCGAGCGCGGCGCGCTCAAGCCGGTGATCGATTCGGTCTTCCCGCTGGCCGACATCGGGCTGGCCCATCGACGCATGCAGGAAAGAAAGGCGTTTGGAAAGATCGTGGTCAATCCCTAGCGTCCTGAGTCGGGACCGGGCGAGGATTCGACGCCCATGGACGAACCCTTCTGCATCGCCACGACGCGGCCGATGGTGGTCGCCTGCCTGAAGTTCTCGGGCGACGCGCGGCAGGTCAGCCAGGCCTTCATCGAGGTGGCCGAGTGGCTGCGTCTGCGCGAGCTCAGGACCTCCGCCTGGATCGGCGTCTACGACGACGCCGGAGACGGCGACACCTACGTCGATCCGGACACACGGGAGATGCACGGCGAGGTGCGCATCCCGTTCGAAGGCTCGGCGAGAGGCGACGGGCGCATCGAGGTCAGACGATGGGAGCCGCAGCTCGTGGCGGTCTGCATTCACCACGGGGACACCTCGGACATCGGCGACACCGTCCGGATCACCAGGCAGTGGGCCCGCGCCCGCGGGATGCGGCTGGCCAGCCAGCATCATCAGCTCTACCTCAAGGCCGTGCCCGGCAAGCCGGAGGAGTCCGAGACCGAAGTGCAGATTCCCCTCCTGGTTCGACCGATTGACGATTGACCTTTCCGAGACGAGATCCCGTGAGCCTTCCCGAGCCGCGCCCTTCGATGAATGACCTCGTCGAGTCGCTCCGGACTCTCCTGCCCGTGCGGTCCAGACGAATCATCGAACGCGATCAGCGGGCCGCCGTGCTGGTGCCGATCGTCGACGACGGAGGACCGCTGCGCCTGCTGATGACCCGGCGCACCACCGGCCTGCCGACCCACCAGGGGCAAGTGGCATTCCCAGGCGGATCGATGATGATCGGCGAAAAGGATCCTGCGGTCACCGCCTTGAGGGAATCGTGCGAGGAAATCGCGCTGCCCCCCGACAGCGCCGAGATCCTCGGCCTTCTGGACGACTTCGTCACCTACACCGGGACGATCGCCGTCACCCCGGTGGTTGGGAGGATCGGGGATCTTCCCGTGCTGGCGGCCGCGCCGTTCGAGGTGGCGCGGATCTTCACGATTCCGGTGGAGGATCTGGTCCAGGTCGGCCGATGGAGCGCGAAGGAGAACGGCTGGTTCTTCGAGCATGACGGCGAGACGTTGTGGGGGCTCTCCGCGCGGATCGTCCTGCACCTGCTCGAGATCGGCGGACTGGATTTCCCGACCACGCGATGACCGCGGCCCGAGCCATGACTCGGACAGGCTCCTAGCGACCGGCGGCGCGCTGGAGCAGCGAGCGTTCCTCCAGCGTGAGCTTCAAGGCGAGGGGCTCCTCGGCGCCTCGCGCGCCGACCCGCACCGGCGCGGTGACGAATGCTCCGGGCAGGCCGAAGGCTCCCTCGACCCAGGCGCCGCAGCTCAACACTTCGCGGCGATCCTCCAGCACCGCCATGGCCATCGCGACAATCGATGCGATGAAAGCGGCCGGGGTGACACGAGGGGCCGGCTCCTCGGACCAGAGCCGCCAGTCCCTCTCCGAGATCTGCCGCGCGGGCACCCCGGCCACGGTGGCGTACCTTCGCAACAGGAGCGCGGAGTCCGCGCTTTCGCCATCTGCCCCGATGGCGGGCACGCACACCTGCGCCCCGCTCACATCGAGACGTCGCGCGAGTCGCGCCGCCTCGAGCCGGACGCGCGGCATGCCGCCCGGAGAAAGGATCAGCTGCGGCGCAAGGCCCGAGCCACTGGCGGCCAGCCGGCTCAGCTCGAGTCCGTTGCGCGCCGCGATGATCAGCGCGGTCAGCGGGCAGGTGCGCGCTGCCCACAAGGCCACGTCGCGCGCACGACCGGCATCGTCTCCGAACAGAATGAGGACATCACAGGGCGACGCCCCGTCGAGCTGCACCGAGGCGCGGGCGGCGCCGGCGAGCGCCACTGCGGCCCTGCCGGCTGCCGCGGGGGACTCGACGGAAAAGATCACCTCGGCCGTGCGGGGGGCTGCCAGCCGTCCGGCGCATTCGAACGCCTCGGTGCTCTCGCCGACGACGACGGCCCTCAAGGTGCGCTGGCGGGCGGCCCCGCTGCGCCGTCTCAGCCTCCATCCTTCGAGCGAGACGCCCGACATCCGTTCGTCCACTCCTGCGGTTCCTCGGCAAATGGCAATCGGCATTCGGCATTCGGCAATCGGCATCCTGGCGCGGTTGACCGTTCGCGATGATATCACGGTGCCGCACGGTGGCTTGTTGGCGCCGTTTCACGCCTGTAGACTGGGGTATGCCCAGCAATACCGCGCGCATCGGGTTCCTGTCCTGCGCTTTGTTCGCTTCAACCCTTGCCGTCATCGGCGTCGGCTCCTGGCAATCCGCTCCCGCCGACGTGCGCCCGCTCACCCAGTACGAAAAGGTGGGTCGCGCGCCGCTGGTTGTCTGGGGCGAAGTCACCGATGGCGCGCATCGCTTCGCGGTGATCAAGACGCTCGAGGTTCTCAAGATCACGATCCCCGAGCGGCCGGGTGAATCCTTCCGCATCGCCTACAAGCTCGATTCATTTCTCAGGACGCCGTGGCAGGACAAGATTTCATTCGGTGCCGGCGAGCGGGTGCTGCTGTTTCTGAGGAAGTTCACCAAGGAGGACGGTGACCAGCCCGAAGGGGACCTTTACACGCTGATGTGGGGCGCCGAAGGCAAGGTGCTTCTGCCGGCGGAGGGGGAAGACGCCAGGGTCGCATCGGCGAGGACGTTTGCGCGCATCGTCGCGGAAGCCGACCTGGATCAGCAGACCCGGATGCTGCGTGAAGGCATTCTGAGCGGGAATCCTTTCGTGTCCGACGGCGCCTTCGAGGAAATGCTCAAACAGGGTCTTGGCGACCTGCAGATGATTCACGATCTGGTGCTGATGTTCGACGCACCGAGGGAACCGACGCGGCTGTTCGCCATGAGGATGGTGCGGCAGATAGTCGGCGATGCGCAGGTGGCCGGCCGTGTGATACCGGCTCGTCAGGAGCTCGAGGACCTGGTGCGCGGCCGCGCGGTGGGTGACGCCGCCCCCGCGTTTCGCGTCGAGGCTGTCCGGACGCTCGACGTGCTGGGCGGCGAGGCGGTCAAGGCGTTCCTCCAGCGGCTCGCCAAGGAAGATTCGTCGCAGCTCGTTCGCTACGAAGCGGAGAAGTGCCTCACCGGCTGGGACTCGAAGAAGTAGCGCTACTGGGTGTCGAGCACGCGGACCTGCTGCGTGTTGGAGATGAGCTTTTCTCCGTCACGCCGGTGCAGTATCAGCCTGTAGACGTATTCCCCGGGTGTTGACAGCGTCACAACCTTCGTGAAAGTCATGAGCACCTGCACCTGCTCGGGGGGATGCAGGCATTTCGGGTCTTCCTTCGAGGTGACCGTCAGGCCGGAGGGGGTCCGCGATTCCCACTCCACCCCTGCATGGCAGTACTGCTCGTCGGTCGAGTCGACTCCGCTGAGATGGCCGGTCAGCGTGAGGCTGAGGGGGCGGAAGCCGTTGCGTGGGGTGACGGTCAGCTTCAAGGCAGGACCGTCGGGTTCGTTCGGAACGCTGGCGGATCGCCTCGAGGGGGAAGCGACGAGCAGGGATGCCGCCAGCAATGCGACGGCGATGACCGGCGCCAGTCGAGCCGGGTGCAGGGGATTGAATCCAGCCGGCATTTCCTACCAGTCCAACCGGGTTCCATTCCCCCGGTCAAGCGCTTCAGTCCTTGTGTCTGTGGCCGCCGCCGTTGTTGCCACCACCCTTGTTACCACCGCCGTTGTTGCCACCATTGTTGTTGTTGCCGTTCGGCTTCGGTCGTTCCTGCCGTGGCGGGGCAGGCCTGGCGGTTTCGCCTCCTCGGGGGCGTTCCTGTGCCGGCGCGGCACTCTGTCTTGGCGGCGCCGGGGTGGGCCGGGCCTGCTGCGGATCCTGCCGCCGCACGTTGCCGCGGGGCGGCGCCTGGCCCGGACGCCGGTCCGGTGTCTCTGAGGCGCCTGACCCGGGCCGGGGGATGATTCGCGGGATGACCCGCTCCGGCTGTGAGTCCTCACGAAGCGGCTCTCTGCGAGGCGCGACGGTGGTCGGACGGCCGTTGTCCCCGCCACCGCGACCCCGACGGCGGTCATACCCCGCAGGCGGTGTGCCCGGCGTCGAACCGGGTGTGCCGGTGCCGGGTTGGGCACCGCGAGCCCGGGGAACGTTCACGCGGCGATCCGTCGGCATCACGCTGACGGGGCGGCCGGCTCCTCCACCACGCACCACCGGGGTGCCGGGCGACTCCTGGCCTTCGCGCAGATGCTTTCTGTTCTGCTCCACGAGCTTCTGACGCTCGTTTTCACGGAAAGGCAGGCGACGCGCCGGGTCGACCGGATCGAGACTGATATCGCGACGGTCCTGTGCCACATTGTGCAGCTCGGTGGCCAGACGCGGCGCGTCCTTGACGCGGCGCGGGTCGACGATCGGACGACCGCGGATGATGACGCGCGTGTGCTCGATGTCGCGACGCACGTTCACATCACGGATACACACGGTGTTCACCCGGCGCGCATAGATGTTCTGCGCGTTGATGTAGATCCAGGGGTCCCTGTGGAACCCGAGATTGAAGCTGTAGCTCACCGGGTAGTCGTAGAAGCCGAGCGGGCACCAGCCGAAGTATCCGGGCGACACGCTCCAGGCGACATACGCACCGGCGAACACATGCCCCGGAATCCATACCCAGCCGTTGCCCACGAGGAACTCCCAGCGTCCATAGTGGAACGGCGCCCATCCCCACGGCTCGTACGAAACCCAGACGAGCCCGGTCGGACAGTCGGTCCAGCGGCCGTACATGTAGGGCTGCCAGTCGGGCTGCAGGCCGACTGGCCGCCAGACCCATCCGTACGAGGGATTGTTGTACCAGCGGCCATAGTAGGAAAGCTCGTTGGAGTAGGGCTCCACGGGCTCCGGAAGCGCGGTGGGCTCTTCGTCATCCACGCGGGCGCGCCGAACCAGTGATTCGTCGCGGCTCACGGACCATTCATCGAAATCATCGCTCGTGCGTGTGTTGAACACGCGGGATTCACCCGGGATCTCGTCCGGCCGGGCGGTGATGCGCTCGCCGCTGCGAACCAGTGACGAGACCTCCTGGGACATCACCTCGGCCACGCCACGACGCGACGAGACAACCGTCGTCCCGTCGGCGCGCACGTCGATCCTGAACAGACCATCGGAGAGCAGGAATATCGACGCCCCGTCGGTGTCGATCTGGAAGCGCTTCTCCTTGGAATCCATGTTGTCGGCCCGGATGATCATGGAGCCGCGGCCGAGCTGCAGGATCGTGGTGTTCTCGATCTGGTTGCTGCTGTCCGACAGGCTCTGCAGCACCAGCTCGCTGTCGTCGTCCAGCTTGATGCTGGAACCATCGGCGAGCTGCAACTCCGCGCGGCCTTCCCGCGCCGTGGAGACGACGTCGCCGGGAGTCAGCGGATCATTGATGACGAGGTCGGTGTAGACCTCGTTGTCGCGCTTCAGCGTCAGACCGCCCTCGATGAATCGGAGGCGTCCGTACACCGACCCCTCCTGCTCGGCCACCTGTCCCTGCGCGGGCTGCGTGCCGCCCTGGCCCGACTGACCGAACGCGAGTGTCGCCGGTGTCGGCAGTATCGGGAGCGCCATGAACAGGGCGGCCACGGCGGCCCAACCCTTTTGACCCTTGGAGGTGCGAGGCGTGTTCATCTGGGTATCCTCCTGCTGATCGACTTCGCTGCATCCGCCCGTATACAGTGCAAGCCCCTTGCCACGAACGCGGCCGGTGAGGATGCCCTGCCGGCGTTCGTAAGTGATTGCGTAACGGGACTATAGCACACCATTCCAGGAGGCCTCGCACCAATATCACGACAACCGGGCATCCGGCTGTCACCCGGAAAGGACGGGAACGCCTCCCGGACGTCTGAACGGGAGACACCCCGGGGGAAGTTGGCCTCGCTCCTCGGCGCCTTGCGTCAGCGGAGCGGCAGGTGCCCGGGCCTGGAGTTGATCTCGTTCAAAACGCCATGATAACTTCAACGGCCGCTGTTACTTCCATTGAGGCAAGCGAGCCAGCATGGCCATCAGAAGAATCGTAAAGTTCGGCGATCCGGTGCTCGGCACACCCACGAAGCTGGTGACCGAGATCGACAACGGGATTCGCGAGCTGGTTCGCGACATGGTCGAAACCATGTACGCGGCGCCGGGTGTCGGTCTGGCCGCCAACCAGATCGGCGTTTCTCTGCGTCTGGCTGTCATCGATGTGACGGCAGGACAGGAGCCGGGTCATCTCATCGTGATGATCAACCCGAAAGTCATCGAGCAGGAAGGCAGGCAGATCGAGGAGGAGGGGTGCCTTTCGATCCCTGGCTTCACCGAGTTCGTGACACGGCCGGCCCGAGCGATGATCCGCGCCGTCGATCTCGAAGGAAAGGAGTTCACCCTTGAAGGCACCGAGCTGCTCGCGAGGGCCTTTTGCCACGAGACCGATCATCTCGATGGCAAGTTGTTCATCGAGCGACTGGGTGGCATCAAGCGGCAGCTGATCACCAAGCGTGTGAAGAAGGCCGCCGACGGCGACGACTGGAGCGAAATCTATCCATGAAGGTCCTCTTCATGGGGACCCCGGCCTTCGCGGCCGAAAGCCTCGCCGCGCTGCTCGACGCGGGACACGACGTCAGGGCGGCGGTCACCCGTCCCGATGCTCCGTCAGGCCGCGGTCTGTCCCGGCGATCCCCCGCAGTAAAGGAGCTGGCCCTGGCGCGCGGTGTCCCGACCCTTCAGCCCGAAGAGGTCAAGGGGGATCTGTTCGCACAGCAGGTCGCGGAGCTGGGTGCCGACATCATCGTCGTGGTGGCGTTCGGGCGGATACTCCCGCAACGATTGCTCGAGGCGGCGCCTCTCGGGGCGGTCAACGTGCATGCATCGCTGCTGCCGCGGCTGCGCGGCGCCTCGCCGATCGTCTGGGCGATCGCGAGGGGTGAGCCGCTCACCGGAGTCACGACGATGCGGATGGTCAGAAAGCTGGACGCCGGCGACATCCTGATGCAGAGCGAGACTCCCATCCAGCCGGAAGAAACGGCCGGGCAGCTCGAATCACGGCTGGCACGGCTCGGCGGCGACCTGCTGGTGCGGACATTGACCGGGCTCCAGGCCGGCTCGATCAAACCCAGACCGCAGGACGAGTCGGCGGTGACCTGGGCGCCGATGCTCCGGAAGGAGGATGGCCTGATCGAGTGGAGCCGATCAGCACGGGAGATCGCACGGCTCGTCAGGGCCTTCGATCCCTGGCCTGCGGCCAGAACCGGTCTGCCTGACGGCTCGGGCAGACAGTTCCGGCTCTGGAAGGCAGCGGAAGATCCCGGCGCCACGGCGCCGGGCGCCGCCGGGCCGGGAACCATTGTCGGGACGGATGACGGCATCCTGGTTTGCTGCGGGCAAGGCACGATGCTGCGTGTCACCGAGCTGCAGCCGGACGGCAGGAAGCGGATGTCGGCGCAAGCCGCGCTGGCCGGCAGATACCTCGGGCCAGGTGATCGATTTGGCTGAGAGCGACCCGCGCCGGATCGCCTTTACCATCCTGCGCCGCGTCGAGCAGGAAGGCGCCTACTCTTCCGTCCTGCTGCAGCACATGGACGCCGGTGAGCTCGAGCCGCGCGATCTGGCGCTCATCACCGAGCTGGTCTATGGCGTGCTGCGCCGCCAGATGTACCTCGACCATGTGATCGCATCGTTTTCAACGCGCCCCCTGGAAAGGATCGATCCGGACCTGCGGCTGACATTGAGGCTGGCGCTCTATCAAGTACTGTTCCTCACCCGGATTCCACCACACGCCGCCGTCAACGAAGCCGTCAACATGGCGCGAACCCGCGCGGGCCATCGCGCCGACGCGGCGGCAGCGTTCGTCAACGGATTGCTCCGGACGGTCGTGCGCGAGCGTTCACGCGTGCCGCCGCAGCGGTTGCCGCGGCAGGGCGATGACCCGGCCGCCGCGCTCGCTGTCGCCGAATCGCACCCCGAGTGGCTGGTCAGGCGGTGGCTGGAACGCTTCGGTTTCGAGGAAACCTCCAGGTTGCTGATCGCGCAGAACCGGCCGGCGCCGATGGCGATGCGCGTCACCCGCAGAGCCTCCTCGCGCCAGAGCGTCGCCGCCGCACTGCAGGCCGAGTCGATCGCGACGCGTCCATCGCGATGGCTCGACGACTTCCTGATCGCGGTGGATGGAGCTCCGCAGAGGACGCCATCGTTCCGGCGCGGGGATCTGTACATACAGGATGAAGCCTCCGGGCTGGTCGCCAGGCTGGCCGACGCCGGGCCCGGTTGCCGCATACTGGACGCCTGCGCGGCCCCGGGAGGCAAGGCGCTCTATCTTGCCGAGCAGGCCGGACCGGAAGGTCTGGTGGTGGCCGGTGATCTGCATCCTTCACGACTCAGGATGTTGCGCGAAAATATCGAACGGCTCGGGCTCACCTGGTGCCTGCCCGTTGCCGCCGACTTCGCCGATCACGAAGCTCCGCTGAGAACCGGTGTGACATTCGACCTGGTTTTTCTCGACGCACCGTGCTCCGGCACCGGCGTCACCCGGCGCAATCCGGAGCTGCGGTATCGTGTCTCGCCCGAAAGCCTTGATCGACTCGCGCAAGTGCAGACCAGCCTGCTGGATCGCTGCGCCTGCCTGGTCAGGCCGGGCGGTGCGCTCGTCTACTCGGTCTGCAGTCTCGAGCCGGAGGAAGGCGTCCAGCAGGTGAGCCGGTTCCTGGATGGCCACCAGCAGTTCAGTCTGGAGGATCCGCGACTGCTGATGCCGGAGACGGCCCGCGTGCTGGCCGTGGAAGGCCAGCAGGTCGTTGTCACCCTGCCGCACCGCGACGATCTCGATGGCTTCTTCGCGGCGCGGCTCGTCCGTCAGCGGTAGACCCGGATCGGCTCCGACCGGGTCTGATTGCCATTGGTCAGGTCGAGGCTCAGATGCTGCCCGGGCGCAAGGGTCACCGCGACATCCCATTCGTGTCTGATGCCCTCGATTTCGAACGCGGCATGAATCAGGTACTGGTCCGGCGCGACACCCTCGACGAGATAGCGCCCTTCAGCGCTCGACAAGGCGCGCGCCACCGTGCGTGAGTCCAGGGCGCTCTCGGCCCTGGCATCGCATCCGGCGTCGAGATCCTTCAGCTCTCGCAGCTTTGCCTGACGCGCCTTCTTTGCTTCGTCGTAGGCTTCGAACGCCCGGGAGGGGTTCTCGATGGTCTTCATCGCCCGCTCTCCCTTGTCCTTGAGCGCGTCGGCCTGCTGCTCGAGCGCGGCGCGTGACTGATCGCAGTCGGAGCGAATCGCGGCGATCTGCGGGACGACGTTGCGCGGATCGGTCAGCAGGCGAACCGCGACACCGCTTCCCACCGATGTGCGGCCCCGCTCGCCGGTGATGTAGATCGACCCGAGGATCGAGGCGGACTGACTGTCCGGTGCGGGAACGGGAGCGGCACCCGACACGACCCCCTCGGCCCCCTCGGACCTGATCCACCCCTCGAGAGAGACGCGCGACCAGCCGCCGCGTGTTTCGAGAACGCGCACGGTGGCGCCGGGCAGCAGCACGGCCACCCGCTGGCCCTCCGGCTCCCTCATGAGATCGGTCGCGCCGGACAGAGTGGCGCCCGGGTTTTCCGACGCGAGAGGTGTCGAGTCAACCGGCGAACCCGCCAGGAAGCCGACGGCGGTCACCAGGAGGATCAGGCAGGAAACGGCGATGATGAGAGGACGCATCGTGTTCTCCAGGGATTCTCCGTGCCGTGAGGCAAAAAAAAGGCAGCGCCGGAGCGCTGCCTTCACCAGGTGGATCCAAGAGCCCTGGGATGAAGACTGCGGCCGCGAAATTGCAGGCTTCGATCCACGAGCCACCAGTCTGCCGGAGTGCGGTCGAGGAGACGGGAAGGCCAGCGGCGTAATCTCTCGGATTGGAACGCCGGATCCTATACCGGCAGGGGGGATCGCTGTCAAGGGATCGAGCGTGGTAATTGTGCTAGTGTTTTCATGGAGTTACGATAGAATAGACACGTACTTGCGAGCGACCATGATACGGTCCCGTAGTCGCATATGAAGGAAAATGCCCCCGATGCGTGTGAAGGTCCCGGGTTAAGTGATTGAATGAGCATCGGATGGAGAATTCCGGTTCGGGATCTTGAAGAGCTGCTCGTAACCAGTTTAAAATGAGCCATTTATGAGCTCATCTTCACACGCATCGGGGGCATTTTCTCATATGAAGCCACTTTTCCCCGAACTCGAGCCGCATCTCATGGAGCCGCCTGCAGATGCGCCTCTGGCCGACCGGATGCGCCCTCGAACCCTCGAGGAATTCATCGGACAGCGCCGGATACTCGGCCCCGGCAGCCTTCTCCGAAAAGCGATCGAGTCCGACGACTTGCGCTCGTTGATCCTGTGGGGGCCACCCGGAACCGGCAAGACCACCCTGGCGACGATCATCGCGCGACGCACCAGCGCCCATTTCGTTTCGTTTTCCGCCGTGCTGTCAGGCATCAAGGAAATCCGCGAGGTGATGAAGGAAGCGGAAGAGGTCCGGCGAGCGGACGGTCGCCGCACCATCCTGTTCGTCGACGAGATTCACCGGTTCAACAAGGCGCAGCAGGACGCGTTCCTCCCGTTCGTGGAGCGGGGCGACATCGCCCTGATCGGCGCGACGACGGAGAATCCGTCATTCGAGATCAACGCGGCGCTGCTGTCACGTTCGAAGGTCTACGTGCTGGAGATGCTGGGGCAGGAAGACGTCGAAATCATCCTGCAGCGCGCACTGGATGATCCCGGCCGGGGACTGGGTGGCCGTGGGCTGGTGGTGGACGCCGGAGTCATCGAGGAGATCGCCAGACGCGCGCAGGGTGACGCGCGTTTCGCGCTCAACTGTCTCGAGCTGGCCTCCGCGGCGCCGCACATCACGCCCGCGGTCGTCGCCGATGCGCTGCAGCGCACCGCCCTTTACTACGACAAGGCGGGCGAGGAGCACTTCAACATCATCTCGGCGCTTCACAAGTCGATGCGGTCATCGGACCCCGACGCGTCGCTTTACTGGCTGGCTCGGATGCTGGAAGGGGGAGAGGACCCCATGTACGTCGCTCGACGGATCGTGAGGTTCGCCTCCGAGGACATCGGCAACGCCGACCCGCGCGCGTTGCAGGTCGCGCTGGCCGCGCGCGACGCCTTTCACTTTCTGGGACTTCCCGAAGGCGCGCTGGCTCTGGCTCAGGCCGTGGTGTACATGGCGACCGCCCCGAAGAGCGACGCGACGTATCGTGGTTATGCCGAGGCGGTGGGGGACATCCGCGCGGGCAAGGTGGCCCCGGTGCCCATGAATATCCGCAACGCCCCCACCGGTCTGATGTCGGACCTCGGGTACGGGAAAGGCTATCAGCACGCGCACGACTACGAAGCAGCGGTGACCGACCAGGATCTGCTGCCTGCCGGGCTGAAGGGGCGTGTCTACTATCGCCCCACCGAGTCGGGCTACGAAAAGACGATCAGGGAGCGCATGACCTATTTCGCCGAGCTGCGCAGGAGACTGGGCGCGCGCCGCAAACAGAGCTGAGCCGCCCGTCAGTCTGCTGGCGCCGGCGATTCGTTCTGCTTCCGGCGTAACGGTCTGAAGAATTCCCGGATGTCCGCGGCGAGCAGAGCCGGCTCCTCCATCGCGGCAAAGTGGCCGCCAGCCGGCATCTCGGTCCAGCGTCTCACGTCGTACACGCGCTGCACCCAGTCCCGCGGAGGTGCGGGGGCTTCCTTCGGAAAGCTCGCCACGCCGCACGGCACCTCGACACGCTCGTTCGCCCCGAACCGAAGCGGTCGGCTCGCCGATTCGTGGTACAGCCGGCACGAAGAATGAATTGTCTGCGTGAACCAGTAGAGCGACACGTTGGTCAGAAGCTCGTCCATCGTGAAGCGCCGCTCGACATCGCCTTCGCAGTCGCTCCATTCCCGGAACTTTTCCACGATCCAGGCTGCAAGCCCCGCCGGGGAATCGTTGAGGCCGAAGGCCAGCGTCTGCGGTCGGGTCTTCTGTGCGTGCGCGTAGCCACCCTGGGCGTCATACCATTGCCCGGCCTCCTCGAGGAACCTCGCCTCGGCGGGCGTCAACGCAGGGGAGCCGGCGCCTGTCCAGGGACGGTACGAACCGGGGATGTAGTTCAGATGCAATCCGATGATTTTCCGGCCATGCCGGAATCCGAGCTGCGTGCCGACGCTTGCTCCCCAGTCGCCTCCCTGCGCGCAGAATCGTCGATAGCCGAGACCTTCCATCAGGGTCACCCACAACGAGGCGATGCGTGCGGTGTCGAATCCCTTCTCGGCGGGGCGATCGGAAAACCCGTAGCCCGGCAGCGACGGGACGACGACGTCGAACGCGTCGCACGCATCCCCGCCATGCGCGGCCGGGTCCGTGAGCAGCGGGAGGATCTTCAGCATCTCGAGAAACGACCCCGGCCACCCATGCGTGATCAGTATCGGCAGCGGGTCGGGCCCGCGGCCGCGCTGATGGATGAAATGGATCCCGACACCGTCGACCGTTGCACGATATTGAGCGAACCGGTTGATCGACTCTTCCTGCGCGCGCCAGTCGAATCCGTCGAGCCAATAGCCCACCAGTGACTTCATCCAGGCGAGATCGGCGCCACGCTCCCATCCCGTGCCGGGGATCTCGTCGGGCCACCGGGTGCGCGAGAGCCGACGTCTGAGGTCGACCATCTCGCGCGCCGCGATGCGCACCTTGAATGGCGTGATGTTCATCCGCGTACTATACGCCGCGTTCAACGCATCGTGGCAAGGGTCATACTGGACGGATAGCGCACCGTGTACCTCAACGAGACCTCCTGTCTCGCATCCGGATCCAGCGAGAGCTTCCAGGTATAGATGCCCGGCTCACCATCCTTGAGATCGTACCCCGCGGTGATCGTTCCGGCCGGAGTCACCTTGATCTGATCGCTCGTGGAAACCGGCATCCGCTCCCTGACCTCCACGTCGATCGGACCGCCGGTGCGATTTGTCACCGACACACGGCGCGTGCAGACCGAAGTCCGGCTGTCGCCTTTGCCCGAGGTCGTCTGCGGAAGAGCCGGGCTTTCCACCTTGACCCGGTCGTCGGAGCCAAATGAGAGGGTGAACTCCTCGCCGGGAGCCACGGAGGGCAGCGTGGAGGTGCCCACGAGCGTCGAGCCGACATAGTGCTTCACGACGCCTCCCAGCAGCGGGTGGTCCGGTGGTGCGGTCAGGCGGGCGACCAGATACGCCGCGGGGCGCACCGCCGGCACGACAAGATACTGCCGCCGGCCCGGCAGGCTGGTGCGCGACACGGCGATGCGGCGAGGTTGTCCATCCGGGTTGAGCGACACCGTGCCCGGCACCTCGAACGTCATGACAGTGTCGGTCTGGGACTGCAGCGCCAGCTTCGTCACGATGTTGGCATAGCCGCCGTCCGCGCGACTGAATTCGGCGGACGTCCCCGAGGTGATGACCTCGAGTTCCTCGATCATCTCCGCGTTGAGATTTGAGCCAGATAATCTACTGACCGCGTCAGTGAGGCCGGGCGACATTTTCAGAATATCCTGGTAATTCTGGCCAATGATGGGGAGCTTCTCGATCTCAGCCGCCGGTCCGATCGCCAGCGATCCGAGTCGAGGCAGATCGATGCCAAGCGAAGGGGCGCCGGTGGCCAGAGTGAGCCGCAGGTCGTTCCAACTCTCACCCGTGGTCTGCCTCACCCACGCGAACATTCCCAGTGTCACCTCACCCGTGGCTGGATCCATCGTGGCCTCATAAGAGGGCGCCCAGGAGGCGCCCGGCTGGGCGTAGCTGATGCCCAGCGCCGCCTCGCATTCGGCGTCGCTCTGAAGGCTGATGGCGATCATCTTGTGGGCCATGGTGCGGCGCGCCTTGAGGGCCTCCACCATGCGTGCGGCCACGGTCGCCTGGCCGACAAGCGCCGCGCGCTGGCGCGTCGTTTGTCGTTGCTCCGCGGCCAGGTCATCGAGATTTTTCTTCAGAAAATCGTATGCGCCCTGCCAGGATTGCGGCTTCAGATCGGTGGCGGCCAGCTCCCGGGCGATCTGCGCGGTGGTGGCGGATTGCAGCGCTGTCAACAGCTCGCGCATGCGTTCGATGCGCTTCGATCGATCGTCCAGCGGGGCGATCGCTTCGTTCAGCTCGGAAAGCTTGATCTCAGCCGCGTCGAGCTCGGCCCCGCGCATCTCCACGCCGTCGACATGTCGAACTTCCACATCGCCGAGGACGAGGCCGGTACCGAGCGGGCCCCGTCCGGTCACACGCAGCGAGGCGTCGTCCATTTCGATCGGCAGCGGCCCGATCAGGATCTCCTGCACTCCAGCCTTCACGAGTGTCCGCGCTTCACGCGTCACTTCGGCGCGGTCGGGGTAGACGGTGACGGCGTTAATCCGAGAGGCAGTTGGTGGCGGGGCAAGCGAAACGGCGACAAGGGCCAGAGCGGTCAGCATGGCGATTGACCTCCCGTGCCGGGCACATCGTTCAATGATGAGACACGCGCTGTGGCCAACGGTGAGCCTGAGGATGGTAGAATATGCGGGCCTCGCGGATATCCCGCAGTTCTTCATTCCTGACACTGGAGTCCCCTCGTGGGAAATGTGGGAAATCCCGGAAAGGTTGTCTCCCGGAAAACGCAGAAGGACAGGATGGCGAAGCGCGGTTCCGGCAAGCGTGCGATCCAGCCGGCAGTCCGG
>DASROJ010000028.1:0-19878 GCA_035646975.1 Patescibacteria group bacterium
TCGAGCCTGCGCAGCTGCACCAGACCGAGCGCCGCCTGGAGGTCCGACATGTTGTACTTGAATCCATCCTCGAGAATCTCGTAGTACCACGACCCTTTCGCGGTGTAGCGCTGCCACCCGTCACGGCTCATCCCGTGATAGCCGAACACGGCCAGACGATCCCGCAGCGCGTCGTCATCGGTGGTGACCATCCCTCCTTCGCCCGTGGTGAGATTCTTGGTCGCATAGAAGCTGAAGACCGTCATCGGGCTGATCGTGCCGACGGATTTGCCGCGATACGAGGCCGGCAGCGAGTGCGCGGCGTCCTCGATGACCGTGAGCCCCTTTTCCCGCGCGATCGACTGGATGCCGTCCATCTCACACGGGTGCCCGGCGATGTGGACCGGGATGATCGCCTTGGTGCGCGCCGTCACCGCCCGGGCCAGACGGGCGGGATCGAGGTTGGCGGTGTCGTCCTCCACGTCGACAAGCACCGGGCGGGCGCCCGCGTGGAGCACCGCGGCCGCGCTCGCCGTAAAAGTATACGGAGTCGTCACCACCTCGTCGCCCGGCCCGACCCCCGCGGCCACCAGCGCAAGGTGAAGCCCCGCGGTGCACGACGACACCGCCACGGCATGCCGGGCTCCGACACGGCGGGCGAACTCTTCTTCGAAGCGCTTCGTTCGCGGACCGGTGGTGATCCAGCCGGAACGCAGCGTCGCGACGACCTCTTCGATTTCGGCCTCCGTGATGTCGGGCCTGCAGAACGGGATGTACTCGGCCAAGCGACTCCCCCTATCGAGATGACTGGACGGGCCCGACCGGATGCTCGCGGGCCTTGATGAGCAGCGTCGGCAGGGCCGCCAGCAGGCCCAGCCCGTACGCCAGATGGATGATGAGCGTGGCCCAGGGCACCAGCCGGGCCGAGCCCTGCGGAAAGCCGGCGGTCCTGCCCCGGATGAACCAGAGCGCGGCGGCGGCGTGCGCCGCAAGCAGCAGCGCGAGCAGCGCCAGGGCTTCGGGACGGACGAAAGAAACGCTCACGAGCGTCGCCAGACCCAGCACGAAGACCGGCGGCACCAGGAAACGCCAGGAGATCATCGATGGAACCCTCGTCATGACCCGCACCTTCCACCACCCGTACTGGAAGTACTGGCTGAAGAGCGACCGCGCCGTTGAGCGCGGATGATAGCTCGATCGGATGGCCGGGTTCAGCACGATGCGTCCGCCCTGGCTTCGGATCCGGTAGTTCAGCTCGTCGTCCTGGTTGCGCACCAGCTCTTCGTCGTAGCCGCCGAACCGCCTGAAGGTCTCTTTCGGATAAGCTCCCAGGTACACGCTGTCGCTGTCGCGCTCCTCCGTGGCGTAATGGAACGCCGAGTTGCCCACGCCGAACGGTGTGGAGGTGGCCAGCGCCACCGCGCCGGGAAAAGCCCCCTCCGCGATCGGCGTCATCGCGCCGCCGGCCCCCTCGGCGCCGGTGCGCACCAGGGTCTCGATCGCCCGGCTGACATAATCGGACTGGACGATCGTGTGTCCGTCCACGCGGACGATGAACTGGCCGGTGGCAGCCGCGATGGCCCGGTTCATCCCCGTGGGCACGATCCTCCCGGGATTGTCGATCAGCCGGACACGCCGGTCCGCCGCGGCGATGCCTTCCACGATGGCGCGCGTTCCGTCATCCGACATGCCATCGGCGACGATGACCTCGTAGCGGTCCGCGGGATAGTCCTGCCGCAGCACCGCCCCGAGACATTCGTGGATGCGCCGCCCCTCGTTGCGGGCGGGGATCACGACGCTGACGGTGGGCGCCGTCATTTGACCATCCGGTACAACGGCACCACCTCGACCGATGCGGGCGAGACGACGGGTGCCGTCGTGGCCGGCTGCTTGAGCCGGCGCACCTGCGTGGCGAGCCCGAGCAGCAGCCACTGCTGTCCGTTGACATCGATGAGAAAGAAATGGTTGTAGAAGAACGCGGACACCATCATCGCGATGCCGGCGCCGAAAGCCGCAAGCCCCAGCGCCCTCATGAAGGGCTCCTCCTGCTTGAGGAACACCATCAACGACTCGTAGAGCACGCATACGAGAAAGGTGAGGAACATGAGGATGCCCGGTATCCCGAGCTCGCAGGCGATCTGCAGGTATGAGTTGTGCGCGGCCCTGAACTTGATGACGGTGGAATAGTTGCCGATGAAGAACGGGAAGACACCGTAGCCGACGCCCAGCGGATTGGCTTCCAGCATGCGCAGCGCGGCGTTCCAGACGTAAAGCCGGATCTGGCTCGAGCCGTCCAGACGCGCCTCGGAAGAGCCGTCCTCCCCTTCCGCCCCGCCGCCGAGGAGGCCGCTCTGGAACCCGGCAAGCGCCTCGGCCTCGTCGGATCCCTCGTTCGAACGCCACTGCCAGGGCTCTTCGGCCGCCGAGCTGAAGCTTTCGTCGATCCGATCCATCGCCTTGTCGGGCAGCCAGACCTGGTAGGAGACGACGATGAGGACGATGAGGATGAGCATCCGCCGGTCTCTCAGCAACGCAATCGCGCCACAGGCGATGATGCCGGCCAGCCAGCTGCCCCGCGACAGCGTGAAGACCAGACCGACACCGGCGACAAGAGCCGAACCCAGCCCGAACAGCCCGGCCCTGTGCTTCCATCCAAGCATGAGGAACGCGGCCAGGGCCGTCGCCACCGCGCCGGCAAGATAGGCCCCCGCGTTGTTGCCCTCGCCCAGGTGCCCGTTTGCCCGCATCGGCCCCTTTGTCACCACCTCCATGCAGATGAAGGCGCCTTCGAAGGCCACGCCGAGCATCAGCCCCTTGAAGACGGTTTCGATGTCCTCGCGGCTCCTGGCCACCAGGCCGCCGATCGCGTAGATGAGAAGACAGGTGACGAGATTCTTGTAAAGGATCATCACTTCGTATGGCTTCCAGAGCACGTAGAATCTCACCGGCGCGAAAAAGAGCATCGTGTTGGCAAAACCCATCGTGACCAGGAGCACGAACGCCACCAGGGGGATGGCGAACCGGACACCACCGGCGCTGCCCGGCTCTTTCCTTTTGGCAAGCAGGACCGCCAGTGCGATGAGCACCACCAGGTTCTGCGAGTTCAGCAGCGGAATCGGCGGCCCCGGGAGTCTCTCGGAAATCGGCAGGATGAACGCAAGCGCCGCGATGCCCAGCCGCGGCCCCTTGAAGCACAGACCCACCGCGACGACCGTCAGCAGGATGTAGAAGATATCCATCATGACGCGGGTCCCCCGGTCAGGGTGATCAGCGCCGCTTCGGGCGGGCAGAGAAAACGAACCGGCACGCGCGTGGTGCCGATGCCCCGCGTGACGAACAGGGTGCTTCCCTCCTCGACAAAAAGCCCCGAGGCATATTCGCGTCCGAGTCGCGTGTCGGTGATGACCGCGCCGTAGAACGGAATCCTCACCTGCCCGCCCTGCGTGTGGCCCGCCAGCACCAGGGGGATCCCCAGGTCCCGGGCGTCGGGGAAGATATCAGGGGTGTGCGACAGCAGGACCATCGGAGCGCCGGCAGGCACGCGCGAGAGCAGGTCGAGCAGGAAATCGCTTCCAGCCGGCTCGCGCCACGGCCCCTGGATCGGCTGCGCGCCCGGCCGGGTCAGCACGAGGTCGTCGAACTCCTTGGTGCCGGGACCTTCGGCGTAGATGCCCGGCCTTCCCGACGCGATGGGCCACGCGCTCTGGTCGGCGTAAGTCAAATCCCAGGCCGAAGGCTCCTCGGTGCCGTCATCCCATGTCCGACCGAGCATCCGGACGCCATCTCCGGTGCTGTCGACCCTGAACCTGAAACGGTGCCAGAGCCCCGGGCCCAGCTCGCGTGTTGATGTGTATTCGCCGCGATTGTAATAGGCCCCATGCGCCGAGGCGGTCAGGCAGGTCAGCCCTTCACGGCGCAGCGCCATGTAGTACTTGTCCTGTCCGACACCCAGACGGCTGCGCCCCAGAAGACCGACCCAGTCCTCCGGGCTGCTGAACCGGAGTCGGCCGGTGAGCTCGTAGTCGGTCCAGTTCTCGGCTCCCGGCGGGGCCAGCTCGAGATAGGCGGGGCGATCCCCCGGTCCTTGCTGGATCAGCCCCGTCGATTCCATTTTCCACCGTCCCTTGCCGCCATAGTCATGCACCTTGATGCCCGCCAGCGCGAGAGAGCCGCCCTGTCTCGGGATGATGGCGATGTCGTCCCAGAGCACTCTCACGCCGGCCTCGGTGAGCATCTTCTCCAGCCCATCCTGATTGATGCGTGAGGCCATCTCACCGTGCCCCTGGACGAAGAACACGCCATCGTGGGCGGGCAGCGCGCCGAGGTAGGCCGCCATCCGCCGATACGCCTCCAGCCTCAGATCACCGGAAAGATTCTTCCTGACGAGATCGCCGGTCACGACGATCGCGTCAGCGCGTGCCTGCCGCGCGATGTCGGCGACAAGCTCCTCGCGTCTGCCGGGCGACGTGGCTTCGAAGTCGGAAAGATGGAGGATCCGGTACCCTTCGAACGGTTCCGGCAGCCCCTGCACGGCCACGCGAACATCGTGACGCTCGACGGCATACGGCTCGACCGCCACGGCGTAGTAGAGAACGCTGGTGAAGAGGATGGCCGGCAGGCCCACACGGACCCAGAGGACCTTCAATGGGCTCAACCCTTCTTCAGGACGATCCGGTTCTCTTCAAGCCATTTCATCAGCTCCACCCGCTTGTACCGGAGCGCGGATGTCTTGCCATCCCCGATCCGGTAGGCAGGCAGCTGCCCTTCCTTGGTGAGCGCCCACAGCTTCGTCCGGCCGATCTTCAGAAGCCGCTGGGCCTCCCTGCTGGTCAGAATCTCATCCATGTCTCTGTCCATACCCCCGCCATCATGTTGGTTAGACCAGGTCAGCTTGGTTAGACCAAGTCAGCTTGGTTATGCCGGGTCAGCACCCGTGACCCAGTCGAAGCACATCCCTTCCATCCATCTCGACGGTTGCGCGTCGAGCGAAAAACGTCAGCAGAATTCGAACCCGTTCGGGCGCCGTGCTCGGGCCTTCGACCAGGCCGAGCAGACCGGCCAGCGGACCGTGCTTCACCTCGACCCGGTCACCCGGCGCCAGCTCCGCCCGCTGGACGATGTAGCCCTTGCTTCCCATCCGCGCGGAGATCTCGTCGATGAGCGACTCGTCCACGGTGGTCGGATGTTCATCCGGGCCGAGGACCCGGCCCACTCCCGGTGTCCACCGCACCCTCGCGTAATCCCGTGCTAGGGACATCCTGACGAACAGGTATCCCGGAAAGAGCAGATTGACCTTCTCGCTCGTCCGGCGACGGCTCCGGCTCCACTCGAGCACGAGCGGAACGAACACGGCGATGCCCGCCTGTTCGAGCAGCATGCGGGCGAACTCCTCCTTGCGGGGCCGCGTGCTCACCACGTACCAGGGAAGGCGCGGACCGGCCGGGATCATTTCGGCTTCTCCACGTCCGAGTAGTACTTGTAGTAGTAGCGCCCCATGCGCGTCTCGGGCACGTCGTTGAGCAGGAACCCGATCAGCTTGGTGCGGTCTATCGCCACGAGCGCCTTGGATGCGGCCGGCCGCGGGGTGACCCCCGCCCGCACGACCATGAGCGCCCCGTCGCAGATGTCGACCAGACCGCTGGCGTCGGCGGTGGGCAGAATCGGTGGCGCATCGCAGATGACGAATTCGTAACGCGAGGTCAGCGTCCGCAGCAGATCCTTGAGCCGCTCGATCGGAAGGGAATGCGGCCGGCTCCCGTTTGACCCGGCGCCACCGCCGCCCCCGCTGCCCGAGGACACCAGCGGCAGCACCATCACGTCGAGGTTTCCCCCCGGCATCGTGAGGACCACATCCTCCACCGAGGCGCGGCCCGCCAGCACGTCGAGCAGGCCACGCCCGGGCGCGCCGACGAGATAGGATTGGACCTTCGGCTTGCGCACGTCGCAATCGATGAGCAGCACCCGTCGCGTCGGCTCGAAGGAAAGCGCCACCGCAAGGTTCGTCGCGCAGGCGGTCTTGCCTTCGGACATGAGCGGGCTGGTGACGACAATCGAGTTGAGCTTGCCACCGGTGGCATGCTTGAGCGCGCGCAGCTTCACCTGGAGCTTGCGGAACTGCTCGCCTCCCATGCCGGTCTGGTCGTAGAGCGCCACGAGGATGTCGCTCCTGGCCCAGGTCCCTTTGGTCATTTCCATCAGCCTCTCATCAAGCCGAATATCGCCACCATGATCAGCAGAGCGGCGAGGATTCCGGTTCCCAGCAGCAGCTTCCGGTTGCGCTCCAGCCCACCGTGGGGCTCGGCCGAAGCGATGGCCGGGATGCTGATCAGCACCGGGATGTTGAACGCGGCGACCAGCTCGTCTTCGGAGTGGAACTTCGGCCGCGCCAGATCCAGCAGCAGCGCGAGGCCGACGCCCATCATGAGGCCGAGCGCCGAGCCGAACGACAGGATCTGGTTGACGTTCGGCTTGTACGGGCGCACCGGTGGAATCGCGCGGTCCAGGACCACGAACGACTCGCCCTGGCGCTCCTGCTCGAGCGTTTCGGCGATGACGGCCTGCGTCTTGTTTCTCAGCATGTCGAGGTAGCTCTGCTGGAGGATGTCGTAGTCACGCTTGAGACCCAGCAGCGCCTGTTCGTTTCTCGGCCCGTTGGCCACGCGGCTCTCGTACTCGCCAATCTGATCCTTGAGGCGCTGCGATTCCCGGGTGAGATCCTTGATGCTCAGATCGATGTCGCCAATCTGGCGGCGAAGCTGCTGTTCGCGCACCGTCATCCCCTGGGTGGGAGGCGGCGGTTCGGTGTCCGGCCCCTTGTCATCTCCTTTGCGGGCCAGCTGCTCTTCGAGCTGGGCGATCTGCCGCTTGAGGACGATGACCTCCGGGTGCTGCTCCGTGTACAGGGATTTCAGCTCGACGAGACGCGCCCGTTTCTGGTCGAGATCGGTTGCCGCCGTCAGGACGTTGGTGACACCCGAGGCAGGCAGCTCCGCGAGGTCCTTCTCCAGGACGATCTTGCGATCCTGCTGTTTGCTGATCTCGTCGATGATCGACTTGAGCCGGCCGCGGAACCCTTCCAGGAGGGCGAAATTCACGTCGCGCTGCGCCGGCAGCTCGGCCATGTGGGATCGATTGAACTCGGAGATGCGCGCCTCGGCATCCTCCAGATCGCGTTTCTTCTCGGCGAGCTGCTGTTCGAGAAACACGGTCGTGCTCCTCGCCTCGGCCTTGCGCGCATTGACGTTCTCGTTGATGAACAGCTCCGCCACGGCGTTGGCCACACGCGCCGCGATCTGCGGATCGACATCCTCGTAATAGATCTTGAAGGTGCTCGTGCCCCGGACTTCCACGCGGATGTTCCGATCCACCCGCGCCACGAGATCCTCCATCGGGACGGTATCCCGAAGGTTGGCGAACAGATTCTGCCCGTTGATGATCGTCTCGAGCCGGCTGCGGCTCGACACCTGCTGCTGGATCGTCTTGATCCGGTTTTCGATGGGCGTGGTGACGATCGGCTTGACGTAGTTGGTCGGAATCTTCTGCGGCTCGACCAGGATCAGCGTGCTGGCCTGATAGACCTTCGGCAGCCGCCGGCAGAGCCAGGCGGACAACCCGATGCCGAGCACCAGGGTGAGCAGAGGAATCCACCAGAGCCGCTTGAGGCTGTTGAGCAGCGCGGTGACGTTGAGCAGCTCCGGCATCAGTGAAAGCTCCAGGTCATGCCCAGCGAATAGTTGGCGCTTCGCACCTCGGGCACGGCGCCTCCGGAGAGGCCCGGCACGCTTTGCCGGTATCGCGTGTAGGAAGCGTTGAGCCCGACATCTTTCGTCATCTGGTAGTTCAGCGTCGCCCTTCCATTGAAAGACCGGATGGTCTCGCTCGTGGTCGCCGCCGTGACGACCGTGACCCCTGAAATCCTTTCCTGGACGTTGTAGGTCGCGGTGAGGTCGGTAGTGAGCTTCGGTGTATAGGTCAGCCGCAGGCTCCCGTACGCGCCCTGGCTCCGGGCGTTGGCGTAGGCGCCGCCTCCACCCGAGATGTCCCGGGTGTATCCGCCCGCCGCCGCCACCTTCTTGCCGCTCCACCCGATGGAAGAATTCGTGTAGGTCCCTGTCACGTTGGGCTCATTCGGGTCATCGGGCAGCAGGACGTTGTAGCCCACGTTGAGATTCAGGTTGAAACCCTGCTGGGAGGCATATCCGTAACCGACCGTGGCCACGTGACGATCGGAGCCAGGCACGTTCCTCTCGAAGATGTAGACGGCGTACTCATACCCGGCGCTGACGAAGTTGTAGCGACCGACACGCCGCTTCCACTGGAACCCCGCTTCGTGGTTCATGCTGTCGATGTAGTCCGAGGAGCTGAACCCCCTGAGAACATACCGGTACGTCCAGTTCAACGTGGTCACGGTGCTCTTCTTGAATTCCAGGTCGCCCTTGAAGTTGTTGTTCGTATGACTCGTGCGACGCGTCAGCAGCGCGTTCACGTCCAGGTTGTTCGGATCGAGGTCCTGCTCCGGCGTGTAATTGAAGTACTCGTCCAGGTCGAGCGAGGTCCTCGGGCTGTACTTGTGCTGCCAGCTCGAGTTCAGGTTGTGGCCCAGCTGATTCAGGGAGCTCTTGCCGAAGTAGGCGGTGTAGACAGGCGAATAGCTGACATTGAAATCGGTCGTTTCCCACTTCCCGGCCAGGGTCCCCGTCAGCCGCAGCGAGCCATAGCTCTCGGCCTGCCGCGACACGCTCGTGGTGGACGGATCGAACGTCGGGCTGTTCGGATCGCAGAGCGGATTGTTCGGGTCGAACGTCGTCGGGTTGGCCTTGTCGCAGACGGCTCGCAGCCGGCCGAGGAACCTCGGGTTGTCCGCGCGCCCGGCGTTGATGCCGATGCCACCGGACAGGTCCCAGACCCCCGTGGCCATCGCGGAGCCGGCGGCGGCGACCCACAAGCAAAGAACCAGAGTGGAACGAAGCACGCGTCGCGTCATGGCACGATCACCGTATCGCCCGGTTTGAGGAAGATGTTGTCGGCCGGGCGACTGCCCGACAGGATCTTCTTGTAATTGAACTCGAGGCGCGACTCGCCCGAGCCGTTGTTCCGCAGCACGACGATCTTGGTCCGCTCGGCAAAAGAGGTGAAACCGCCGGCCAGCGAGATGGCCTGCAGCAGTCGCGTCTTGCTCTTGAGCTGGAGAATGCCCGGTCTGGCAATCTCGCCGACCATGTAGACCTTCAGACTGTTGACCTGCGTGACGATGACGGAGACCTCGGGGCCGGTGATGTAGGACTTCCACCGCTCCGTCAGGATTTCCTTGAGACGCGAGGGTGTGAGGCCCACGGCCGAGATGTCGTCGATGAGCGGCAGCGTTATCTTGCCGTCGGGGCGCACGGGGACTTCGCGAGACAGGTCGGGGTTCTTCCAGACCGCGACGTAGAGAACGTCCTCCACGCCAATGACGTAATCGCCGGCCAGGTCCGATGCCAGTGTGTCATCGGTCACCGCGGGAACGGCCTGCACGTCCTGTTGGGACGCACGCGCGTCACGGACTTGAGCGGCGGCGATCAGACCGGAAAGGACCAGCAACGCCGCGACGCCGAGTGAACGAACGATCGCGGAAGATCCCCTCGACGACAGGGACGCGGGGGATGGAGGGGACTTCGAACCGGGGGCCGACACACGACCTCGACTTGAGTGCACTTTTTTTCAGTCTCCCGACGGCTGATGTGGAATGAACTGACGATATACAGCAGAGTACATCCTGCGTCAAGTAAGAATGAACGATTTTGAACAATAGGAACTAAATTTTTTTCTCTGATTCAGCCTAGATGAAGGCGGCGCGAACAGGCGCCCTCTCGGAAGAGGGGCTGCGTCCGGTGCTCGGCCTGGCAGGACCCTTGAACTCCGGGATCAGATCGCCGAGCGCGCGTCTGACCACTTCGTCCATTTCGGTGGCCGGTGAGTTCAGCAGCGCGTGCTCCATCATGTTGAGCCGCGGCAGGACTCCGGTGAGTGATGGAACCCCGTTCTTGAACTTGAGGATCTTGTCGTGAGCGGTGGCCTGCCACTCCTCGCCGAGATGATACAGCTCTTCGTGCAGTTTCTCGCCCGGGCGCAGACCGGTGTAGACGATCTCGATGTCATCGCCCGGACGGAACCCTGACAGCTCGATCAGGTTGCGCGCAAGGTCCACGATCTTCACCGGGTGCCCCATGTCGAGCAGGAACACTTCGCCGCCCATCCCCATCGAGCCGGCCTGCAGCACGAGATGGACCGCCTCGGTGATGGTCATGAAGTACCGGGTCACCTCGGGATGCGTCACGGTGACAGGGCCGCCTTCCGCAATCTGCTTCTTGAACAGCGGGATGACCGAGCCGTCGCTGCCCAGCACGTTGCCGAAACGCACGGAAACGAATCGCGTGGAGCCCCTCATGTCCTGAAGCACCAGCTCGGCGAGCCTCTTGGTTCCGCCCATCACGCTGATCGGATTGACCGCCTTGTCCGTGGAGATCAGGACGAAGCGCTCGACACCCAGCTCCGACGCCTTCTCGGCCACGTTGCGCGTGCCAAACACGTTGTTCTTGAACGATTCCACGGCGTTGAGTTCCATCATCGGAACGTGCTGAACGCCGCCGCATGAAATACGATCTGCGGCCTGCAGCTTTCCATCACTTCGCTCAGCCGTGTCTTGTCGAGGATGTCTCCGATGACACAGTCGATGGCGACCGAGGGGAATCGTTTTCTGAGATCCATCTCGGTGAAGTAGATCGAGTTCTCGTTGCGGTCGAGCACCACGAGCCGCTCCGGGCCGATCTCCGCGACCTGGCGGGCAAGCTCCCGGCCGATCGATCCGGCCCCGCCGGTGATCAGGACGCGCTTGCCGGAAAGGCTCGAGCTGATGACACCCATCTCGACGTTGACGGCGTCGCGCCCGAGAAGGTCCTCCAGCTCGACGTTGCGGATCTGGCTCAGGCTCAGCCGCCCTTCGAACAGCTGGCTGACCGGCGGCACCGTCTTGGTGCGGACGCCGGCGGTCTTGCAGGCCCTGTAGATGGCGGTCAGCTGCCGGCCCGATGCGGAGGGAATGGCGATGATGACCTCGCTGATACGCCTTCGGCGCGCGACCTGCGGAATGTCGAACGTGCTGCCGAGCACCGGCACGCCGTGAATCCTCACTCCCCATTTGGCCGGGTCATCGTCGATGAAGCCCACCGGGTTGTAGGGCAGCGAATCGTTTCCGCGAAGCTCCCTGAGGATGATCTCTCCGGCGTCGCCGGCCCCGACGATCAGGACGGGTGTCTTGTTGCGCAGGTTCTTCACCTGCCTCATTTCACGGTGAACGCGGGTGAGCAGGCGGATGCCTCCCACCGCGCAGAGCAGAAGAATCGTCTCCAGCACAGTCGTGGAGCGGGGCACTCCTCTGTCGTAACCGAGAAAGATGAAGAGCGACATCAGCAGGAGCGTCCGGGCTCCCACGGCATAAAGGATGACTTTCAGGTCGGAGATGCTGGCATACCGCCAGGCGCTTCGATAAAGACCCATCATGTAGAACACGAAGGGGGTGATCATCAGGTCGAGCAGCAGCCACTGCTCGAAATGAATGAAATCGGCCGGGTAGACCTCGTCGAATCGGAGGTAATTGGCTCCCAGGGCGGCCGCGCAAACCGCCACCACGTCCATCCCGACCAGCGCCCACCCTTTTCTGTCCAGGGTCATCTTTTTCTCAGTCCTCGCGTTGCGTGTACGTCCGCCATGCGCTGCCGCAGGTGCGACAGGCGCAGGAAAATCGGCGCCCCGGACCTTCGGGTCGCCCGATGGCTCCCGCCACCGCTCGCTCGCTCCATGGATAAAACCCCGGAATCACGGATAGTTACACTAATTCCGGATCCAGCGGCGGCTCCACCTTAAAGAAGAGCAGCCGCCCATTCGGGGAATCATTTTTTGGCCGCGGTCGTGGCAGGGCGGGGGGCCGCAGCTAACCTCATTTAGTGGCTGGCATCTATATACTTCGAGCCTACCCCTCCGTCAATGCACAACGGAGTATCATTCCGACGCTCCGACTCCGGTTACGACAGATGTCCCCGAATCGGCCGCCGGATTCAGAACAATCCTACAACCTCGGCGGTGTAGTCTCAGTGGCGTGATGAGACTCTACGACGGAGTCGGAATTGTTGTCAAGAGATTCGACAGGTTATTTCTTTCCCCCGACAACCCAGGTCACCCCGACTGCCAGGACGTACTCGTCCTGCCCGAGCGTGAAGCTGTCGTGGTGGTTGTACCGGGCTTCGTACCGGACGCCCCAGTTGTCATTGAAGAAGGTGCGAGCGCCGACGCCCAGAGTGAGGATTGCCGAGGAGTCGAACGCCTCGAAGACACGCATGCCATTCGGGTCGGTGAAGGCCGAGCGCGTCTCCTGGATGACACCGAGCCCCGCCGAGATGTAGGGCACCGTCTTGGTGTCGCGATCCGTGAAGAGATTGGCGGTGATGATCCCCAGCACCCTGACAAAATCGTCATTGTGCTCGAGGTGGTCGGTGCTCGTCACGCCGTAGAGCAGCTCGGCCTCGACTTTCGACGAGAAGTTGTAGCCGAACCTCAGCTCCTCACCGTACGAGTTCTTTACTCCCGAACCCCTGTCGGCATCGATATGCTGGTACATCGCGCCGAACTCCCATGACTTGTCACGATTCTTCGCCTCGGCGTTGGAAACGAAGCCGACGGTGGTGAGCAGCATCAGCAGACAGAGGTGAGCCTTCCTCATCAGAGTGTCTCCTCGTGTACCGGGCGCCGGGCGTGCCGATGGTCGGAAAAGCCCGCATTATATCCGCCGGATCGTCAATGTCAACGTGGTATAGTCCGGCCATGACGACAGGCTTCAGCCCGCGCTTCTCGCGGCGCATCAGGGATCTCGTCCAGTCCGACATCCGCCGCATGACACGCGAGTGCGAGAAGGTGGGTGGCATCAACCTCGGCCAGGGAATCTGCGACCAGCCCACCCCGGATGAGATCAAGCAGGCATCGATCGAAGCCATCCGCTCCGACCGCAACACCTACTCGAAATTCGAAGGAATCGATGATCTTCGCCAGCTCATCGCGGCCAAGATGGCTTCGTACAACGCCATCCCCTGCGACCCGGCCACGCAGGTCATCGTCACCGTCGGCTCCACGGGCGGTTTCGCCGTGGCGTGCATGGCCCTGCTCGATCCGGACGACGAGGTCGTGGTCTTCTCGCCTTTCTACTCCTATCACCTCAACATCCTGAAGCTGTGCGGCGCCAGGGCGCGATTCGTCCACATGCGCCCCCCCGGGTGGGAGATCGACCCGGCGGAGCTCGCGCAGGCTTTCGGCCCGAACACCCGGATGGTGATCGTCAACACGCCTTCGAACCCTTCGGGAAAGGTCTTCACACGTCATGAGCTTCAATCGATCGCCGGGCTCTGCCAGAAGTGGGGAGCCATCGCGCTGACCGACGAGATCTACGAATACATCCTCTATGACGGGCACAGGCACGTGAGCCTCGGCTCGATCCCCGGCATGGAGGATCGAACCGTCACGCTTTCTGGTTTCTCCAAGACCTACAGCATGACCGGATGGCGTCTGGGCTATTCGGTGGCCAGCGCGGAGCTGGTGGCCCGGATGGGCGTGCTGAACGACCTGCTCTACATCTGCGCTCCGACACCGCTTCAGTACGGCGTGACCGAGGCGTTCCGGCTGCCGCCCGCCTACTACGAAGATCTCAAGGGCTCCTACGCGCAGAAACTCGAAGCCCTGTCAGCCGCGTGCAACGCCGCCGGTCTCACCGTGATCAGACCGCAGGGGGCCTATTACATGCTCGCGGATGTCTCAAGTCTGGGATTCGACTCGGACCAGAAAGCCTCGGCGCATCTGCTCGCGAGCGCCGGTGTGACATCGGTCCCTGGTTCCTCGTTCTACGCGAATCCTGCCGACGGACGAAGCCAGGTCCGCTTCTGTTTCGCGAAAAAGCCGGGCGACCTCGAGGAGGCATGCCGCCGGCTCAGGGCGCTTGCTCGCTGAGATTGCGCCTCAGCGCCGCCCGCCAGGCATCATCGACCTGCTGCAGTGTCATGCCGAGAGCCTGAGGAAGCGCGCGTTGCAGGTCCATCGACGGATCGCGCAGGACAGAAAGCAGGCGCTGGAGCGACGCCCCGCCCCCCGGTCCTGAGCCGACGTCATGCGCTGCCATCGCCACCACCGCGAGAAGCGCCTCGTCCCGCATGTCGAGATACGCCTCTGGGTCGTTCCAGGAGCGTTCCATCAGCTCGCCGAGACGTGTCAGTGGAGGAAGCCCCGGCGCCGCCAGTCGACGCGTGAGACCCGCCCGGTCCACCACCGCGGTCTCTCCTTCCACGTAGCGCGCGATTCCCTCGCTGACCCATCGGGGGGCGCCGCCGCCCGACAGCCGTTCCACCGCGTGGTGAGCCAGCTCATGTGTCAGCACCGAGACCCACTCGAGAACGGTTTGCGCGGGGGTTTCGAAGAAGCTCACCTGTCCCGCGGTGTAGTTCCCTTTGACCAGGCCACCCACCCGGTACCCCGCGCGCTCGCGCAGCGCGCGACGGTTCGGGTAAAGCGTGACGCGAAGCGATCCCTGGAGCGAGTCGGCTCCCAGCAACGCCGACACCCGCAGCCACGCGGCCCGCAGCGCCGTTTCGAGATCGGCGGCCGCCCCGTCGCGATAGTAGACCAGCTCGACGCCGGCACCGGCCAATTCGAGATGCCGCCGCCTTTCGGTGGGACTCCCCGTGTCGGCCACGCCGTGAATCCTTTCCGCCAGACCGGGAGTGGCCCCCCCGACCGACTCGAGCCGACGATAGTATCGAAGCGCCTTGTCATAATCCCCCACGTTGGCGTAGATGTCTCCCAGCGCGAGCAGATCGGCCGCGCGGGCCGGGTTGGCCGACAACGCCTTTTCGTGGCCGCTCACGGCCTGCTGGAACGCAGCCTGGCGCGTCCGGGCTGTCTGCCGGAAATCACGGCAGGTGCGGTCCCACTCGGGGCTGACGCCGCACACCGGGCCGAGCAATGGCTCGACTTTCTCGAACGCCGCATGGTTCACCGCGTCGACCGCCAGGTTGTACAGCGCCACAGCGCGGTTGTCGCGCGTTTCGGCCAGCGCCCGGCGGCGCGTCTCGGCATCTTCATCCCGGGATGAGGAAGCGGCCGGTGAGCTCAGCCTCGCTTCGGCTTCGCCCAGCAACAGCGATGCTTCTTCGTAGCGACGCGCTGCCAGCAGCTGTCTGGCGAGATCGATGCGCGTCCAGGGCGACGAGGGATCCAGCGTGAGCGCCTGACGGAGCAGACGCTCGGCCTCGGCGGCCGCCTCCAGCGAGCTGTCGATCTCCCCCGCCCGCTTTTTCACATCGGCCAGACGAGCCATCACTCCGGCAAGGTCCCGGCTTCTCCGGGCGGAGCCGGGATCCCGCCTCAGTGCGTCCGACAGGGCCTCCGCCGCGGCCGCAAGCCGCGCCGGATCGGTCCCGGCCGCGGCCAGGAGAATCCGTCCCCGCCCCGCCGATACCTCCGCCAGCGATTGCTGATCGATGCCGGGTGTCTGTTCGATGAGGGAATACGCCTCCAGCGCGCGTGGCGCCTGACCCGTGACGGCAAGGTATGCGGTCACCGACAGCGCTCCTTTCAGCAGCCCGTCGCGGAAGGCCGCATCCTTCAGACGCGGCGTCATCCGCTGGAGACGCAGGCACTCCATGAAGCTATCCAGAGCCCGCGCTGCGTCGCCGGCGTTGTTGAAGCGGACACCGAGGTTGTACTGATGCAACGCGAGAAAGTCGACGAGCTCTTCTTTGACGGGGGCTTCGTGGGCCAGCATCTCGCGGGCCGAACGGAAACTCTCCGACGCCGCCTGCAGCTCGCCGGCCTCCATCTGGCGCTGTCCAAGCAGGCACAGATCGCGCGCCGTCGGCTCCTGCGCTCTGTCCGGCTCGATGGCACACAGCATCAGGAGCATGAAAAGCAGGGTGCGCACGATGCGCTCGCGGTGAGCCGGTTTCCTTCCCATCACAGCGTCGATCTGCAATACTGCCCCGTCATTTTCCGCCGTGTCGCCGGAGGGACGATTGGGATCTTCGCGCGTCGATCTCCTGAAAAATATCGCCCTCTCGCTGGTCTCCACTCTCGTCCTGCTTTTTCTCATCGAGATGGTGCTGCGCGTCACCGAGGTGGTCCCGGTCCGGACGCTCGAGTACGCCACGCCGGCGCTCTGGAACGTCAATCCCGGACCCTTGTTTCCCGGCCAGAGCTTCACCGATCGTTTCAAACGCAGTCTCCCGTTCAGGGTGACAGTCGACAACCTCGGGTTCCGCGGCGTGAAGAATATACAGTTCCAGAAGGCCCCGGGGACGCTGCGTGTCCTCTGCCTGGGCGACTCGTATACCTTCGGCGCCTATGTGGACGACGGCGAGACGTGGCCGGCGCAGCTCGAGACGATTCTGCGCGAAGACAGACCCGAACGACCCGTCGAGGTGATCAACGCGGGGATCAGCGGATTCACCATCCTCGACGAGCTGCAGTTCTTCAAGGAACACGGAGAGAGCCTCAAGCCCGATGTCGTCGTGGTCGGCTTCGTCCTCAACGATCTGGCCGACCTCACCCGGCGCGTCTCGTCGCGCGAGATGCTCAAGATCGCCTCGGTGGAAGGCTCGCGGCCTCCACTCGGGCCGGTGAAGGCCCGGCTCAGACAGACGGCCATCTACAACGCCATGTTCATGATGAAGGCATGGCTGCGAAAGACCACCGGCAACGACCCGACGATCCAGGAGGTCGATATCCGGCATCTGCTCAAACCGGTCTACGATCAGGAAACGCTCGATCTGTTCGACCGGTACCGGGGCCACCTCGCGGAGCTGAAGTCGATTCTCGACCGGGACGGCACCCCGCTGGTGCTGATGATATTCCCCTACTGGGAGCAGGTCAGTCGGAACGCCACCGACCAGGCGCAGCAGAGGCTGATCGCGATGGCGAAGGAGCTGAACATTCCCACGCTCGATCTGCTGCCGTCATACAGGCAGTACGACCCTCGCGGACGCAAGTTCTTCCACATGCCGTGGGATCATCACCCCTCCGCCCGCGGCTACAGAAGAGCGGCTCGCGAGCTGGCGGCCACCGTCGAGCCGCTGCTCTTTGTTGATACCAGACCTGCGGGTGCCAGACCTGCGGGAGCCGCAGCCCCGGCGCACTGAACGGCATCAGGGAAGCTGGTTGGCCGCCAGGAACCCCGCCACGGACCGCGCCGCCAGCTCATGCCCCTCGCGCGTCCAGTGCAGGTCGTACGGGTAGTAGTACTTCTCGCGGTCCTGGTTTTCGAAGGCTTCCAGCAGGTCGTCGCAGGGCGTCGTCGTCCTCCGGCACCAGTCGAGCACCATGTCCTGCGGCTTGCGACGTGACATCGCCTGACCCGCCGCACCGGACCATTCCAGCCAGTCGTGGAACTCCTTGTCCGAGATCTGGAACGGGGCTGGAACCAGGATGACCGCAAGCCGGGCGCCGCGCGCCGCGACGTCGCGCTTCAGCTCGTCAAGCGTTCTGTAGGCCTTTTCCCAGTCCTGGACGACGCCCGGCGACGCGTCGTCGCGGAACACCGAAAGGTAGTACGGCTCGGCGTTGCCCTTCTCTTCGGTCCGGGCGGCGGAGCCTCGATGAGCCATCAGGTTCTCCATATGGCGCCGAACGAGCACGTAGAGCAGCGAGTGGCTGTTCAGGAACGACGAAACCGCCCCGCGGACTCCGTGGGGCGCCTGCTCGCGGTCGCGCGCAACCATCTGGGCAGTCCTCTGGAAGGAGATCGGCAATCCGTCGGGCCCATCCGTCTCGTCCAGCTCGCGCGCGCGCGCCAGGTCGTTGATGAAGAATCCCAGCAGGACGAGGTCCGGCTCGAACTGGTATCCCCGATCCTTGAAGTAGAGATACTCCTGACCGAGGCTGTAGCCCGGAATCCCGGCGTTGATCACGTCCACTCCGGGCAGCTGGCCGGCGAGCTGGCGCGGAAGACTCTCCTGCATCCTCACCCCCTGGCCGAACATGAAGGAATCGCCCAGCACGAGTATCCGTCGCTGACCCGGCGGCTTGCGCAGTGGATGCTCGATATCACGCAGTCCCTGGGAGTTGATGGTCGCCCTGGAGGTGTAGGCCTTCCCCGTGACCAGGATCTGGGTGGCGCCGGGCTGCAGGCTGAACCCGACCGGGGGATCGATGATCTTGAAAATCTGTCCTGCGGCGAGCCACTCCCCGCCCCGGAGCAGCCGATGGGCGGCGAACCTGAGGATCGCTTCGCCGAAAACCAGCGTCACCAGGCAGGACACCATGACCAGGGCTGCGTTTCGCAGGGCGTTTCGCATGATCCGCCCAGTCTAGTCCGAGACGAAAAGAAATGCGCCAGGAGACGCCGGGTGTGGTACATCCGTACCGTGGCTGCGCTCCCGACCAGTCGTCATACAGGATGACAAATCAACTCACACGCATCGGGGGCATTCCCCTACGCCACGACGAGGAGCCGTGATGAACGAAGCCGATCGATTCCGTGGGATCAAGCTGTTGTTCGGTACGCTCGACGACCTGGGACAGACGCGGAAGAAAGCCTATACAGACTGGGTGACGGCGAAGATCGATGCGGCCGAGTTCTCCCGCTTGATGAACGAGAATCTCCGCCGCACGCGCGAAGCGGCCGACGCGCTCGAAGAGCTGATCGCGCGTCGCGGATGAGGATCTGGAGCCACTGAAGGATTTCCCTGCGTGCCGCGGCGTGACTGGAAGGCAGGCCTGGGGATCGGAGTCAGGGCATACGCCAGGTCGAGCGCGGCGAAGCGCGCGGACCCGTCGGTGGGGAGGAGATCTCGACCGAACGGGCCCGCGCCTTTTCTCTGTATCCCGTCTCAGATGTCGAAGACGTTACTGGCCCTCACGGTGGACCGGCCGCCCTGGATCTCGTGGCGAATCTGCTCCTTGATCTTCCGGCTCTGCTCGCGGAGCTGTTCCTGCATTATTTTCATTTCCTGGCCGTGCTCTTTCATCTGCTCGTGAACCTGGCGCATGGCTTCATGAGCCTGCTCCATCGCGCGTTCGATGGTGCGCTGCAGCTCCTGCTTGTCCTTCTCGGAAAGGCCGATCCAGTCACGGTTCGTCCCCGGAAGCAGGGCGCCACGACGCCCGGATGGACCCGGTCTCCGGGCCACCTTTATCTTCATCGTGCGCTCCGAGCCGTTGCGGATGACCTGCACGGAGACCTCGTCGCCGGCGTCGTGATCGCTCAACGCCGATCCGATGTCTCCCGTGTCCTCGATCGACTCATCGCCCACGCCCACGATGACATCGCCAGCGCGCATCCCCGCCTCGTCGGCAGGAGATCCCTCGACGACCTGGTTCACCAGGACGCCCTTGTCGCGCGGCGCCTTCATGGCTTCGCGCAAAGCCTCGCTCATCTGCAGGATTTCAACGCCGAGGTAGTTCCGCGACCCGCCCATCATGCCCATGTGACCCATTGGTCCAATGTGTCTCATGTGCCCGTCGGGCCCCATGATGATCACCTTCTCGCGGTCGCCATCATCGCCATTTTCACCGCGGTCACCGGAGTCATGATGGTCACCATGCCGGTGGATCTCCTCGCCTTCCTCATCGTTGTCGTCGCCGCTCTCGTCGTCATCGTTCATCTCGATCTCATGATCGGGTGTCCGCAGCCTGAATTCTCTCCGCGGCTCGGGGCGCTCACCCAGCGTCACCGACAGCGTCTTTTCGCTACCATCGCGCTCAACCCTCACCCGGACCCGATCCCCGGGGCTCATGGAGCGCATCGTCCTGAGAATGTCGTTCGCGTACCGGATCTCCTTGCCGTCGATCTCGACGATCCGATCCCCTCGTTTCAGTCCGGCCTCTTCGGCG
>DASROJ010000029.1:0-3560 GCA_035646975.1 Patescibacteria group bacterium
CCTACGTCAACGAACACGGCCCCCAGGTTCGCATCGTCCCGGAAAAACGTGGTCTCGATCTCATCGGTTGGGCCGTTCCCTTCGTCGCGGCGCTTGCCTCCCTGCTGGCTCTCACCCTGGTCCTGTTCGCCTGGAGACGGCGGGGCGGGCCGGGAGCCATCCCGGCCACGGCGCCGCACACCGCGGGACTGGCCGCGGAGAGGGCCTATCGCGAGCGGCTCGAGCGTGAGCTCAAGGAGATTGAATGATGATCATCCTGACAGGCGTGGTCGCCGCGGCAGCCGCGCTCTTCGTCCTGTCTCCCCTGCTCGGGTGGGGAGGATCGCCCGCCTTCGAAACCACGACACCCGCCGGCAGCCGCGAGCAGGAGCTGCTGCGGCAGCGGCAGGAGACGCTGGCGAGCATCAAGGACCTGGAGATGGAGTACGAGGTCGGCAAGCTCACCAAGGAAGATTTCGATCAGACGCGCGAGCGACTCTCGCAGCAGGCCATCGAGATCTACCGCCAGATGGACCGGCATGCCCGGGGCTGAGTCGACCACGGCGCGTTGCTCACCTCCAGTGGCAGCCAGGGGGCTCACGCGCCGGTACGGCCCGATCCGCGCCGTCGACGGGGTGGATCTGCAGCTGGAGCGCGGAGAGTTCCTCACCGTGTTCGGCCCCAACGGGGCCGGCAAGACCACGCTTCTCAAGACGCTCGCCTGCCTGGTCAAGCCGAATGCCGGCACGCTGACCATCTTCGGGTTCGACCCGCGACGGAGCTTCGACCAGGTGAAGCGGCGTCTCGGCCTCATCGCGCACACCGGGCTGCTCTACGGAGGACTCAGCGCCCGCGACAACCTGCTCTTCTTCGCGCGTCTGTACGATGTCGGCGATCCGGGGCGACGCGCCGACGAGATGCTCGAAGAAGTGGGTCTGACCGAGCGGGCCGACGATCTCGTGCGGACCTTTTCGCGAGGCATGCAGCAGCGGCTGTCGATCGGCCGGGCGTTGATACATGACCCGGATCTGGTGCTTCTCGACGAACCCTACACAGGGCTCGACCAGCACGCCTCGCGGATGCTGCGCGGCCTCCTCGAACAGATCCGCGGCAAGGGGCGCACCCTCGTGATGGTCACGCATCACCTCGAGGAAGGCCTCGAAGTCAGCACGCGTCTGGCCATCATGACAAGAGGGCGGATCGCCTGGGAAGCCGGGGCGGGAAGTCTCTCGCGCGCGGCGCTCGAGAAGTTCTATCTCGAGGTGGTCGGAGGCGGCGCGTGAGCTCGCGATCCTCGGTGGTTCCGATCGGCGCCGACATGGCCGCCACCGGGTGGCTGACCTCGGTGCGCCGCGAGATCGCCAAGGCGCTGCTGATTTGCCGCAAGGACCTGCGGATCGAATGGCGCAACCTCGACAATCTTCCCGCGATGTTCTTCTTCTCGCTCCTCGTGCTCGTGATCTTCAACTTCGGGTTCGATTTCGCCACGGCCGACTTCCGGCTGCTCGGCCCCGGCGTCCTGTGGGTCGCCTTCAGCTTTTCAGGCGTGCTGGCGTTCGGGCACTCGTTCACTCTGGAGCGCGAGGGGGACTGCATCCAGGCCCTGATGCTGGCGCCGGTGGACGCCGGCACCATCTATCTTGGCAAGTTGATGGCCAACTGCGTCTCGATCCTGATCGTCGAGTCGGCGCTCCTGCCACTTTCCGCGGTGTTGTTCAATTTCGATCTCCTTTCGGTGGCCAGGCCGCTCGGCATCGTCGTCCTGGTGCACACGATCGGTTTTGCGGCCAACGGAACGCTTTTCGGCGCGATGACCGCGCGCACGCGGCGCGGCGACGTTCTGCTTCCCATCCTGCTCTTCAGCGTCTCGGTCCCGCTGATGATCTCCGCCGTTCAGACCACCACTGCCGCCTTCGCCGGCAAGTCGATCTTCGAGGGAAGCCCCGGCACATGGCTCGTGATGGCCTCCGTCTTCGACCTGGTGTTCATCACGGCGGCGTACCTGACGTTCGAGTACATTCTCGAGGAGTGACGGCGCATGAAGAACCCTGAGGCCAATCCGATCCTGAGCCTGGCAAGGATGCTCCTTCCGGTGACGACGCTGGCGCTGGCGGGCACCACCCTCTACATGACGTTTTTCTACGCTGAACGGGAACGGGTGATGGGTGATGTGCAGAGAATCTTCTACTTCCATGCGCCGGCGGGCATCGTCTGTTTCCTCGCCTTTTTCGTCACCTTCATCTCGAGCATCGCCTATCTCGTGACGCGCAGGAAGAGCTGGGACATCGTGGGCGAATCCTCCACCGAGATTGGCCTCGTGCTCACCAGCATCGTGCTGATCACCGGCCCGCTCTGGGCGCGCCCGGTCTGGGGAACCTACTGGACCTGGGAGGCGCGCCTGACCACGACGCTGATCCTCTGGCTGATCTACATGGGTTACCTGCTGGTCAGACGCTATACCGACGACCCGGATCAACAGGCGCGCTTCGCCTCCGTGGTGGGGATCATCGGATTCCTCGACGTGCCGATCGTCTACTGGTCGGTGCGCTGGTGGCGCGGCCACCACCCGCTCGTGCTCAAGGTATCGGGCGGCGGAGGGCTGGAGACGCCTCACATGAAGACCACCTTCCTGATGGGCATCATCACTTACCTGGCGCTTTACCTCTGCCTCATGGTTTATCGCGTGCCACTCGGGCAGGCCGAAGAAAAACTGCGCTGGCTGCGCGAGCGCGCCTCATCGGCGCCGCGTGTAGCCGCAAACCCTGGCAGGCTTCCCCAGCACTGAGGAGACGAATCATGGAACAGCATTTTCCGTTTCTGTTCTGGGCCTACAACGTCATCTGGATCCTGATCTGCGGCTACCTGCTCACGCTCGGCATCCGCCAGCGCCGCATCGAAAAGCAGATCAACCGCCTGAAGACCTCGCTCGGCATGGACGACAAGGCATGAGGCTGGGCCGTCGCGCCACCGCCGCGACGGCGATCCTCCTCGCCGCGGCGCTCCTGTCTCCCGCGACGCCGGCTGCTTCGCGCCCGGCGGCAAGGGCGCGCCATGCGATGGTGGCGGGGCCCGAGCCGATTGCCACCGCGGAGGCCGTCAAGGTGCTTCGACAGGGTGGCAATGCGGTGGACGCGGCCGTGACGATGGCATTGGTGCTGGCCGTCACGATGCCGCAAGCGGGCAACATCGGTGGCGGTGGCTACATGCTGATCCGCGGCCATGATGGCGACGCCTCGGTGATCGACTACCGCGAGACGGCGCCCGCGGCCGCCACCCGCGACATGTTCCTGGATGACAAGGGAGACGTCATCCCGAACGCGAGCCTGAGCTCGTACAGGGCCTGCGGAGTGCCCGGCACCGTCGCCGGCCTGGCCATGGCGCTCCAAAAGCACGGCACAATCTCATGGAAGCGGGCCGTCGAGCCGGCCATCCGTGTCGCCCGCGAGGGGTTCAGGGTCGATCGCGGCCTGGAGGAGAATCTCGAGCAACACGCCGGCTCGCTGGCGGCGTGGCCCGCCACGCGATCGATCTTCTTTCGCGAGGGCGCGCCGCTCAGGGAGGGAGACCGGCTCGCACAGAAC
>DASROJ010000030.1:0-6763 GCA_035646975.1 Patescibacteria group bacterium
TTCGCCACCTGGGCCGGCTCGCTGCTCGATGGAACCCATCCGATCGTCATCATCGCCGAGCCGGGCCGCGAGCAGGAAGCGGCGACACGGCTGGGGCGTGTCGGCTTCGACAACGTGGCGGGATACCTCGACGGCGGCATGTCGGCCCTGGGCTCTCGTTCCGATCTGATCTCCCGCACGCAACGGGTGACCGCGGCCTCGCTGGCCGAACAGCTGGCCTCGGCGGCCCCACCGCTGATTCTCGACGTGCGCGGCGCAAAGGAATGGGAGGCCGCCCGGATTTCAGGAAGCCTCAACATCCCGCTCACGCATCTCGAAGAACAGATCACCCAGGTTCCCCGTGGAAGACGCATCGCGGTGCACTGCGCCAGCGGCTACCGCTCCGCCATCGCCGCAAGCCTTCTCGCACGTCACGGCATCACCGACGTGGAGGACCTGGTGGGTGGCATCGCGGCCTGGGAGGCCGCCAGGAACCAGACGGTCGTCCACCCCGGTTGACCTCGGCGTCCGCCCCGCGTATCCTCCCTCACCGCTTCCCGGCTATTAATAAGGAGGGTCTCCCCCACATGTCCCGACGCATATCCCTGCTCGCGTTGATCTGCCTGGTGACGCTGGCCGCAACCGCCTCTCCCACGCCCGCTCTGGAGGAGTGCCGTCTTCTCCGGCAGCCCGACATCCAGGGGGATCGAATCGTCTTTGTCTACGCCGCGGATCTGTGGAGCGTGGCGCGCTCCGGCGGCGTCGCGCAGCGGATCACCAGCCATGAAGGGGCCGAACGATTTCCCAAGCTCTCGCCCGATGGCCGGACCGTCGCCTTCACCGCCGAGTACGACGGCAACTTCGATGCCTTCACGGTGCCGGTGGAAGGCGGCGAGCCGACGCGGCTCACGTTCCATCCCGGGGGCGACCAGGTGGCCGAGTGGTACCCCGACGGCAAGTCGATCCTGATCCGGTCGCCGCGCGCCTCGTTCATCGGCAGGTTCGATCGGTTCTTCAAGGTGCCGGCCGCCGGAGGCTTCGAGGAGATGCTGAGCCTGCCCCAGGCCGGGTATGCGTCGTTCTCGGGCGACGGCAGACAGATCGCCTTCATCACGCCGTCCTACGACAACCGCACCTGGAAACGGTACAAGGGGGGCAACGCCCCTGAGATCTGGCTCTACGATTTCGACAGGAACACCTCGGAGAAGATCACCGACTGGCCCGGCGCCGACGAATGGCCGATGTGGCACGGCCGCACCATCTATTACAGCAGCGACCGGGGCGGACGCACGGCCAACATCTGGGCCTACGACCTGGACAAGAAGCAGCACCGGCAGGTCACGCGCTTCGATGCCTATGACGTGAAATGGCCCAGCATCGGTGGCGACTCGATCGTCTTCGAAAACGGCGGCTATCTCTACGTGATGGATCTTCCGTCGGAAAAGCCGGTCAAGATCCAGGTGCTGGTGCCCGATGACAAACCGGGCGCCCGCGCCGAGTACCGCAACGTCTCGCACTTCATCAACGGATTCGGGCTGTCCCCCTCCGCCAAGCGCGCCGTGATCGAGGCGCGCGGCGACATCTTCACCGTGCCCGCCGAAAAAGGGGACGCCCGCAACCTGACAGCCTCGCCCGGCTCGCGGGAGCGCGACCCGGCCTGGTCGCCCGACGGCAAGTGGATCGCCTATCTGTCCGACGCCAGCGGGGAGTACGAGATTCACGTGATCGGCAGCGACGGCAAGACGCCCGACAGGCAGGTCACTCACTCGAAAGGAGCCGAGATCACCTTCCGCTACGCGCCGCGGTGGTCACCCGACTCGCAGAAGATCGCGTTTTCCGACAAGACGATGTCGGTCTGGTGGTGCGACGTCGCCTCGGGCAGGCTCACGAAGGTCGACAAGGGAACCGACGCCGAGATCTTCGACTACCAGTGGTCGTCCGACTCGAAGTGGCTGGTCTATTCAAAGCAGAATCATGCCGGCTTCAACCAGGTGACGCTCTACTCCACCGAGTCGGGCAAGGTGACCCCGGTGTCTTCCGGGATGTCGGATGACTTCAACCCGACGTTCGACCCGGAGGGGAAGTATCTCTTTTTCATCTCCCGGCGAACGCTGCATCCCGAGTTCGGCAACTTCGAGCTGAACATGCACTTCCCATCCACCGACAAGATCTACGCCGCATCGCTGCGCAAGGATGTCGCATCGCCCGTCGCGCCGGAAAGCGACGAGGAGACCGGCGAAGAGAAGAAGGACGACAAGGGGAAGGATGACAAGGGCAAGGACGACAAGGGCAAGGACGACAAGGCGAAGGACGAGAAGGGCAAGGACGACAAAGGCAAAGACGACAAGAAGGACGACAAGACGCCCAAGCCGGTGGAGATCCAGCTCGACGGCATCGGCGACCGGGTCGCGGAGATTCCCGTTGCCGCGGGCCGCTATGCCGTGCTGAGCGCGTTCAAGGACAAGCTTGTCTTTGTCAGGATCGATCAGGCGGGTGGTGGAGACGGCGATGGCAACGAGCCCAACGCCTCGATCCACATGTTCGAGTTCAAGGAACGCAAGGACAAGACGATCGTTTCCGGTGTCAATGCCGGCTATGACACCTCGGCCGACGGCGGCAAGATCCTGTACCGCTCGCGCGACACCTTCGGCATCATCGAAGCCAAGGATGGCAAGAAGTCGGGCGACGGCAAGATCGAAACCGGCGGTCTGTCGGCCACCGTGGATCCCCGCCTGGAATGGATGCAGATGTTCAACGAGGCCTGGCGGCTGGAGCGCGACTTCTATTACGACCCGGCCATGGGTGGTCTCGACTGGAAGGCGGTCGGCGAGAGATACCGTCAGCTCGTGCCGTACGTCGCGCATCGCGCCGACCTCAACTACATCCTGGGAGAGCTGATCGGAGAGCTGTCCACCTCGCACGCCTATGTCGGCGGCGGAGATCTTCCGCAGACGGCTCATGTCGGCGTGGGACTTCTCGGCGCCGACTACGATCTCGACCAGAAAAGCGGCCTGTACCGGTTCAAGACCATCTACCGCGAGCGCGACTGGAACTCCTCGACACCGGCGCCACTGGGCGAGCCGGGCATCGACGTGAAGCAGGGGGATTACCTGCTCGCGGTGAACGGACATCCGGTCAAGTCGCCCCAGAACATCTACGCCGCCTTCATCGGGACCGACGGCAAGCAGACCACGATCACCGTGGGCAGCTCGCCTGATGACCCCAAGCCGCGCACCGTCACCATCAAGCCGGCCGGCAACGAGGGCTCGCTGCGTTACACCGCATGGGTGAACGAAAACAGGGAAAAGGTGGCGAAGGCCACCGGAGGCCGCATCGCCTACATCCACGTGCCGAATACGGCGATCGCCGGCATGCAGGAGTTCACCAAGCAATACTACCCGCAGGTGGACAAGGAGGGGATCATCGTCGACGAGCGGTTCAACGGAGGCGGGTTCATCCCCGACTTCTTCGTCGAGCGTCTGCGCCGCCGCACGATGACCTACTGGTCCAACCGCGACGGCGCCGACTTCCGCACGCCGGGCACCGCGATCGATGGGCCGAAGTGCATCCTGATCAACGAGTATGCCGGGTCGGGCGGCGACGCCTTCCCTTACTACTTCCGGCAGCTCGGCATCGGCCCGGTGATCGGCAAGCGCACCTGGGGCGGGCTGGTGGGAATCAGCCACAACCTTCCGCTGGTGGACGGCGGCGGCGTGACGATGCCCGACTTCGGGATGTGGGACCCGGCCAAGGGTGACTGGGCCGTCGAGAATCATGGCGTCGATCCCGATATCGAGGTGGAGAACGCTCCGCACCTGGTGGCGTCGGGGCGCGACCCGCAGCTCGAACGGGCGATCGACTGGGCGATGGATCAGCTCAAGACGCATCCGCCGACCAAGCCGACCCGGCCCCGGTACAAAGTGCAGCAGTAACACCGACGACGGAGCGGCTATGGTGTCCGAGCCTTGACGCTTTGAGGAGACGCCCCCTTCGGTTACGGGGGGTCTCACGGACCGAGCCGGTTGCCGCGCCGGGCGCGGCGGTGAGGGAGTGCGAAGGGGGGCGCGTCGCCCGGGGCGACGCGCAACCCCGTCCCCCCGAAGCCGAAAGGGGAAGCTACTCGAGGGGAAGGCTCGGAGTGAAGGCGCGCTCCTGCGGGGTGCGGTAAGATAATCGCCATGGCCATCAAGGCGCCGCTCATCCTTTCGTTGCAGGTCGGTCTTTCGAAAACCCTGGGCACCGAGGGGGCGGCCGATCCGATGGACCAGCCTTGGACGAGTTCGATCTACAAAGAGCCGGTGGAAGGGCCGGTCTGGCTGTCGACGACCGGGCTGGCCGGCGACAAGCAGACCGACGCCGGCGATCATGGCGGCGCCGAGATGGCCGTGCTGGGCTACGCGGCCGATCACTATCCGGGCTGGCGCACCGAGCTGGACCAGAAGTTCCTCAAGTACGGCGCGTTCGGCGAGAATTTCACCATCTCGCGGCTCGACGAGTCCTCTGTCTGTGTCGGAGACATCTACGCCATCGGCGACGCCCGTGTGCAGGTATCGATGCCCAGACGTCCCTGCTGGAAGCTGGTGCGCCGGTTCCGCGTCAAGGACATGATCGAGCGGGTCCATGAGAAAACACGCGGCGGCTGGTACTGTCGCGTGCTCACCGAGGGATTCGTCGAGCGCGGCAGCTTCGTCGTGATCGAGGACAGACCCTGGCCTCAGTGGACCATCGCGCGGACATACAACGTCTATCACCACAGGGCCACCGACCGGCAGGCGGCGCTCGAGCTGGCTGACTGCACCGCGCTGTCGCCCAACTGGCGCGAGAGGCTCCGCAATCCGTGAAGTGGCTCCCGATCGTCCTGGTGGCGGCGATCCTGCCCCTGGGATACCTCTTCGACCGGGTGCTGCTCTGGATGGAGGACCGTGGCTGGATTTTCTACCGGCGTTCGCGGCCCGACCCGAAGAACCTCGGCCCGGCCTTCCTGGAGATCGACTCGCTGCTGCAGCCCGACAGGCGGCACGTCCTCGAGCGAAAGCTCGACCAGCACGAAGAGGTCGATGACGAAGGCGGCCCCGACAAGGCGGGCCGGGACCGGTCGTGATGATAAGATGCCGCAGGAGGTGACGATGTGACCACCACGGACAAGCTGCTGATCTATGTGGGTGAAAAGAACATCTCATCCTGGTCGATGCGCGGGTTCCTGGCCCTGGCCACCAAGGGGCTCGAGTTCGAAGAGAAGACCATCCTCCTGAGAGAGGACAAGGATCGTTCCCGCCGCCGTGCCGTTTCTCCCACCGGCAAGTGCCCGGCGCTCCACCATACGGTGAATGGACAGACACGCGTCATCCCCGATTCGCTCGCCATCATCGAGTATCTCGAAGAGACCTTCCCGCCGCCGAAGTATCCGGCGTTGTGGCCCGCCGACCCGGCGCAAAGAGCCCACGCGCGTTGGCTGACCGCCGCGATGCACTCCGGCTTTCCGAACCTGCGCGAGTCGATGTCGTTCAACCTCTGCTTTCTGCCGAAGCCGCCCGAGCCGACACCCGAGGCGCTGGTGGAAGCCGCCGAAATCCTCGGCTTCTGGGCCGACGCCCTCAAAGCCAGAAAAGAACCGGGACCGTTTCTGTTCGGACCGTTTGGCGCGGTGGACTGCATGTATGCGCCGGTGGTGGTGCGGCTCACCGCCTTCCGGGTCCCCGCCGACCGGGCGCCGCTGGCCGGAGACTACATGAAGGCGGTGCTGTCGCATCCTCCCGTGAAGCGTTGGATGGACCCTGCCCGCGAGCTGACGCCTCTTTCGAGCTACTGATACCGGCGTCATGGACGGCGACGCTCTGATCCTGTGCGAAGGGCATTACGGCGGCACCGACGGAAAGACCGCGCACGGGCTGGTGCGCTTCACCCGCCGCTACCGTGTGCGTGGCGTGATCGACTCCACGCTGGCGGGTCGCGATGCCGGGGTGGCTCTCGATGGACTTCATCGGGGCATCCCGATCGTGGCGTCGCTCGACGACGGGTTGAAGCTTCCCGGCTCGAAGGTGACGCACCTGGTGGTGGGCGTGGCCACCGTGGGCGGCCGATTGCCCGGGCCGTTGCGGGAGATCATCGCCGAGGCGCTGGGCCGCGGTCTGAACGTCGATTCGGGCCTGCACGAGTTTGTCGGCGACGACCCCCATCTTGCCGCCATCGCAAAACGAACCGGGGCGCGCATCCGCGACGTGCGCAGCCCGGCTCCGCGCTCGGAGCTGCACTTCTATACCGGCGGCATCGCCGAGGTCGGCTGTCCGAAGATCGCGCTGCTCGGAACCGACTGCGCCGTGGGCAAACGCACCACGGCCTGGCTGCTGGTGCAGGCGCTCGAACGCGCCGGCGCGCGGGCCGAGATGATCGCCACCGGTCAGACCGGATGGATGCAGGGGGCGCGCTTCGGCATCCTGCTCGACTCGATCGTGAACGACTTCGTCACCGGAGAGATCGAGCATGCGGTGATGAGCGCGTGGCGCGAGGCAAGACCCGACCTGATCGTCATCGAGGGGCAGGGCACGTTGATCCATCCCGCCTATCCGGGCGGCTTCGAGATACTCGGAGCCGCGCGCCCCGAGGCGGTGGTGCTTCAGCACGCACCGGGACGCGGCGACCTCGAAGGATTCCCCGGCCATCCGGTGGCTCACCCCTCCCGTCATATCGAGGTCATCCGGTTGATATCGGGTACACCGGTCATCGCCATCACGCTGTCACGCGAAGGGTTCGTCGCAGATGAGCCGGGGGCGGATGGGCTGGGGGC
>DASROJ010000031.1:0-6495 GCA_035646975.1 Patescibacteria group bacterium
TCGAGCCGTTCGGCGGCGCCGGATTCGGCGCCGCTGCGGGCGCGGGCGTCATCGTTGGTCGCGGGTGACAGCGGCGCGGTCGCGGCCGGCGTCTCCGTCTCCGCCACGGTGAGGAAGACCGGTGAGATGGCGGATCGCTGGACTTTTCCCACCGCGAGGGCTTCGTCGTAACGTCCCCGCTCGGCCAGAGCCGCGATGGCGCGCACAACCGCCGCGTAATCGTGCGGGTCCTGTCCTTCGGGCACCGTGGCCAGCGCCGCGCGAACCTCGTTATCGAACGCTCCCACCGCGAGGTCGGCGCCTGCGGCTCCGGTGCCCTCGGCCACGCGGCTTTCGACCCAGGTCACGAATCGCTCCGCCTCCACCGGGTCGGCCGAGGCGGCGCGGAACCGTGCGGCGTGGCGTCGGGCCGCGGGCCAGTCGCGCTCCAGCAGAGCCGCGCGCGCCATCGCCGGCGCGGTGAACGATTCGAGCTTGTGCAGAGCGTCGGCATCCTGCAGCAGCGCGGCCGTGCGCGCTTCGAACTGCTCGGCGTTTGCCATGTCCCCTCGGCCGAGCGCCTCCTCCACGATGCGGGCGCCCACCGCGACGAACCGCTCGCGCACGGTCGTCCTATCGGGGAACATCTTCATGGAAACCTCCGCCACCCTGAAGGCGCCGAGATAGTCCCCCGCGTCATACAGCTCGCGCACCGACCAGGCCAGAGTCCGGCGCAGGTCGTCGGACCGGTAGCCAAGCTTCGGGTAGATGCGCACCGCCTTGATCAGCTCGCTGGCCGCCGTGCCCGGCTGGCCCGCCTGCAGCGCGCGCAGCCCGGCATTGTGATAGAGAAATGCGATGGCGTGCTCGGGCGTGACCGGATGAGTCAGGTTGTTGAACTCGTTGAAGATGGTGTCGAGACCGCGTTGCGCCAGCTCTTCGGGAGTGACGTACTTGTTCGCCAGGATGAATGAACGAAACTCGGAGAGGTCGCGGCGGACGTCGAACCCTGTCGGAGAGGTCGTTTCGATGTCGATATGGCTGGCGCCCATTTCCAGCACGACAAAGACATGCAGCGGGGTCTCCGCGGCGGCGGGCTCGAGACCGATCTGCCGGGCCGCGATGAGATAGAGCAGGCTTGCCGAGACGCAGTTGAACGTGCCGGTGTCGAGCAGGTCGGTGAATCGATCCGTGGAGGCCTCGTACCGGTGCAGAGCCACCCGGTGCAGCTCCGTGAGAAGACGCCGGGCGCGCCGCGCCGGAGAGCCGGTACGACTCACATGGGCTGTCGCATTCTGAATCACCTCGGCCAGCCGGGCCCGGTAGAGCGCCAGATCGGCATCATTATTAATGCCGGAGGCGAGCAGCGCCGCATCGGCCAGATTCCACGTATCGAGACGCCCATCCGCCAGATCCTCGACGAGCCCGGCGTCAAACGCGACATCGGCGTTGTCGGTCCGGGCGACGGCCGCTCCAGCTGAACCAGCCGCGCCGACGCGCACTTCGACGGAGCTGTCGTCTGCCCGCGCGCCGGCCCATCCGCCGCTCAACGCAAGGATGCATGCGAAGAGCGCAGCCATGAAGTGGGATCTGCCGCTCATGAGTGCTCCAGACGACCCGGGATGTTTGAATTGGAGTTGCGACGAGAAGCGAATCTATTTTTATCCGGCAACAAGTCAAATCGGAACCGATCCGCAGCTCGATCGGTTGAATGGAAACGATGACGCCGGGCAGGACAATGCAGACGACGGCAGACGACGATCGCGGATGAATCAGTTGCGCCGGTATTTCACTTCGCCGAGCTTGATCGAGCTGTCGACTTCGAGAAGAAAGCCGTTCGCGTTTTCGTCGGCGGGCAGCTTTCCGGAAGAATCACCGAGGAACGCGCTGGTGCTGGCCTTGACGCGCGCGTCGGGCGGAACATGCAGATCCAGCTCGCCCATTCGCATCCGTGCCGTCAGCCTGGTGTCCCTGGCCAGCTTTTCGCCAAAGTCGAAATGCGCCGTGCCCATCTTTCCCCACATCTCGATATTGCCGGCTCGAAGGTTGCCGATGTCGCCCAGCCGCCACTCGCCCATGGCCAAGTTCATCGTGAGGTTGGACATCTCGAGCGGATTGAGCTCTGCCACGGTGATGGTGTGCTCGCCCATCGACAAGTCGAGCGATGCGTTCGACAGCGCCAGTCCCCCGAGATTCAGATGGGATGTCCCGATCCTGATGCGGGCATCGAGCGCGATCGGGATGCCGCGCGGCAGGAAAATCGAAATCCTGTTGTCGTTCTTGTCGATGTGCACGCCGCCTTCAGTCAGCAGACGATGGAACATCGAGCGGCGGGAGCGGAAACTCAGAGTGTAATGAGGCTGGCCCGACCCATCCTTCGCCAGCTCCTGCTTGAGCTCATAGGCGCCCGCGTCGTAATCCCCTTCCACCCGGATGCTGCTGCCGGCCGGGCCGGCCTCGATGGTGAAATTCCCCTCCTCCAGGACGATGCCGACCGGCAGCGGTCGGCCCATCGGAGCCGCCTTACCCGGCTCCAGACCCTCGGATGCGAGCTGGGCCTCCGTGACACCGGCAACCGACTGCTCGAGGTTGGCCGCTTCTTCACGATGCTGCGGGGGAGAGGTCTTCCTGAGCGTCAGGGCAACGATGATCAGCACGACGCCGATCACGATCGGCGCGACCAGGCATCCAATCGCGATCTTGAGGAAGGTTTTCATCACGGTTCCTATTACGCGGGCGCACCCACTCGCGGTTCCCGCATTCTATCGGGTCGCTTCCACCCCGGGGGAAGAAATTTCTTCCCCCGCGGCGGACGAATCGCCCCGGCCATGTTGGGATCGCTTTCGCGATCATCGACTGGAAGCTTTGTTGTCACAACGACTTGCCCAGCATCCCGCCGATGGAGTCTGTCATGCAAGGAGGCTGGCACCGGCGTTGCTCTATACATCGTCGAGAGATGAGGAAGGCCGGAATGACCCGGCGGGAAAAAAAGAACCTGCGGCCTCAGAGCACGAGCGGCCGATAAAAAGGAGAAGTCATGAGCGGCAACAAGGAACGGAAGCTGGATGTCGAGGATCTCGAGAATCGCGTGGCGCCGATGGGCGTCGTCATGGTCCCGTCCGACCCCGACCCTGGAAATCCTCCGCCGAGCGGTGGCCCGGGTGGAGCCCAGAACCTGAAGCTGAGCAAGGATCAGCCCGGCAGGTCCGATGATCACCGCGCCAGGCTGCGCCGAGCCTAGACTCTTAACACCCTCCTCCTCAGGGTGTTACGAATGGGCCGGCCAGGCCGTCACCGGGAGGATGGCATGGCCGGCCCAGGTTGGTTCAATCAGTAAGCCGAATGTTTTTGACGGGTTGACAGGAGTCGTTTCCTGATATGATTCGGGGGACGGCTGAATGGAGGGTAAACCGCACTGGGCCGGAGGGCCCGAAGGAGGTTCGCTGTGAACGAGAAAGATCCCAAGAAGCTGTCGGCGGAAGAGCTGGAGAAGAGGGTTGCACCGATGTCGCTCACGTACTCGGATCCCACGACGGTCGATCCGACGGTCGATCCGGCCACAACCACGGACACGTCCACGAGCACCTCGCACAAGCAGGGGACCGTCGGCGGCGGTGGCGGCGGCAAGCTGAACCAGTAGCGGCGCTTCCAGCCCACGCACGATCTGCACGAGCAACACTTGAAAATGACAGGGCCGGCCAACCTGGCCGGCCCTTCATTTCTCCCCCCCGCTTTCAGAAATGTCCCCGGGACTCCAGCCGGCCGTGGTAGGCGTTCGGCCAGTCGCTCCCTCCGCAAGGATTGGCGTCCCGGGGTAATACAACCAACGCACACTTCATACGCGCAATCCGAAGCAATGTCAATACAGCATTTTCTCGCGCCCCGCCTTGTGATTCCAGCAACCCCCCGAGAGTCCGCGACCCGTCATGCATCGTCAGCGTCAGGGCTTGCCGAGGTTTTCGTCCGTCGCACCCGTGCCGCCGATGATGACGATCTGCCTGTCTGGAAGGCCGCGCAGACGGGTGAGGGCCTCGAGAGTCGGCCCGACTGGACCGGTTTTCGGCGCCACCACGAAGACGACCGGGGCGCCCGAGGCGCGCCGTCCGACGACGATCACCCCCAGACCACGGGAGGATCTCTCGATTGACTGGCTGACCAGCTCGTCGGAAAGAAGCGGCGCGCCGTCCAGTGCCGCGGCTCGCGCCAGCTCCGATGGCCCCACCAGCATCATGCCGGGAAGACAGACATACCGGCGCAGGATATCGGCTGCCGCCGGGTCGTCCAGCGCCAGGGTGCGGCCCGAGCCGGGACCGAGACGCTGCCTGAGCGCATCCAGATGCGGCGCCTGCCCTTCTCCGGCGAGATAGAACGCGGTCATCAGGAAATCGGCGACATGGGCCTCGCGCACCAGCGGCGAGACGCCCAGGATGCGGGTCATCACGGCAACGAGCCCGTCATCGATGGGGCGCGAGGCGGCAATCGCCTGCGCGACGGCCGGGTAGATCAGCTTGGCGAACCGGTCGATGGTCTCGAGGTGATACCAGGGTCGGGCAAGCGAGAAGTTCTCCGGTGACAGCTTCGCCTGGGCCACTCCCTGTCCCAGCGCGGTGGGAAGCCCTTCCCACACATACCGCCAGAAGATCGGGCCGGCCTCTCCTTCGCCGAACGACTGGCGGGCCAGTTTGTCGACCTGATCGGCGCTCATCAGCCGCATCAGGAAATGCGAGGCCTCGTGTGACACGACTTCGACCTGGTCGCGTGGGGAGTCGGTGGGGCGAATCTCGATGAGCAGATAATCGCCATCGGCCTCCGCATGTGTCGGGCCGTCCGATGGCAGTCCGATGAAGGAGATCTTCATCGGGCGGTCGGGCCCCGGCGCCACGCCGAAGAATCCGGCAAGCCCCGCCAGATAGCGGGGCAGACTGTCCTCGCCGAGGTATCGTCTGAAGCGCGCGTCAAACCGCTTCACGTAGGAGAGGTCTTTCCAGACCCGCTCGAAGCGGGGGCCGAACCGGTCGATGGAGGCCATCAACCGCGCGACATCCTGCTCGTCCAGGTGGGTTGCCATCCTGCGCCGAAAATCCTCCAGCGATCCGGCGCCCATCGCTTCGGCAAGAAACAGCTGGTTCCAGCCCAACCCCTCGCTTTCCACCGGAAGACAGCCCGACTCATTGACAACGGCGCGGCCGATGGCCGGCACAGGAAGCCGGCGGATACGGGCAAACTCCTCCAAGGCGCGGCGATCCTCCCCGTCCATCGGGCCGAACCGCTCCTCCCAGTAGCGCTGATGGAAGAACATCGTCTTGCCGACCGAGGTGCCCGCAAGGTTGTCGACCCAGTGCACCAGGTTGGCCGTGTAGGAGAAGTCGGTCTGGATGCGCAGTCGCGTCTGAGCAGGTTCGGGTGCAGGGGCGGGAGCGGTCGCCGCCTCGGCAATGGGAGAAAACCCGGACAACGCGGACAGTATCAGGATGACCGTTGGGCTGAGCTTCACATCGGCGGATCGTACCACGCTCAGCTTGCGGCGGCTTCCTGCGCGGGCAAGGGGGCGTCCATTCTCATCCGCCGGGCGTTGGCGAGCGCCACGCCGACGTGTGAAGCCAGCGCCTCGAGCAGGTTCATCTCGCCTGCCTGATATGGCCTGGCTTCCCGCGGACCCGCATCGATCACGCCGAGCAGTCCGTCGGTGCCCATCACCGGCACGCAGAGCCGCGCCGGATGGAAATAGCTTCGAGCGGTGTTTGCCACGTGCTGGGCGATGGCCGAAGGGGCGTCGGGCAGGTTGCCGGCCCGGTCCACCGCCGCGACCATTTCGAGGGTGTTCGACGCGTTGCGCAGGGTAACGGCGGCCCATGTGGATCCAGTCAGCCCCATGATGGCGGCCGCGGCCCGGGCGCAGACTTCCCTGGTCTCGGGTGAAGCATGCAGCTCGCGCAGCGCTTCGAGCAGCTGCCTGATGCGGGCTTCCTCGTGATCGGACGCCCTGGTTCCTTCGATGAGGAACTGAATCCTCAGGCTGCTGGAGCCGAGCCTGATTTCATCGGCGTGCTTGAGCACCGTGCTGCGGATCGGCCGCCCGTTGACCCTCGTGCCGCAGGAGCCGGCTTGATCCTTCAGGATGTAGGATTCGCCGTCGCGGATGATCAGCGCGTGGCACGCCGCGATGTCGCCAGGATGTTCGTCACGCTCACCACGCTCAGCTTGTCCGTCAGTCAGGACCAGTCCGGCGGAGATCTCGCGTCCGAGAGGAAAGACATCCTTGTCGATCAGGATCGTCTTTTCGAACCCGCGCTCGTCGGTGACTTTGAGCCGGGTGAGCGTCTTCGTCGCGGCTGATTTCATCGATGGCGAATATAGGGCCGCGGCCACGCCCGGACAACGCGCCGGTGTTACTTCTGTGAGAATAGATCCTCAAAAGCCCCCAGCAGGATTGCCGCGGTGTCGGGACCGATGGAGTTTTTCTCCCCGTACTGCGGCTCATCCCTCCCATAGGCGTAGGGCGGCTCGCTATCCCAC
>DASROJ010000032.1:0-12263 GCA_035646975.1 Patescibacteria group bacterium
GTCCTGCGCCGGGCGCGGCGCGACCCGGGCCTCTACGTCGAGGAATGCACCAACGGGATCTTCTCGCTGCTGAAGAAAGACTACCAGCCGCGTCGCCAGCGGGCGCGCTCGGCCATTGCACGCATGAGGACGATGCCGGCCCTGCTGTCGGAAGCCCGGACCGAGCTGGTCGAGGTGGTGCCGTTGCTCGCCAGCCTCGCGCGTCAATCGGTCGATGGCGCGCCACCCCTGTTCAACGACAGCCTCGGGATCCTCGAGGATGACCTCTCCGCGCCCGAGCGAGCCGACCTGGTCAACGCACGCGAAGGAGCGCTCAGAGCTCTGAAGGATTTCGGCGTCTGGCTCAAGTCCGCGGAGAAATCATTCAACGCCCCTCTCGCCATCGGGCGCGAGAGCTACGACGCCATGCTTCATGATGTCTATCTTCTGCCGCTGGACGCCGATCAGCTCGTCACGATAGGAAACATTGAGCTGGCGCGCGCCAAGGCGATGGAGTCATGGCTTCCCGATCCGACCCTCGCCGACACGCTGCGGCGGCCGGCCGGCAAGCCGCTCCCGGCGAATGGCGGCGAGTTCCGTCGCGGATACGAGGCTCAGACGGCCGCATTGCTTCAGCACCTCGCGCGTCATGAGATCGTGACGATTCCCAACTACATCGGCCCTTTCCGCATCGTCGAGCTTCCCGCGGCCTTCAAGCCGACTTCGCCGGGCGGCTTCATGAACGCACCGGGTGTCTTCGACTCGGACCCGACCGGCTTCTACTTCCTGCCCGAGTACAATCCCCGGAGCGAGAACTTCTATCTTCGCGCCGCCCTTTCGGACCCGCGGCCGATCCTCGGGCACGAGGGAATCCCGGGGCATTTCCTCCAGATCTCGATCGCCAACCGCAACACGAACGAGATCCGCCGCATGCATCAGGACGGGGTGTTCGTGGAGGGCTGGGCCCTCTACGGCGAGGAGATGCTGCTGCGCACCGGACTCTACGATGACAGCCCCGAAGGACAGGCCCAGGTGATGAGGCTGATGCGATACCGGGCGGCACGCATCCCGGTCGATGTCAGGCTTGCCACCGGCGAGTGGAGCTTTCCCCAGGCGGTGGACTTCTTCATGAACGAAGGCGGCCTGGACAGGGAAGCCGCCACGGGTGAGGCGGCCGGCGCCGCGGCCACGCCGGGCCAGAAGATGAACTACATGGTGGGCAAGTACCAGATCGAGCGCTTGCTGGGCCTGTACCGCGATCGCAAAGGGAAGGACTTCCGCCTTCGCGATTATCACGATCGCCTGCTCGCCAACGGAAGCCTGCCGTTGTCGATCGTCGAATGGCTCCTGCTGGGGGACGACACGACGTTCAGGAGCCTGAAGACGAAGTAGTCACCGGAACGGAGTCAGGCAGACGAAGTCGATCTCCCTGCCGCCCGTGGCCCCCGAGGCCGGCGGTCCTGCCAGCACGACGGTCTTGCCCATGCGCGCGATGACGCTGCTCGCGACGATTTCCTGTCCGTCCTGAACCTCGGACACCACCAGCCGGGCGGCCTGCCCGCCGACGGGCTGCCCCTCGACGTGTATCTCCACGCGGTGTCCGTTGTCGTCGAGCACCGCGGATCCGCCAGAAAGCGCGACGATGCTCGAACCGAGCGACGACAGCTCCCTGAGTGAGAAGACCTCCCGGACCTGCGACTTGAGATCCTCCTCCGACCCGCCGGCGACATCGGCGTCGCCCAGAACGGTGAAGGATCGCTCGCGGAAGATCGTGGTGATGGAGACCTCCTCGCGCGACGGTTGAGTCCGGCCGCGAAACAGCTGCACGAGGACATGGTCGGGCGGCCTGGCCAGCGGACGTGGATCAGGCGGGGTGAAGGCGACGAACGCGGGACCCAGCCGTTGCTCGACCGCCTTTGACGGGGCAAGCCTCGCAGGCGAGGAAAGCGCGGCGGCCGAGGCGGCCACCACGGCGCAGGCCACCGTCGCCAGCAGGACCTGCCGGACGCGATTCAGCATCCCATCGGGCATCCCGATCCTCCTCGCCATCCGTGTGAGCGTCGGCATCTTCATTGCGGCATCGCCAGTCGTCGATCGATCACGACGTAGGAGATATCGGGTTCGAACGATTGCAGGACGACGTATCCGGATCGGCGTCCGCCGCTGCTGGTCCACTCCACCGACACGGCCGGATCGCCGTCCCCGCTGACGTTCACCAGGGTCGGGGACGACGGCTCGCGCCGGGGCTCGCGCGGCGCGCCACCGTTGTAGATCAGCCCCGCGGCGGCCGCCATCAGCATCATGATCGTCGCGATCGCCACCGCGCGCGGGGGAACACCGTCACGCTTCGGAGGCTCCGGCGGCCGGGAGCTCGCGGGGTCGCTTCTGTGATCCTCGATGCGCGCGCACACGTCCTCCCAGAAGCCCTCGTCCCATCCCTGCGGCGGCTTTTCGTCGGGCCTGGTTCCGAACGGGTCTTGGATGTCGAACTCGTGTCGCTCGCTCACTCGTTGACCTCCGCGGTGACTGCCTCGACGTCGGACTCGCCGGTCGGGCTTTCAGCGCCCAGCAGCTCGCGCAGACGTCGCCGGGCGAGGAATCGCAGCACGCGAACCGTGCTGGCGGTGCAGGCGATCATCGAAGCGGCCTCGGTGGCGGTGAACCCGTGCAGATCGCACAGCACCACGGCCTGGCGTTGACGGGGGGTCAGCCGTCCCAGAGCCTCCTTGAGGCTCAAGGCGCTCAGCGTGTCGAAAGGGGCGGGGGCCTCCGAGGCCAGCAGCCGGAGCGATTCTCCCGCCCGGGCTCGCATCCGGCGATTGCGCAGCCGGTCGGTGGCGAGTCGGGCGGCGATCGTGAAAATCCAGGCGCCGAACGGCCTGCCGGGGTCATAGCGGTTCAGGCAGAGATAGGCGCGGGCGAAGGTTTCCTGGGCCAGATCACGGGCTTCCTCCCAGTCGCCAAGAAAGTGATAGGCCAGACGGATGATCCGGGAGCCGTACAGGCTCACCAGCGGCTCGAAGGCTTCCACCGAGCCCGAGCGGGCCCGTTCTATCGCGGTTCGCTCTTCATCCTGCGGCGTCATCGCCCGTTGTGTCATGGCGCTTTCCCGGCCTTTCTGCCCATCACTACGATTCGACACCGCGGAGCGTTTATGGTTCCCGCTTTTCCCCCGGTTTTCTTGGTATATTCGCCTGATTCTGGGTATCTTTGAGAACTCATATGCCGTATCGGCTGGCTCGTTCGGTCATCATCCTATTAATAACGTGTCTCGCGCCCCCGTTGCGGGGGTTCGCGCAGGAGACACGTGCGGCCGCCGCCAGGCCGCCGACGCCGGACGAGCGCCGGGTGATCCGGCTCCAGGAGCATGCGCCCCGCGGAGGAGCCAACGCCCTGGCGCGGCAGGTCGCGTCGCTCACCGCGCCACGGCCGGTCGACGTCCAGCGATACACCATCGACCTGAAGGTCATCCCGGCCACGACGAGGATCGAGGGAACGGTGCGCCTCCAGGCGCTGGTGGAGACAGCCGGGTTGAGCGCCCTCGACGTCGGGTTGTACGATGTCCTCGCGGTCACTTCGATCCGCAAGGGGGTGACCGCGCTGGCCTTCACGCGCGGGAGCAATCTGCTTCACATCACCCTCGATCGCCCGTACGCGCTCGGTGAGTTGCTCGATTTTTCCATCGACTGGTCCGGCACGCCCCCGGCGGCCGGGTACGGCGCGTTCACGTTTCGCACGCACGGCGCCACCGCCCAGCCCATCATTTCCTCGTTGTCCGAGGACATCTACGCGCCGGTCTGGTGGCCCTGCATCGATGACCCGACCGACAAGGCGATCGTCGACATGAACCTCAACGTGCCCGACACCCTGATCGGCGTGTCGAACGGCCTGTTGACAGCGACGATCGTCGTGGGCGATGGAACCAGGACATTCCAGTGGCGTTCCGCCTATCCGATCAGCACCTACCTGGTGTCGGTGGCGATCTCGAACTACTCGACCATCACCGACAGCTATCCACCTGTCACAGGCGGCCCGCCGATGCTCGTGGAGCACTATGTCTATCCCGAGAAGCTCGCGGCGGCTCAGATCGATTTCTCGGTGACCGTGCCGCAGCTCGTCTTTTTCTCCGGTCTGTTCGGCGAGTACCCGTTTGTCAGCGAGAAGTACGGTCATGCGCTCTTCCCGTTCGGTGGAGGCATGGAGCACCAGACGGGCACCTCGTACGGCGCCGCCCAGGTGACGGGCGATCATCGATACGACTGGATCGTCGCTCACGAGATGGCGCACCAGTGGTGGGGTGACAGTGTCACGCTGTCGAACTGGAAGGAGACCTGGCTCAACGAGGGATTCGCCTCCTATTCAGAGGCGCTCTGGTGGGAGCACCTGAACGGAGCCGCCGGACTTCGATCCTACATGGCAGGATTCGATACGCGGCCCTTCTGCGGGACGTTGGCCGATCCGGGCACCTGCAACAACTTCGGCCACACCGTGTATGACCGCGGCGCCTGGGTGCTGCACATGCTCCGGCGAAGGGTCGGCGATGCATCGTTTTTCCTGGGGCTGCGCCATTACGGCTTCGACTACAAGTACTCCAACGCAACCACTCCGGACTTCAGGGTCGAGATGGAGTCGGCCTCGGGAAAGGCGCTCTTCAGCTTCTTCGATCGATGGGTCTATCAGAGCGGCGAGCCGAGCTACCGGTGGGGATGGAGCGCGGCTTGGACGCCGGCGGGGTGGGTCACCCATGTCCGAATCGAGCAAATCCAGGCCGGCCCGGTTTTCGACATGCCGGTTGACCTCAAGGTGAACACCGCGGCCGGCTTCGCCACGACGACCGTGGAAAACACGACGCTGGGCCAGGATTTCGCACTGCCACCGACGGCGTCACAGCCGACAAGCGTGGAATTCGATCCGGAGTACTGGATCCTCAAGACGGTGACGACCATGACCTTGCCGGACGCCGATGCCGACGGCGTTCCGGACACGGCCGACTCCTGCGTGCTGGTCGCCAACCCGGCGCAGGAAGATCTCGACGGTGATGGAACGGGTGATGTCTGCGATCCGGATATCGACGGCGACGGGAGGGCCAATGGCTCCGACTGCGCTCCGCGGGACGCCACCGCCTCGGATTTTCCGGCCGAGTCGACGAACCTGAGCGTGGTGGGCGTCAATCCCTCGCAGCTCGGGTGGGACCCCGACCCGGCGCAGGGGACCGGCCTGGTGTTCGACCTGCTGCGGGGGGATGTCGCGACGCTGATCTCCGATGGGGGTGTGGCCTCGGCGTCCTGTCTCGAGACCGGTCTGGTGCAGTCCTCGGCCACCGATCCCGACCTGCCGGCGGCAGGGCTTGCGTTCTATTACCTGGTGCGCGAGCGAAACGCCTGCGGCACCGGTCCCCTGGGATTCGACTCGTCCGGTCAGCCAAGACAGTCGCTTGCCTGTCCCTGACCGCCCCGGCGGCCGGCAGGATCACCCGAGTTCAGCTGCCGTTGCGATGACTTCCCGCCGAGCGCGCGGTGTCCGCCGCTTCAGTCCCGCTGGGCTCGGTCAGCTCGATGCCGTGGTGGCGCAGCGCGGCGCGATACTCCTCTGAGGCGAGAAGCTGCTGCTCCTTCTCGCGCCCGGCGAGGTAGGCATCGCCGGAGTCCCGCAGGGCAAGATCGACGATGCCCGGGTGAACGACCAGCTCGTAGGTTCGTCCCGGTTTCATGCGCAACAGCAGCGACTGCAGCACCGCGAGGGTCGGCCGGCGCATCAACGCGGTGCCGGAGCCGCGCGCTTCTACGAAGCGGTCGATTCCGGCGCGCCGGGCCGCGCGGGACGCCAGCGAGAGCAGCAGTCCTTTGAGGTCGGGCCACCGGCCGCGGCCGCGCACGGGTCCATCCATCGCCCGCACCGGGATGCCCTCCTCCTTCGCCAGCGGCAGGGTGATCTTCGAACAGAAGCGGGGAAGCAGGTGCACATGATGATGGCTGTCGAGATGCGCCACACGCACACCGGCCGCGCGCACGGCGGCGATTTGAGCTCTCCACTCGGAACGCACCTGCTTGCTGCGGACCCGCCCCGTGAAGAACCGGAAGAGAAACCGGCCCAGCGGGTAGAACTCCCCCGAACCATCCACCAGGCTGCGCACCTGCCCGGTGGGCAGCACCGGGCGTCCCTGGGTGAGATTCAGATGCACGCCAAAGCTGAACCCGGGATGGTCGGCCGCCCATCGCATCGCCGCCGGCGCGTGAGGTGTGCCCAGCATGATCGACGTGCTGGTGAGGAAACCCGCCTCCAGCCCTTCCTGGATCGCCTGGTTCACGCCGGGCGAAAGACCGAAATCGTCCGCGCGCACGACCAGCCGTGCCGGGTCGGTGGTCTCGACGTCGCGCAGGTACGCGCCGCGCAGCGAACGGTACCGGATGTGCAGCAGGTCGCGCAGCATCACGGCAGAGTCGTAGACGAATCGCACGGTGCTCGGCTCGCTGTCGTAGCGGAACGAGACGGCCGTCTCCACGATGCGGGCGTCCCGATCCATCAAAGCGCGCAGCAGCTCCACGTCGAATGAAAACCCGTTCATCACGAGCCGGCCGAGGATCGGTCGCACCACCTCGGTGCGAAAACCCTTGAGCCCGGCCTGCGTGTCGAGAAGACGCGGCACGGTGAGCACGCGGCACAGCAGATTGAAGAACCGACCCATGACGTGGCGCGTGTACAGGTACGAGAAGAACGACGGGCTGATCAGGTAGGTGCTCTCGGGCAGGACACGGCAGGCGATGGAGACGTCGGCGCCGGCCTCGAGCTGGGCCAGGACCCTGGAGGCGTTTTCGACCGGATAGGCCAGGTCGCAGTCGGTGAAGATGACGTAGGTGCCGCGCGCCAGCCCGAGCCCCACCCGTATCGCGAATCCCTTGCCGCGGTTTTCCGTGAACCGAATCCTGGAGATCGCGGCGCCTTCGTGGGCCAGCGCGAAACGCTCGATGATCTCGTGCGAGCCGTCGGTGGAGCAGTCGTCGACGATGACCAGCTCCCAGACCTCGGGGCGCGCGCTCAGCCATGCATGTACTTTGCGCAGCGTGCCCTCGAGCAGCGACTGCGCGTTGTACACCGGCAGCACGAAAGTCACGAGCGGCTTTTGGGCGAAGTCGAGGATCATGGAGCCCCCGGAACGGCGGTGGTGGCGAGGGAGAGCCGGACGGCCGATCGGTGAGGACCGCGATGGACATCTTCAGAGATCACACCGGTATCGGAGTGTATCGCATCGAGGTCCTCGGTGCGAACCACCCAGATGCGCCCGGGTTGCTGCGCGACCAGATCGCGCACCTCCTTCATCCGCTTCGCCGATGAAAGACTTCGGCCGAGGTAGTAGTCGAGGCTCACGTCGGCGACCTTGTACGTGGCGATGACCTCTCCCGACAGTCCGCGCGACTCCAGGTCCCGGACCAGCGGGCGGGTGGAATCGTACGGCTCGAGGCGTGGCATCGCCACGCCGAGCAGCAGGATCATCGCGACGGCGGACGCGCCGCACTGCACGATGAGGAACCATTTCATCGACCCGGAGCGCGTTGCGATCGCCGCGAGGATCGACCCGGCAAGCAACGCAGCACACGCAGCGCCACCGATGGAGGTGACCAGGTCCCAGCCGTGCGTCCGGGTGACGTAGACGACACCCGCGGCGCTCAGCAGGCAGATGATCAGGCCGATGCCGTTGGCCGCCCCCGCCGAACGTGCCGGCGGACCGTGACGCCCGGGGGCCAGCTCCCGATCCCAGAACGCGGCGATCATCAGCGCGGCAGGCGGAAACGCCGGCAGCACGTAGGTCGGAAGCTTCGATGCGGCGATGGAGAAGATGAGCAGCACTGCGCCGAACCAGCAGACGAGCAGCAGCTGGTCTGGGCCAGGCGGCAGGTGACGCTGGCGATCCCGCTCCGCGGCGCGGGCCGCCCCGGCGATCGTGATCGTCATGGAGGCCCTGACCAGGGCGGCGGGAAGGGCGCCCGACCAGGGCAGGAGTCCGACGGCAAGGACGACCAGGTAGTAGAGATGGAACGTCGTGTGCTCGGGTTGAAGGAATCGGCCCAGGTTGCCCTGCCCGATGAATGTATCCAGCAACAATCCCCTGTGAGCCAGCGCCATGTACACGTACCAGGGCGCGGCGGTGAGAAGGCAGCCCACCGCGCCGGCGGCAAGAGCCGCGGGGCGGATGAGCTCCTTGCGGCGCACCGCCACCGCGTACGCGCAGAGCGCCACGCCGGGGATGAGCAATCCGACGGGGCCCTTGGTCAGTGTGGCAAGACCGAAGGCCGCGCCCGCGAGCAGGCAGGCCCCCAGACCACCATGGGACAGATAGCCGGCCGTGGCCAGCATCCCGGCGGTCACCATGAGTGTCAGCGTCATGTCGGTGATCGCGGCGCGGGCGGCCAGCGCGTAGCCGAGTGACGTCGCGAGCATCAGGCTCGCGGCCAGCGCGCCGCGGGTGGTGAAGCCCAGCCGACGTCCAAGCTGGAACACCGCGAGCAGACCGCAGAGCCCGGCCAGCGCCGAACCGAGTCTTGCCGCTCCTTCCGACACACCGAAACACTTGTAGGCGGCCAGCACCATCCAGTAAAACAGGATGGGCTTGTCGAACCAGGGCTGTCCGCGAAACACCGGCACCTGCCAGGAGCCGGTGTGAAGCATCTCGAGCGCCGGGACGGCGTAGTACGGCTCGTCGGGATCGGAAAGCGCGCGATCTCCCAGACCGAGGAAGAAAAGCGGCGCCGCGAGCGCGATAATGATGGCCACGGCCACGGCCACCGTGATACCGGGAGATTCGCCGGATGGGGAATGCGGGCGGGACAGCACGGTGCGAGGATAATCGGAATCATTCCGCTTTTCCACGGTCGAGTCGTTGATCCGGCTCGAAGCGCAGGCAATCTGAACGTTGGCTGAACGTCGTAAGACAGAGGAGCGACTCCGGTGCGCATTCTGGTGGTTGAAGATCACTCCGAGACCCGGCGGATGGTCGAGCGGATGCTCAAGGACGCCGGCTACACTCCCGAAGGGACGGTCGATCTCGCCGGTGCGAGAAAGAAGCTGGCCTCGGGCAAGTACGGCGCGATCGTGCTGGACTGGATGCTGCCCGACGGCGCGGGCATCGAGCTCTGCCGCGAGATGCGGGCCGGGGGAGACGCCACACCGGTGCTGATCCTGACCGCCCGCGGCGAGGTGGAGGACCGCGTGCGTGGTCTGGACGCGGGCGCCGACGACTACCTTCGCAAGCCGTTCGCGGTGGCCGAGCTGCTGGCCAGGATGAGGGCCCTGATGCGGCGCGGCCCGCGATTCGACGCTCCGGTCGTCATGCTCGAGGATCTCGAGATCCGGCTGACCGAGCGTCGCGTGCTGATCCGCGGCCAGGATGTTCCGGTGACCGCGCGGGAGTTCGCCATCCTCGAGATGCTGCTTCGGCGCAGGGGTCAGGCGGTGTCCCGCACCGACATTCTCGAGACGGTGTGGGGACAGGACAGCGAAAGCTCCGAGTCGAGTCTCGAGGTCCTCATCGGACGGCTCCGCCGCAAGCTGGCGGGCGGCGCGGGTGACGGGATCATCCGGACCCACCGCGGGTTCGGCTACTCGATCGGCTACACCGAGTGAGAGCCCCCACGCTGGTCTGGCAGCTCACGCGCGTGCAGATCCTGGTCGTGGCGCTGGCCTGCAGCCTGCTCGTCGCCGGGGCCATGGGGGCCAGCGCGCTGCTGCTGCGCCGGGACCAGGATGAAGCGCTGCGAAATGTCGCGACATCGATCTGCCACGCGATCGCCCAGGAGCGGATCCATGAAGAGGCTCCCGAGGGGGACATGGCTCCGGCGCGCGAAGAGCTCAACGAGGCGGCGATGGATGGCTACCGTCTGGAGCTGATCAACGGGGATGGTTTCGCCCTGGCGGCGCAGGGAGATCTGGCCGGCTGGTCCGGGGAGCTGCCCGGCGCGCCGCTGGCCGGTGGGTGCGGTTCGGTCAAGCTCGGCGGCGCCTGGATTGCGCCGCTGCTGTATCGCGCCTGCGCGCAGAAATGCGGGTCGAGTCAGAACGTCCGTGTGATCACTCTCGATATCCTGGCCGAGCCGGGGGTGCGTCGCGCCGCGCTCGGCGTGTTCGCGACCCTGCCGCTGGCGGTGCTCGTCGGCGGTGTTGCCGGCATGGTGGTCTTCCGCCGGTTGCTCCGGCCCCTCGGCGCCTTGCGACGCGCCGCGGCCCGGCTCAAACCCGAGCCGGGTGTGGCCCTGGGAGTCGGCGCGAGGCCCGCCGAGCTGGCAGGTCTCGAAAAAGCGTTCGACAGCCTGCTGCGCCGGCTGGGAGAGACGCTGGCGCGTGAAAAGCGATTCACCCAGGAAGCGTCGCATGAGCTGCGCACGCCGCTGACCATGCTGCGCGGGCGGCTCGAGCAGCTTTCAGGACAGCTGGCGGATCGTCCGGTATTGAAGGCCGAGGCGGAAGCGGCGCTCGGCGATCTCGTGTCGCTGGACCGGCTGGTCGAGGCGTTGCTGGTGCTGGCCCGCTCCGAGTCGGCGGGCCTGCCGCAGACACCCGTGAACATCTGCGATCTCTCGCGGGTGGTGGCGGCGCGGCAGGCGAAGACCGACGGGCCCTCCGGCGGCGCGCTGGAGGTCGACGCACCCGATGAGATCCTGGTGCGGGGAAGCGAAGAGCTGCTCGAACGCGCCGTCGGAAATCTCGTCGAGAACAGCCGGAAGTACGGCGGTCGTGATGCGCTGATCCGGATCAAGGTCATGCAGCAGGACGGGCGCGGTGTCATCACCGTGGCGGACAACGGTCCCGGCATTCCACCCGAGCTCCGCCCGTTCGTGTTCGAGAGATTCGTGAGGGACGCCTCGGCGCGCAATCGCGTTCCGGGCACCGGCCTGGGCCTCGCCGTGGTGCGCGCCATCGCGCTGCGTCACGGCGGCGAGGTGAGCACCGGGCCGGCGGCAATCGGCGGAGAGGAAGTCAGGCTGTCGCTGCCGCTGTTGACCTGATCATCCCAGGGGCGCTCGTCCATCGGCCCGGCCGTCTTCCAGGTCGATGGCCTTGAGCTTCTGCTGGAACTCCTCGGGCGTGCAGAGCCCCTTTTCCACGGCGATTCGCTGGACCGTCTTGACGGCCAGCGCCAGCTCGCCGATCGCCCGCTCCAGTCGATCGGCATCGACGTTGCCGGTCGGGCTCCGCACCGAGCTGGCCTCGGCGCGCGTGCGCGCTGCCTCGTCCCGCAGCTGGTCAATCCTGTATTGCTGATAGAAATCGAAGATCCAGTTGATGAGTCCCATGGTCGCATCCCCCCGGTGGTTGGCGCTCGTCGTGACTGATGGCCCATCGCCAAATGGCCAAATGGCCACATGGCCACATGGCCACATGGCCACATCGCCAAATCGCCACATGGCCACATGGCCACATGGCCATCGGCAGCTGGTGATGATACGCCACGCGCGCCCGCCAGGTTGCCGTGGACAGGCGTGTCGTCGTTTGACATGCCGCCGCGCGTTCTCTACTCTCTGTGCGCAGAGGGCTGGCTGCGCGCGGCGACCTGGCTGTTGGCCGCGCGACCGGCCCTTTTCTTTTTTCCGCGCCACACGGCAGCGGGCCGGTCCCGGAGGGCGTTACGCGGAGGGAAGACGCCCCCATGCTGTCCCGGATGCTCAGCGCCGCGCTTTCCGGCATCGACGCCACCATCGTGCGTGTGGAAGCACACGCCTCTTCCGGCCTGCCGGCCGTCAACACGGTCGGTCTTCCCGACAGCGCCGTACGGGAAAGCCGTGAACGTGTTCGATCGGCGATTCTCAACTCCGGATTCACCTATCCCCAGAAGCGGATGACCGTCAACCTTGCACCGGCCGACATCCGCAAAGTCGGCTCCTCCCTCGATCTGCCGGTGGCGGCGGCCATCGTCGCGCTCAACGAGGGGGCGCTGGCCGACCCGATCCAGGAGTCGACATTGATGATGGGCGAGCTGTCCCTCGATGGGTCGGTGAGGCCGGTGCCCGGGACATTGTCCGCGGCGCTGGAGGCGCGCAAGACAGGGTTGACCCGTCTTCTGGTGCCGGTGGCCAACGCGGAGGAGGCCGGTGTGGTGGAGGGGATCGATGTGGTTCCGGTGCGCAGCCTCGGCGAGGCGATCGCGCTGCTCAACGGCGCCGAGGGCTCCCCGATGCCGGCCGGCATCGAGTCGCGCGAATCGATCATGTTCAAGCTCCTGTCGCCACCGGGGGGCTGGGGTCTGGACCTCGCCGAGGTGAAAGGGCAGGGGGCCGCGCGCCGCGCGCTGGAGG
>DASROJ010000033.1:0-3505 GCA_035646975.1 Patescibacteria group bacterium
TGTCGGCCAGGATGTCCTCGGCGTCCACGTCGCTCAGGCGGACGTCCCCCGAACCGGTGTTCACGTCGATCTTGCGCGCGTTGCCATCTTCGATGCTGACATCGCCCGAACCGGTGTCGCACTTGATCGATTCGCCATGGAATCCGTCCAGATCGATGTTGCCGCTGCCGGTGTCACCGGAGAAGGATCCTTCCATCCCGGTGGCCTTGATGTCGCCGCTGCCGGTGTCGGCGGTGATCCTGCCGCCGGACTTCTGCAAGGTGATGTCGCCGCTGGCGCTGTCGAACTTCAGGGTTCCCTCGAGGCCCTGCCCGTCGATCCTGCCGACCAGGTTGCGCATCGTCCCGTCCAGCTCGCGGCGCGGCAGCTGCACTTCGACGTCGGCGTAGAGGATGACACCCGTGCTCTCGCTGACCTTGACCTTGTGCCCGGCGTATTTCGTGGTGGAGGAGCTGCCGCCGAGCCATCCCGAAAACCAGCCGTCGGTCCATGATTTTTCCGACCCGGACTCTTCCGAATCGGACTTGCCCCGGTCGTTCATGCGCGGGTAACGGAAGGTGGTGTAGCGGTCGGTCGGATAGATGACGCGCAGCGTCGTCACTCCTTCCTCGCCGGTGACCTGCTCGAACCGGATCGAATCGGCGATCTGGGCGCTTTCTCCATGGATCGTGGCGATGGCCACGACCTTGTCGCCCGAGCCGTTCGTCACCCTCATGGAGCCCGCCAGGTTCTCGACGGCGAACCGGCCGGTCGGAGCCAGCTCGAGCTTGAGGGTTCTCGTGGTTTCGTCGGCGGCGGCAGCGGGCGGCGCGATGGCCACCAGGGCCGCTAACGGCAGTGCGAGTAATGCGGTGGAAAGGCGCATGGGTGTCTCCTTGGATGTCACCACAGGGACAGGACGTCGATAGTAACGGCCCGGCCGTTCGGAAGGTTCGAAAAAAATCTCCCGGATGCGCTATTTCAGCTCCGACACCGCATCGGCCAGCAGACGGTTGAACTCCGTGGGGGCCACCAGCATCGGAAAGTGGCCGACACCCGGCATGATCACGGCGTCGAAGCGCCGGGCGTACTTCCGGTTCACCTCGATCGCGACCGGGTTGCTGTCCGAGTCGATCGCGTGGATGGGGGCTTTCAGCCTGGGCAGCGACGCCGTCAGGTCGTAGGCGATGAGGCTTCTCATGGCGGCCAGGGCGCTGGCCGGATTGGCCGACGCGGCCCTGCTCAGCACCGGCTCGACGATCTCGCGGGGCGCGGTGGGTGGAAAGAACTGGCTGAAGAACTGCCGGACCGTCCCGGGGAAATCCTTCTCGAACGCCGCGAGAAACCCGGCGGACTGCTCCGGTTTCAGCTTGAACTCGGCGTTTTGCAGCGAATCAACCGGCACGAGCAGCTTCACCCGGTCGGGCATCAGCAACGCCGCCTCCACCGTCACGGGCCCTCCCATCGAGTGGCCGACCAGGACCACGCTCTTCAGGTCGAGCTGGCGCACCACGGCCGCGACGTCGGCGCCGAAGGCGGGGATCGTCCAGTCCTTGCGGCCCGACCCCGACTTGCCATGGCCGGCGAGATCGAGCGTGACCACGCGGTGATGCGGCGCGAACTCGGTGACCTGGGCGCTCCAGTAGGCGCTGTCGCACGACCAGCCGTGCACGAACACCAGCGCCGGGTCGCCGCTGCCTTCGGAGTGGAAATGGATCATGACGCCGTCCGCGGAGGCCACGCTGCCCTCCATCGGAGCGGCGGACGCGGCCGGCAGCAGGGTCAGCGCGAGAGCGGCGAAAAGGGTCAGCATGCGAAGCTCCTCATTGATAGATTCCCGAACTGGATCCCCTCATGAATGGTGAGGATCGGGTCGCCGGCATCCGAGGCGCCCAGGACGAAGAAAACCGGATCGAAATGCTCCGTCGTGGGCGCGGCCAGGGCGGCATGAGGAGCCATCGATCGATAGGAAACAAGGGCCTCCACATCGCGCCTGGCCAGCCGATCCGCGAACCAGTCGTCGAACTCGCGCGCCCAGTCATCGACCGGGCCTTCTTTCTCCTCGAGGCGGATCCGGCGGAGGTTGTGCACGATGCCGCCGCTGCCGATCAACAGGACACCGCTGTCGCGCAGCGGCGCCATCGCGCTGCCGACACGCAGGAGATCGGCGGGGGTCGAGGGACGTGGCAGCGAGATCTCGATCACCGGAGCGACCGGGACCGGGAACATCAGTCGCAGGGGGACCCAGACACCGTGATCCCACCCGCGCCGCATCTCCGCTGCGGCGCCGCAGCCGGCCCGCGCGAGGAGCGAGACCATCTCCTGCGCCAGATTCGGATCGCCCGGCGCCGGGTAGGTCATCGTGTAGAGCGGATCGGGAAACCCGTAGAAGTCGTAGATCAACTCCGGCCGCCCGGCCGTCGTGACGCGCGCCGGCCCGGCCGATTCCCAATGGGCCGACATCACGACGATCGCGCGAAGCGGCCCGGCCGAGCGCCCGAAGCGAGCCAGCGCGCGCGCATAATCCTCGTGCTCTTCGAGCGCCACGGTGGGGGCTCCGTGGGAGATGAAGACGACCGGTGGACGCATGCGACAGTCTGCCCCACCCTGGCTGCCCGGATCAACGACCCGGACGCGCTGCTACGGTGTCCGAGGGGAGACTTTCGCGAGGATGTCCCCCTTCCCGCGAGCCCGCGCCATCAGCAGGGCCACCGAATCGGCGAGGCTGTCATCGAGCCGGAGATCGGGCGCCCTTTCCAGCAGCGCCTTCACCTGGTCGGACCGCCCGTTGGCCACAGCGTTGGTCAGCGGGGAAGCTCCGCTTGCGGCGCGGAGGTGCGGGTCGGCTCCGCGATCGAGAAGCAGCCGCACGATGGCATCGCTCTGATCGCCCGAGGCGAGCAGCAGCGCGGTGACACCGTGCCGGTTGGAGGCGTTCACATCGGCGCCGGCGTCGAGAAGATCGCGCATGATCTCGATGCGGCCGGTGTGCGTGGCGTGCATCAGGGCGGTCCAGCCGTTCACGAAGCTGTCGCGCTGGTCGACCGACGCTCCGCCCTGCAACAGAACTCGCGTCACCGCGACGTCGCCGCGCCGTGCGGCGCGGATCAGCGCCGTCAACCCGTGGCTGTCGGTTTCTCCCGGGTCGGCGCCCTGCGCGAGCAGGTCCTTCACGCCCGTGGCGTCGGCCTTCTCCACCGCCGATGTCAGCGGTGTGTCGGCCGGTGGCATGCCGCATCCCGTGGAAAGCACGCAGAGCGCCCAGATGCCCAGGCACCGCATCCCGATTCCTCGCATCGTCGTCCTCCTCGTTTATACTGGTCGCCGCTTGTCCCAATGGATCCCAATGACCCGGTCGTTTCGATCCGTCGACGCCGGCCATCCCGGCAGCGCCCGCTCGACTCAACATTGCCGCGAAGCCGGCTCGAAGACATGAGATCGGGATGAGCAGGCGATGAGATTCTCCTGAAGCCCGGCGTTGACAGCACGGAAACGGTCACCTATGCTTGAATCGTTGCCCCGAATG
>DASROJ010000034.1:0-2016 GCA_035646975.1 Patescibacteria group bacterium
GAACAGCACGATGCGATCCGACGTGGAGACCTGGCGATCCTCGAGAAGGCGCTGGAGCGCCAGCACTGTGGCGGCGCCTTCAGGCGCGGTGAAGATTCCTTCCAGCTGGCCGATCTCGCGGACGGCGCCCACCAGGGCGTCCTCCGCCACGGCCACCGCGCGCCCGTTGCTTTCACGCAGGGCGCGCAGCATGAGGAAATCGCCGATCGCGGACGGGACCCGCAGACCCGAGGCGATCGTGCGCGGGTCCAGCCAGGGCTCGGCCTTTTCCATGCCCAGCTCGAACGCGCGGACGATCGGGGCGCAGCCATCCGACTGCACCGAGATCATCCGGGGCCTGCGGGCGTCGATCCAGCCGAGACTCTCCATCTCGGAAAACGCCTTCCACATTCCTATCAGGCCGGTGCCGCCGCCCGTCGGGTAGACAACGACCTCGGGCAGCTCTCCGCCCATCTGTTCTGCAAGCTCGTATCCCATCGTCTTCTTTCCCTCGATTCGATACGGCTCCTTGAGCGTCGACAGGTCGAACCAGCCCCCCCCGGGCTCCGCCGCCATCATCTCGCGCATCGCGCGGCCGGCGTCACCGATGTGTCCCTTCACGGTGTGCACCTGCGCGCCGTATGCCGCGGCCTCCCTCAGGAAAGGCGCCGGTGTCTCGTCCGGAAGAAAGACATGCACCGGCAGGCCGACCCAGGCCCCGTACGCAGCGGCGGCAGACCCCGCGTTGCCCGCCGACGGAAGGCAAAGAGCCTTCGCTCCCAGCCGCCGCGCCATGGCGACGGCGGCGGCCAGACCACGCGCCTTGAACGAGCCGGTCGGGTTGATCGATTCATCCTTGATGAACAGATGCTTGAGCCCGTAGCGCCTCGCAAGCCGCCGGGCCGGCAGCAGCGGCGTGAACCCTTCCCCCAGCGGCTGGTAGTCGCCGGCATCGGGCATGACTTCGCGGTAACGCCACATGTCGGGTGGGCGCCCGACAAGACCATCACGCGTGAGAGTGGCGCGCGCGGCGGTGAGGTCATACCGCGCCAGCAAGGGCATGCCGCAGGACCGGCAGAGGTTCCAGAGATGCCCCTTCTCGTGGCTCGTCTCGCAGGCCGAGCAGGCCAGATGCGTCAGCGTGCTGCCGCTCATGAGCGTCTCTTCGCCTTTCTCCACTGCCGCTTGCCCGCCTTCACCAGGAAATCGGCCTTTCCGGTTCGAGCGGTCTGAAAGGTCCACTTCGCGTCCAGGACCTTCTCACCATCCACGGCCACCGCACCGGAGCTGATCAGCTGGCGCGCCTCGGTATTCGATTTTGAGACCCCGGAAACACGCAGGAACTCGTCGAGCCGCCCCGATTCGGGAATCGTGAACTCCTCCACCACCTCGGGTGTCTCGCGCTGCGAGAAGACCCGCTCGAACTCCCGGCCCGCCTCGTCTCCGGCGGCCGCGCCATGAAAATCCCCCACGATGCGCCGCGCCAGGTCGGCCTTCACCTTCATCGGGTGTATCGTGCCGGCCGACACATCCTTTTTCAGCGCGGCGATGTCGGGAAGGCTGATGTCGGTGCACAGCTCGTAGTACCGCCACATCAGGTTGTCGGATATCGACATCACCTTGCCGAAGATCTCCTTCGGCGACTCGTCGATGCCGATGTAGTTGCCCAGCGACTTGGACATCTTCTCGACGCCATCGAGCCCTTCGAGCAGAGGCGTGGTCATGATGACCTGGGCCTCCAGACCATAGGCCGCCATGATGCGTCGGCCCACCAGCAGGTTGAATGTCTGGTCGGTGCCGCCCAGCTCGACATCCGCCTTGAGAAACACCGAGTCGTACGCCTGCGCGAGCGGATAGAGAAACTCGTGGATGCCGATCGGCTCGTTGTTCCTGTAGCGGCGCGAGAAGTCGTCGCGTTCGAGCATGCGCGCCACGGTGTACTTGCCCGCCAGCCTGACAAAGCCGTCCGCGTCCAGCGCACCGAGCCACTCCCTGTTGAACCGGATCTCGGTCCTGTCGGGATGCAGGATCTTGAAC
>DASROJ010000035.1:0-7468 GCA_035646975.1 Patescibacteria group bacterium
GACCGCCGGGCCGCCGGCGCTTCACCGGAGAAGTGTATCGACCGGGCCGAGTGTCCGGTTCGCGCCCGGCAGAAGACCAGCTCCAGGCCGAACAGGTCCCGGAACATGTCCGCCTTTTCTTCGGCCGCGTGAACCTCCACGTCGAGGTCTCCTTCCGACACGAGGGTGAGTCGGAGTTTTCCGCGCACGACGCGGCACTTCACATCCAGGAGCGCCTGGGTGTGCCGCCGATCGAGCCCATCGGCAACGCGCAGCAGGGCGCTGAGCCGACGGACGAGATCGCGGCGGGGCCGCGGCAGGTTCACCCACGTGGCATGCTTTTTCTTCGGCGGCGTGCGCCGGTGGAAGCGCGCGACCAGCGCGATGATCTCGCGCTCCTCCGGGGTGAACCCGTCGAGCTGCGCGTGGGCGATCAGATGGTACGTGTGCTTGTGATGCTGTGTGAAGCTCACCACGTACCCGACGTCGTGCAGCAACGCGGCGGCGGCCAGCAGGTCGCGCGAGGATTCTTCCAGATGCAGCCTGGAGGCCAGCTGGTCGAAAAGACTCAGGGCGATCCGCTGCACCTGTTCGCCATGCCTCTGCTCGAAACGCAGCGAACGGGCGAACGATGCGGCCGCCGCCAGCCGCCTCGGCCGCGTCAGCGCGGCAGCGCGCGCCCCGGAGTTTCGCGTGATCATCCGGTTGACCAGAGCGTGCCGGATCCCGCGCGCGCTGATCCGCAGCGTGTTGACTTTCAGGTGAGCGAGTATCTCGTAGAGGATCGTCACGCCGGCGACGATGATGTCGGCCCGATCCGCCGACAGCCCGGGGAGCTGGCGGCGCTCCGACAAGGAACGGGCCAGCAGCGCCTCGCGAAGGTGGAGCAGCTCGGCCTGCGTCATCTCGAACCCCTGCACGGGACGGCCCGACATCCCCTGCAAGGCCATGCTCACCTGCGCGATGGCTGAGGCCGTTCCTCCCGAGGCGATCAGGAACTGCGGGCGCGGATCGCCCGAGATCTCTTCCTCCTCGAGGCTCTGGCGCACCGCGGCTCGCAACGACTTGAACTCCTTGCGCTTGATGGGATCGGAATGAAGAAACTGCTCCGTCAGCGCCACGGTGCCGAGGCTGAGCGAATAGACGTGCTGGACGTGATGGCCGAGAGCCAGAATCACCTCGGTGCTTCCGCCACCCACGTCGGCAACTCCACAGGGCCGGTTTTCCAGATCGAAGCTCAGCGCGGCGCTTTCGAAAGCGAGCTGAGCCTCCTCCGCTCCGGAGATCACTCTCACCCTAAGCCCTGTCTCGCGGGCGACGCGGTTGACGAACGAACGACGATTGCTGGCTCCGCGGATGGCGCTGGTCGCCACCACGGCCGCCCTGCGCGCTCCGCGCGCGCGCGCGATCTCGGCCATGCGCTTGAGCGCTTTGACCGCCCGCGCGACGGCGGCCGGCGCCAGTCGGCCGTTGCTGTCGAGCCCGGAGGCCAGACGCGCCGCTTCCCGCTCGTCGTCGAGGATGCGGTAGCCGCCGCCTGGCAGTGTCTCGACGATGAGCGACCGGATCGTGTTGGAGCCGATATCGATGACGGCGATCGGTCCACGTTTCATGCGGCCGCCTCTTTTGCGAGAAGTGTGTCGATCAACTCGAGAGCCACCGTCGGGTCGAACCGCTCGATGACCCCGGTCACCTGTTGAAGCCGCTCGCGCCGCTCCTCGCGCAGCTCAGGCAGCAGCGCGCGCGCCACCGCCCAGCCTGCCTCGTCGCGCACAAGAACGATCAGGATGTCGAGATCGTGCAGCCTGCCCAGCTCGGTCTGGAGCATTCGAGCCGCGCGCAGCCACGGCCGCGCCTGCCTGAATCCCGCCTGCTGCAGGATCTCGATCGAATAGCGATAGCGCTTGATGACGATGCGCAGGGAGTGCAGCGCCTCGGGCCCGCCGCTCCGCGCCGTGGGCAGCGCCGCCTTCAGCTCCTGGATACGCGTCGCGAGTATCTCACGGCCTCTTCGAATCGTCGAAAACTTGTCCGGACGGCGCCACCGCGCGCGAACCGCGACGATCCGTTTTCGCAGGCTCGGCAACTTCAGACCGTGGCCCCCGCCGCCGGCCTGCCTCAGGGCGATCGCCTGCGACGACAGGCGTTCGATGAGAGGCTTCAGGCTGCGACGCCTGGCCTTGGGCAACCGGCGCGCGTACCGTTCGACGAGGTCGCGCATCACGTCCACGTTGCGAATCTGCCCAAGAGAGCGCCGAACGCGGCGAGACCTTCGAATCAACCGCTTGCGCGGGCGGGCCGGCAACACGGGCTGGAGGAACTCGAGCAGCTCCTCGAGCCGCCGCGTGGCAACCCTCAGATCGTGCACCGCCCGGGGGGCGCCCCGGCGGACGACACGAGAACGTTCGGCAAGCGTCTGTCTGCACTGGCGCGCCAGCTGCTGCCGCAACCGGGACTCGTCATTCAAGGTGTTCAAGGTTTCTCCGGCGGCCTTCGAGGCTCTTTCCCTTGACACAACAACAGGATACACGCCCCGGCCCGCCCGGACAACTCCCAGGGACCGGATGCCCGATTCTGTGCCGATTTGTAACACAGACGTCACAAAGGTGGCCGGCGGACAGGGTGCTATAATCAAGGTGTCATCCAAACAATCACTCAGGTGCACACCTTTGCCGACCATCGTGGGCCATGGCGCGCAGGCAGCGCGGAGCGCGAAGACCACGCTCCAGCGGGGCAAGCTCATCGTCGTCGAGGGAATCGACGGTTCGGGCAAGAGCACGCAGATCCAGCTGCTGCACAAGTGGCTCGAAGCCCGCGGCCACCAGGTCTTCTTCACCGAGTGGAACTCCTCGGCGCTCGTCAGGCAGGCGACACGGCGCGGCAAGCGCAAGAACCTGCTGACCCCCACGACCTTCAGCCTGCTTCACGCCACCGATTTCGCCGATCGGCTGACCTATCACATCATCCCCTACCTCAAGGCGGGAATGACCGTGCTGGCAGACAGGTACATCTACACCGCGTTCGCGCGGGACATCGCCCGCGGAGTGGACCCCCGCTGGGTGAGGGATCTCTATGCCTTCGCGGTCAAGCCGGACGCCGTTTTCTATTTCAAGGTGCCTCTGGAAGTGGCCGTGGATCGAATCGTCGGCGCTCGCGACAAGATCAAGTTCTACGAGGCCGGGATGGATCTCGGCTTGAGCCAGGACCCGGTGGAGAGCTTCCGCCTGTTCCAAGGCAAGGTCCTGGACGAATACAACCGGATGGCGCCCGACTATGGGTTCCAGGTCATCGACGGCTCGCGCAGCATCAACAGCCAGCAGCAGAAGGTCCGTGAGATCGTCGCCCGCCTCTTCGAGCGACGCCGACTCGTGGAGACGAAATGAAGCCGACATCCGAAAGCAGGAGATTCATCGGTTTCGGGCTTCCCTACACCAATGTCCAGGATCTCAAGGGAACGCTCATCACGATCGAGGGGACCGACGGTGTCGGACGTTCCACGCAGGTGCGTCTGCTCAAGGAATGGCTCGAGGTGCAGGGGTACGGAGTGATCGAGACCGGCTGGACCCGCTCCGAGCTGATGTCCGAGACGATCGGCGCCGCCAAGGCGGGCCACAACCTCAACCAGCTCACCTTCAGCCTGCTTTACGCCACCGACTTCGCCGATCGGCTCGAGAAGATCGTCATCCCGGCGCTGCGTTCCGGTTTCGTGGTGATCGCGGACCGTTACGTCTTCACGGCCTACGCGCGGAGCATCGTCAGGGGCGCCGATCCGAGCTGGATCCGCAGCGTGTTCGGCTTCGCGCTGGTGCCTGACCTGACCCTTTATCTGAAGATCGACGCCGACACTCTGATCCCGCGCATGCTGAAGAGCCGGGGTATCGATTACTGGGAGGCGGGCATGGACATGCACCTGGGAATCGATCTCTTCGAATCGTTCCGCAAGTACCAGTGGCGGCTGATTCGCGAGTACAACAAGATGTCACGGGAGTTCGGCTTCGTCACCGTGGACGCATCGCGAGGCGTGGAAGACGTTCAGGCCAGGATCCGCCGCCGGGTCCAGGCGCTTCTCCAGGAACGAAAGACGCAGGCGCTCACCGAGAGCCTGCAGACGCTCCGGCCGCTCCTATTCGACGAGGAAAAAGAGGCCGGAAGACGACAGGAGACGGCCCCTCAGTCGACAGCCGGTGTGCTACAGACCTGAACGGAGTGGGGAGACCTCTTGCAGATCTACCTGCTTCGACATGCAGTGGCCGGCATGCGCGACCCGCGGAAGTATCCCGACGACATCGGCCGTCCGCTGACGCCCGCCGGCAGGGCCAAGATGCACACCGCGGTGCGCGGCATGGTCGCCCTTGGCTTGAGCTTCGACCTGATCCTGACCAGCCCCTTGACCCGCGCGCGGCAGACGGCCCGCATCGTCACGCGCGAGATCAAGGCATCGCGTCCCGCCACCTTGCTCGAGGCGCTCGCCCCGAAAGGGTCGTCCGGCGCGGTCCTCTCTGCGCTTTCACGCGCCGGGCGCGCCGACCACGCCGAATCGGTGCTGCTGGTGGGACACGAGCCGGGACTCGGCAGACTCGTCTCCGAGCTGCTCGTGCCGGCGCCTGCCGACATTTCGATCGAGCTCAAGAAGGGCGGGCTCTGCAGGATAGACGTTGACGGCGAGCCACAGCCTGGCTCGGGACGGCTGATCTTCCTGCTGCCTCCGAGAAGTCTCAGGCTGATGGCCTGAGCCTCACCTGCCCGACACACGACGTTGGAATCTCGTCATCGTGTCTCCCCCGTTTTGTAATGGAAGCTCGGCATCATGGCCTGGAACCGATGAGCCAAGGAGTCATGATGCCCAGACCGGACCAGGCATGTGGTACATCCGCACTTTCCCGCTATCTGTCGGATATCAGGGCGCAGCGCAGGCTGACCAGGGACGAGGAGCTGGAAGCGGGCCGCCGCGTCTTCGACGGCATGCTCGAGAGCCAGACCGACCTCGTGGTGTCCAATCTCGGCTTCGTGGTCAAGATCGCCCGCGAGTATCAGAACAAGGGGGTCCCTCTCGATGACCTGCTCAACGAGGGAAACCTCGGACTGATCAAGGCCGCGTCCAGGTATGACCATCGAAAAGGGGTCAGGTTCATCACCTACGCGTCGTTCTGGGTCCGGAAGTCGATCCTGACCGCGCTTGCCGAGCAGGCGTCGCTGATCCGGGTGCCGCCCTATCAAATGAAGAAAAACCTGAAACCGATGTCCCACTTTCGCCCCGTGTCTCTTGACGACGATACGCGCGGCGACGGACACGCCCGGCTGATCGACATCCTGATCGACCATGCAGCCACGAGCCCCGAGCACGAGGCAGGACAGCGGGAGGAGCTGGTTCACCTGCGCCGTGTCATCGGAGAGTTGAGCGAAAAGGAACGCCGGATCATCAGCATGCGCTATGGCCTTTCCGGAGAGCCCGCCTCGACCCTGAAGGAAATCGGAGAGCAGCTCTGCGTGAGCAGGGAACGCGTGCGACAGATCGAGGCCGAAGCGCTAGGCAAGCTTCGAGCCCTCATCCGCCGGGCGCCCGGGCCTGCGCGGCAAACGATGGCAGCCGCTTCACGCTGACCCGCGCAGCTCCATCTCAGAAGCTGAACTGGAACTGTGTCGTGATCAGCGTGTTGTGGTCGTCGTCCAGCCCGGTATAGTTCGCAAGATTGAAGTCGTTCTGCAGCGCCTGCACGTTGAACCCGCTGCTGCCCGCCGCGTTGACCTGCGTGTTGAAGATCGAATAGCTGGTGCTCCAGCGAACCGCGTGCCCCTTGAGAAAACAGGTGTAGTTGAGGGTCGTCTCGTCGCTGCGGGTCTTCTCCGAGTCCTGGTCGAAGTCGATCTTGGAAAAGCGCGCCGATACCTCGTGCCGTTTCCCGACCAGCCATCCTGCCTGCACGGTGTAGCCGGACTGGTCGCATGAAACGCGCCCCGCGAGAAACGCGCCCCGGCAGGTCTGGGGAAGATCGAATCCCTCGTCCACGTCGAGCTTTCGCGTGAAGTATTCGCCGATCAGGTTGACGTGAGGCCACCAGAATTCGACGTCCCCGGACACTCGCGTGTCGTCCACGTTGCCGATCGGCACCGTGGGATCCGCGCGCTCCGGCGTGTTGCGGTTCTGGTACCAGGAGAAACCACCCTGGAGCCGGAACGAATCCGGGGCGTCGATCAGGGACTCGTAATCGAGATACGGGCCTTTGTTCGTCGCGGTGAGCCTGAACACGTAGGCAAGCGACTTGTCGAGGTTGACACCCTGCTGCAGCCCGGTGCCGTTGAACGCGCCGATCCGGTACTGGATCTTGTTCGTTGGCGTGCCGCCATAGAACATGAAGCCCCGGTCGCGTGAAGGCGTGAAAAAGTCCGAGGCGATCGACCTGGCGGCCATCTGCAGGGTGTAATCCGAGACCAGCTCCTGGCGGCCCAGGGGGACCTTGAACTGGCCGAACCGGAGGTTCGCGTAGCTCTTCGGATGCAGGTCGATGTAGAAGTCGCGGGTCTTGACGGTGCGTTGATCCTGTTCCTGGACGCCGGCGAAGACATGAAACGACGGGGTGGCTCCGCCCGTCGTATCGAACGACGGGATGAACACCTCACGCAACCCCTCGTCGTTGTCGGCCAGATCCAGCTCGAGCTTGTATCCCATCCAGGGCCGGTAGAAGTTGCCCATGAAGTGCAGACGCAGACGGCGCGTCTGGAACGACGGCTCCTGCACACCGATGTTCTCGACGCGGTAGGGAAGCGACGGATTGGTGTCGGCGCGGCGGAACTCGTCGCGGTCGAGGTACTGCGCCCGGAACTGGCCGAAGAAACCGATGTTGAGGCTGTAGTTGCCGTCGGCGGTGGAAAACGTCACTCCGTTGCCCGGGTCCACCTTGAGCGTATCCGGACCGGATTTCGGCGCTTCTTCATCGGCTGCTTTCGTCTCCGGTTGCTTCGCCGCCTGCTGTTTTTCCGACGGCTCCTGCGCAAGAGAAGTTGCCGGCATGACACCTCCCAGCCACAACGCCGCGGCCGCGGCCCACACCAACCCGAACCTGCGTGTCATCGAGACGCCCCTCATGCTTTCTCGTTGTCGATAGAGTCGATTCAGGATCGGGCGGAATCCTAGAGAGGTCTTGTGACGCTGGCGTGACAGCGTGATGGCGGCAGCGCAACAGATAACTTCACCAAAGCTTCACCTGCCCGCCTCCGCATCGTCTCCGATTGCCGGCATAAAGAGGCGACAGAAACCTTCGCTTTGTCCATTCAACCATTGCATGGGAGGTAACACAGTGCGGACTACAAGGCTCGTCAAACTGGCGGGACTGGCGGCACTCGCTCTGGCCGGGTCCACCGGGCTGATGCACGCGGCGACGCCCTGCACGCCAGGCCAGGTCCAGGTCTCGATCGTCTACGACGGAGCCACGGCGCCCAACCTGACGCTGCAGCGCACGGCGGTTTCGCTATTCGGCAATCCCAACGCCGG
>DASROJ010000036.1:0-10766 GCA_035646975.1 Patescibacteria group bacterium
GATGATCGCCGCCGGCAAGCGGGATGCCGCGCAGGAGCGCAGCGTGTTGCCTCGCCCGCCGGCCCCGTCAGCGAAGAAGGCCGATGAGCCCCCCGGACCTGCAGCACCATCACCTTCGACAGTCCCGAACTCACCACTGCCCTTGCTGCATCCCGGATCGGACCCCGACAGGCCTGCTTATCCTGCGTTGGAGGTCAACGGTGTGACGACACCCGGCGACGTTGTCGTATTGGACGCCGCCGACCCTGGCTCGCTGCGCGCGTCGAGCAGGCCATCCGATCCCGGGGTCGCCGGCTGTGTCGTCGCGCCCCAGGCCGGGTACGAGCTGGCCCGCGGTCAGGCGCTGGTGGCGGTCGCCGGCATCGCGCTGTGCCGCGTCGATGCGACGCAGAACGCCATTCGTGCCGGCGATCTGCTGACGACATCGGCGACACCGGGCCACGCGATGCGCGCTGGCAATCAGGCCGGCGGCGCCATCCTGGGCAAGGCGATGGAGCCGCTGGAGGCCGGCACAGGATTGATCCGGGTGCTGGTCTCGCCGAGGTGATGCGTCTCAACAGCCTGTCAGACCAATCTCTCCTTCAGCGCCCGTGGCACTGCCTCGGCCACGCTGTGCACCTGGAGCTTGCGGTAGACGGACGTCACGTGCGTGCGGACGGTGCCCAGGCTGATCCCCAGGATGTCGGCCGCCTGCTTGTAGCTGAGCCCTTCCACCAGTGATCGCAGCACCTGCTGCTCTCGCTCGGTCAGATCGAGTCGCGTGGGCGACGCGCCCTGCTCGGGTGATGGCTCGATGCGAACCTCTCGTACCAGGTCGAGCAGGCTGCGGGCGACGTTGGGCGTGAGCGGCGCGCCACCTTCCGCCACGGCACGCAGTCCATCCAGCAGCTCGTTGGCGCGAGACCGCTTCAACATGTAGCCGTCCGCGCCGGCGCAGATCGCTTCCAGAATCGTGGCGGGCTGCTCGAACACCGTCAGGACTACCACCTTGAGGCCCGGCATCGCGGCCTTCAGGCGCCGTGTCGCCTCGATCCCGTTCATGACCGGCATCTCGATGTCCATCACGGCCAGGTCCCAGCCCGGGACGGTGCCCTGGCCGGCCGCCTGCTCGGCCTCGCGGACCGCGCTGACGGCTGCCGGAAAACTGGCCGCAAGCGAGAACCCTGGTGCATGGGCGAAGAGCTGCTCGAGGCTGGAGCGGTATCGCGCGTCGTCTTCCACGACCACTACGCGCAGCGGCATGGCGTCTTCCCTCCGGGATCCGCCACAATGTTGCCTCGGCAGCGGCATCGCCGCACTCGGATGATCATATGAGCCGCCACCGGCCGGGTGTGACGCGCCGGTCCTCGGCAGCCGGGTCGAACAGCAGCGTGACGAGGGTCCCTTGCTCCGGCGTCATCCTGAGCGTGAAATCGGCGCCGACCAGCGCCGCGCGACGGCGCATGCTCTCCAGCCCGAGCCCGCCGCCCGCATGGTCGGACCCGTTGGATGCCACACCGCGTCCATCGTCTTCGATCGACAGACGCCATCGCGAGCCATCGGCACGTTCAAGACTGACCTTCACGTTGCGTGCGTTGGCGTGACGCGCCGCGTTGTGAAGCGCTTCGAGCGCAATCAGAGCCACGTTGTGTCTCACCGCCGGTGTGAGCCGGCTGGAGGGCCAGACTTCCGGAAGCCGGATCTCGAGCTGCGGGCTCCTGCCGGGGAACATACGGCGGCCGCGCTCGGACAGATGCCGGGCCAGCGCCTCCAATGTGTCGGCTCCCGGGCGCAGCGAGGTGACGATGTCGGACATCGACGCGCCCAGTTCGGAAGCGGTCGATGCGACCTGATCCAGAAGCTCGCGCCGCCTGAGGTCGTCAACCGAATCCTCCGAAGCAAGGTCGGCCAGCACTCCGATGCTCCCGAGGCCCGACCCCATCTCGTCATGAAGATCCATCGCGATGCGTGTCCGCTGTCGCTCGAGCGCCAGCAGATGTCCCACACGTGCCCGGTACACCAGGGCCGCAAGCCCGAGACCTGTCAGGCAGACCAGCCCGATGAACCAGGCACGCCTCCAGAACGGAGCCAGCACCTGGAAAGAGACGACCGCCGGCTCGGCGAAGCTCTCGACGCCGAGACCAGCCGCGCGCACCTCGAAGCGATAGCGGCCCGGAGTCAGGTTCGGCAGCAGCACCGTGCGTTCCAGCGTCGGCTCGGACCAGGCGTCGCCCGCCTCCATCCGGTACTGGAACCGGACCGGGCCGCCCGTTCTGGCGCCCAGCGCCAGGAAGTCGATCTGCAGGCGCCGCTCATCGGGCGACAACACCAGGTCGGTGATCTTCGACTCGCCGAGAGCCGACAACGGTCGTTGAACATCGCCCACGCGCAGGGCGTCGATCCTCGTGCGCGGCGCGCCGGCCGGTTCGTACTCGTTGGCGGCATCGAGTCGGGCCAGGCCATTCGTGGTTCCGAACCAGATGCCCTGTCCCGGCATGAAGGTCGCTATCGACACGTGGCGGGAGGGAAGCCCCTCGGCGGGTCCCAGATGTTGGACCACGCGATCATTTTCCAGGATGTCGACGCCGTCGTCGGTGGCGATGTAGATCCTGCCCCGGTCGTCTTCGGTGACGTCGTTCACCAGGTCTGTCGTCAGCCCCTCATGGGTCGTCAGACGAACGCACGATGGCTCGTCGGCATGCGGGTCGTCGACGCGCAGGACTCCGCGGTCGGCCGTCGCTATCCAGATTCTTCCGCGGTGATCGCGACGCATCCCGACGATTCCCGCGCCGATCCGCTCGTCCGCAAGAAGCCGCTGGAAAACTCCCTTCCGATGCCGGTACAGGTACCCTTCGAAATAACCGATCCAGAGGCTCGCGTCGTCTCCTACCTCGAGAAATGCTGTCGGCGTAATCCGCTGGGTGACTCCCTGCGCTTCGCCGTAACGCTGGAATCGTCCCGTGGAACGATCCCATCTCGCCAGGGTCTCGGTGGGCGTCACCACATCGGGCCAGAACATGCTCACCCAGACATTGCCATGGGAATCCTCGAACAACCGGAAAACCTTCCGGCTGGGCAGTCCATCGGCTTCGGCATAGACCGCTTTCGGGTGGGCGCTTGCCAGATCCTCGAGCCGCTTCACCGCTGCGTAGCGCACGATGCCGTCCCCGGTCGGGATCCACCAGTCCCCTTGATGGTCCTGCATGTCGAACTGCCGCCAGCCCCAGCCACGGTCATGGATACTGTCAGGCAGACGCGGCCGGACCGCGTGAAAGCGCGTTCCGTCGTACCGATGGATCACGTGAGCCGAGCCGAATTGAACCAACTCTCCCGATCTTGTCTGCTCGATGCCGGCCGAACGGGGTTCCTCGAGTCCCTCCGGGACTCCGAACGATGTGAAGCCTTCAGGCGCCAGCCTTGCGATGCCGGCCACGTCACTTCCAATCCAGAGATTCCCCTGCGTGTCGACCAGCATCGGCGCGCCGTACCGGTCGTGAAGGCCCTGGGCTCGTTTGACCGCTCGAACCACGCCGCGCGTCGCCTGGATCTCGAACACGCCTTCGCTGCAGCCCGCCCAGAGGTTTTCACCACGTCCGGCAAGCAGCCGTCCTCCTTCGCACCCGGCGTCCGGCAGAGCAACGTGGCGGCACGCCTGCGGAGCGCCTGCTGGCCCGACGCCCCCTTCCACCAGCATCGGCCCGCGAACACCGGTGGTCCAGATCCGCCCGCCGCCGTCTTCGGCCAGCCAGGTGAACCAGGAGGATTCGTCTCCCGTGCTGGCGCACGTCAGCGTCGCCTTCATGTCGGGCGAGACACGATAGACTCCCTTTGACGCGACCCATAACCCGCCATCACGAGCTTCGATGAGATCGAGGATCTCCGTGTCCACCTCGGGATGCGGCACCTGCATCCGCCGCAGGATGGAGCCGTTCGCATCCTTCTCGAGACGATAGAGTCCGTTGGATCCCACCCAGATCGTCCCGTCGCGCGTTCGCAGCAGGAAGGTCCGGTAGTTGCCCGTGGGAGTGTCCGACCGGATCCTCGTGTACCGGCCGCCGCCGGCCGGGTCGAAGAGATAGAGCCCGCCCGAGGTCCCCACCAGCAGCGTGCCGTCATCCTGCGCCAGCAGATCGTGGATGGCGGTGGTCTCGAGTCCGCGCTCGCGGCCGAACGACCTGAAGTTCTGACCGTCGAACCGTGACAGCCCGGCGCCGGTGCCGAACCAGATGAACCCCTGGCGGTCCTCCACCGCGCTGCGTACCCACTCGCTGGCGAGCCCCTGCTCGGTGTCGAAACGGGTGATCGGAAGGCGCTCCGCGCGGACCGAACCGGCCGCCAGCCACAACAGGAGGATGCCGGCGAGTCCGGTTCCTGCGAGATAACGAGTCATCCCAACGCCGTGCTTCATGGTTTGCCTCGCGATGATTATCCATCGATACGAGGTCCCACTTGAAGCCTGTCCCGGGATTCTTCGTGGATCAGCTCATGGGCGTGCTGCCGCGGCCTACCCTGCCGGGATGTTCCCGGGGTTCGGCAGCTCGTCTTCGGCTGGCGGGGTGTCTGTCTGCCCGAGCGCAGCGGCTTCGAGCGCGGCGCCGGGTGTGGCCGCGGCAGGCTCCGCGGGGGGCGCCGTGGCCGCATCCGGCTCGTCCGAAGGGGCCGGCTCGGGCGGTTTCTCGATCCCTTCCGCCTCCACGCGCGCCTCTTCGGGGCGATCGGAGACAAGAGAACGAAGCCGCTTGGCCAGCACGCGAACGACCTCCTGCAGCAGCGTCAGGTCCCCGGCGGCCCTTTCGTAGAAGTCGTCGCGCTGCAGCGCCAGCGCGAGGCCGTCTTCGATGCATTCGGCGCGGTGGCCGCGGCTGGAGTCGTCAACCAGCGCCCAGGTCCCGAACGCTTCGCCCGGTCCCACCTCCGAAGTCATGCGACCACCCGTCGACAAACGCACACGGCCTTCGACCACCATGTACAGCGCGTCGGCCGGCTCGTTCTCCTCGTAGAGAATCTCTCCCTTCGCGATGGCGATCTCTCGCGCCGCCTCCGCGAGGCCGAGAAGGTGGCGCGGCCCGACATCCTTGAGGAGATCCGCACCCTTGAGGATCAGCACGCGTTCCACGGGCGTCAGCATGGTGGCGGTGCCATGAATGCGCGTTCGTCGCCGTCGAGCGCCGCGAGCTCCGCGCGGACCATCGGGTCCGGGTCATCGCCGGTGGCGAAGCTCTTGCGATCGAAATCCGGAGCGTATCGCGAGGCGCGTACCGCGCAGGCGCGGAGCCACGCGTCACCGGTCTCCCACGCCACGCGAATCTGTTCGGCGAGCTTGTGCGGCTCGGAAGCCGCGGTGGATGCTTCCACCACTTCCTTTTCGAAGATCCTGACCACCGTATCGAACACGTCCCGAGGCAGCACGTGCCCAAGATACTCCAAAGCGGGTGAGGAAACCGCGAGATCCCTTGACTTGAGGCGGTCGAAAACGCCGACGAGCGGCCTGGGGTCGTACCAGCAGGAAAGGGCCTCGAGGGCGCGCTGGAGCGCCCTGTCGGCCGATTCGTGGTAGCTCTGCCCGAGAAGGCGGACCACCGGCGCGGCGTGCCTGTCGAGCGAGGCCACCGGCTCGACACACTGGCGGTAGTCGCGCAGCTCGCGAAGAAAGAGCCTGTGCACGCTGGATCGCGTCAGGACCGGCTGATCGGTTCGCAGACGCATACGCATCATGTTCTGCAGCCCGATGTGGCGAAGCCTCAAGTCGGCGCCGCGCACCAGCGTCATGAGGCAATCCACCGCGCGCTGGCTGCCGATCCGCGCCAGCGTGCGCGCGGCGCTTTCCTGAGCGCGCTCTCCCTGCGCACCGTCCAGAAGCCGCATCAGCTCGGGCACCGCCGCGTCGCCGACAGAGGCGACCGCCGCGCGCGCCTCGTAACTCAGCCCCGGGACGATCAGCGATGGGATCATGACGTCGAGCAGATCGTGGCTCGGCCTGCGTGCCGCGGTGAGCAGGGCCACGCGCTTGACCTCGATGTCCGGGTTCGTGAGCAGGCTCCTGAGGCGATCCACCGTTGTCGCGTCTTCCATCACGCCGAGCGCGCGGGCGGCCAGGATCAGATCTTCGCTCCTGCCCGTCTGAATGCGGGCGTCGATCCAACTCGAGGTGATGAGGCTGCGCGCCTCGAAGGGTCGATCGAACAACGCATCGAGAAGGTAGAGTCGCAGCGTCGGATCGCCGCTGTCGAGCAGTCGGCGGGCAAAGTCGATGCGTTTCCGGCCCCGGGCGAGCAGGTATCCGACCGAGGCGCGTCGAAGTCCTTCATGCGGCTCTTCGAGAAATCCCTCGATGACGACATCGTCGTCGCGCAGTCGCAGCTCATCCATCGCCGACACGGCGGCAGCCCTCACCTCGGGTGAGGTATGCCGAAGACAGCCGCGGACAGCCCGGCCCGTCTCAGGGTCCCGCGTGTAGTGGCTGAGCTTGAGGGCCAGCAGGATCTGGCGCTCATCGTCGGAGCTCAGGGCGGCCAGCAGCGCCTTCTTCGCGGCGGGAAGACGCATCGACTCGGGGGCGGTTTCCGGCTCGATCCAGCGGCGGCTCAGGGCTGCCTGGAAGGCGAGGCCGTACTGCCGGTTCAAGAGCAGCAGCACGAGGATCCAGGCCAGCGAAAGGGCGGCTGTCCCGATGATGATCACCCTGATGGGAGAGGGGAGAAATCGCAGAACGATGAGAAGAAGGATGCCCGCGAGGGCGTCCGACCAGCGCTCGACGAGAGTGTCAAGCGCCGGCTTGATACGCCGCCGTTCGTTCGGGCGGATGGCCGCGTAGTAGATCTCCGATGTCGATTTGCCGAGCGTCTGCGAGACCATTCCCTGGAACCACCTCATCGCGACAACGGCCCACCCTCCCGTCGCAATTGTCGCGCAGGCCGCGAACAGGAGCACCGCGGTCGGCTGCAGACCGGTCGCCGCCCCCAGGCCGAGTCGCTGCAGCAGCCACCCTGCCGCCCCGAATTGAAACAGGAGCGACACGGCGTTGAGTCCGGCGTAGAACGTCCCGAGGAACTGAGTCAGAGCATGGGGATCCGGATACATCCGCTGGATGAGGAGCTTGAACTGAAAATCAACGAGCGTCCCCACCACCACCGACAAGGCGAGCCCGACGGTGAGCACCTTGATATAACCGGACTTCCGGATGATCTCCCAGCTGGAGCCAGCCACCGTGGGCGACGGGACCCCGGAGGATTGCGCGCGGTGCCTCTCCACCGCGCCGGTCAGCGCGCGCGCGACGACGAGCAGCCCCGACAGCACCCACATCAATCCGACCTGTCGCAGGAACGGAGCGGACCAGGCCGCGAACCCGCCGCCGGCAAGGCCGCCCACCAGCCCGCAGCCGCCCAGCAGGGGGAAGAGGCGACGGGCGCGGCGGGAATCCCAGACATCGAGCGCGAGGCCCCAGAAGTGGGGCAGGAGCATCATGGCCTGGCCGCCGGTCCAGAGGTAGAACAGGGCGGTCGTCCAGTGCCGTGCAACCGGCAGCGCCGCGGCGGCAAGAATGCTGAATCCGATCGCGGAGTACTGGTTGAACCGCAGGGCGCCGATCTTCGCGAACCTCCGAGCCATGCGCCCTTCGAGCCAGACGTAACCCACGGAGGTCACGGCGACGCCGATGTACGCGTAGGGAAGAGCCAGCGCGCCGAACTCCTGGAGGTAAAGCGTGTCGCGAAGCACCTTCGCGATCGTGTACGCGCCGAGCAGGAGGGCGACCAGGAGCCCCATCAGGAAAAGCAGCCGTCCTTCGTGCGGCTCGAGGCTGAGCCGGCGGGTGAGGCCTTCGTGGACCCGGCGAAGTGAGGCGGCCACGGCGGGACTACTCCGGCTGGAGCGCCGGCGCCCCGGCCTTGGAAAGCTGTTCGAATCGCCGGCCGATGACGACCGCAAGGATGAGCCACACGACGATCAGCGCGACGTTCACGAAGGCGAACTGTCGCGACCCGAAGCTCAGCCAGCGGGTACCGGCGAACACGAGCCCGGCTGAAAGCACGTCGCCGAAGCGCACGAAGAACGCGTCGTTGGCCTGTTTCGCCTTGTACTTTTCTTCCTGGCTCGTCGGCAGGTAGAGCGCATTGCGCGTCGTGTTCTGCAGCGAATAGTCGATCGAGTTCTCCGCCAGCTTGGCGCCGCGGATGAACGAGAGCAGGGGAATGAACGCCATGCCGCTATAACCGACGAGGGCCACGGCCGGCAGCACCAGCAGCGCGACCCGGACCCCGAAGTACTTGAGGACCCGGGAGACCACGAACGCCTGGATGAACGCCGAGAGCAGGTTCACCAGGGTGAAGAAGTTTCCGTAGAATTCTCCGATCACCTTGCCTTCATCGGCCCCGCCGGCCGCGGCGGCGCCGTGCGAGGCCTCGTACAGGCTGACAACCGTCTTGCCGAGGATGTATTCGCCGGTCGTGTTCACGAGGTTGTAGAGCAGCATCAGGATCGCGATGAGCAGAAGGTACCGGTTGGCGAACACCAGGGAGAATCCGCTGCGCTGGCTCGCGGGCTTGTCCGACTTCGGCGTCTCGGTGTGTTTCTCCCGGGCGTTGATGACGTTGGTCAGCAGCAGGCAGACGCCGAGCATCGCGGCGGCAGCGATCATGAAGGAGGACGGACCGTAGAACTTCACGAGCTGTCCGGTGGAAAACGATCCCACGATCGCTCCCAGCGAGGCGCCAAAGCCCACGATCGCAAACAGGCGCTTTCCCTGGTCCACGGTGTAGACGTCGGCCGCGAACGCCCAGAGCTGGGCGACGATCATCATGCTGAAGATGCCGACCCAGATGAAGAAGGGCACGCCGATCGGCACGCCGGCCTGGTTCAGGGCGACAAACGTCACCAGGCATCCGATGAAGAACAGCGTCACGCTGTTGATGAGCTTGACGCGCGACACGCGCGAGGCCACCGCGCTGTACAGCGGCACGAGAATGATGAGCAGCCCGGCGGTGGCCGCCGCCGAATAGCTCTTGACCTCCGCGCCGCCATGCGACGCCAGGATGAGCGGCTCGCGAATCGTCTTCAGCAGGTAGTAGGCCGCGAGAAGCAGAAAGATGTTCAGCATCAGCAGCAGGGCCGTCGCACCCTCGCCGCCGCGCACATCGGAGAAGACTCCGAGGATCCGATCCAGGAATCCCTTCGGCGTCTCGTTGTTCAAGGGACGGCGTCCGAGGCGGCCGAGCCATGCCGCCGCGGGCAGGCCGGATGCTGTGTGATCTCGCTGCGTTTCTTCTTGAAGAGATCCACCCAGTCCTGCACGGTGACCTCTCGCGGCGGGGAATGGCCGTCGGTGGTCATCTGGTGGAGCCTGTCGATTCGGGCCGCGCGAAAGAGATCGGCTATCTGTTTGTCGGAGAGCTGCTCCAGTTGTCTGGCCAGCAGCGCGCGTCCCTCCTCGCTGATGACCGGGTCTCTCAGGGTCGACTTGCGAAGTATCCATCCGATCGAGGCCAGCCGGGCCTTGCAGGAGCGGCTCCTGCGCCATACATGGCGTTTTCTCCAGGCATCGAGATCGACGCGGCCCGAGTAGCCGGTGGTCAGTCCGCCTTTTCCGAAGACAGCCCCCAGGTCGTCGACATACATGACCGGGTGACCGCAGGTCACTTTGCCGTCGTCGCTCTTCACCAGCTCCTTGCGGGGACAAACGAGCTGGTTCTGCTTGTACTTGTTGTCCGCGTTCTGGACGAACGCATTCAGCAGTCTGAGCGCGTCGATCTCGGCCCTCGTGGCCCCGCCGAGTCGGTCGTCGACCTTCTTCAGGGCGCTCCAGCTCCATCCCTGGTCCTTGTGCACTTCGATCAACTCGGCGTCGAATTTTTCTTCCATCGCGGCCGGGTCGAACGTGTAGGTCCCGATTTCCGCCTCGGGAGGGAACGAGCGGATGAGCCCCTTCTCGTCCAGACCGTGTTTGTTCTTTCTTGCCTTGATGTATTTCCAGGGGTATCGCGGACAGCCGCGGCAGGTCACGCGGACGGGAAGCATCTTGTCGGCGGGAAACCCGAGCGCCCAGAAAAGCCGGGTGCCCAGGACTTCGCCATAGACTTCCTTGTATCGACTCCCTTGCTCATATTTCACCTTGGCGATGCTCCCGTCTTCCAGACGGCAGAGGAATTTCGCGGTGAAACCGCCGAGTGGCCTTGGAACGAAATCGCAGGTGATCTCCTGGTCCACGGCGAACTTCAGCTTGCCCACCGGCCCGTTGTAGAGATCCTTGGAAGCCACATCCGTCGGCTCCCAGACACGGGATCGTCGGATGTACTCGTCCCGATCGTCGGCGGTGGGTTTGGGGAGTTTCAGGCTGTCATCCGCGGCGGCGGCCAACGGAAGGAAGATGAACGCGAAGGCAACAACTGTCGACAATCCGGCTGATGAACGAGGCTTTTTCGTCCTGCGGTCATTCATGGGTCCCTCCATGAATCCCTCCATGGGTTCTTTAATGGGTCCCTCGCGGATTCATCGCCGGCGAATGGGCGGTGCAGTCCAACCGCCCGGAATGTCCGGTCCCCAATGGCGCTATCAGCCTGGTTCAGGCGGCGCCTTCGGACGACGAAAAATGTCCCAGCACGAGACAGGTTGCGGGCGCCGCAGACACGCCCTCTGACAGCCTAACCGATGAAATCGGATCCTGCCGCACGGGGAGCGAAGAAAAATCGTCTCACTGCACCGGTGGATGCGTGGCTTCCTTCGCACCCGAGGCAGGCCCTCCGAGGACACGGGCGGCGACGCGATCGAGCGCGGTTCGCTGGGTCGCGTCGAAC